>JAITOS010000036.1 GCA_031289815.1 Peptococcaceae bacterium | reverse complement strand
CGCGGCCTGAAGTCCGCGTACCAGCACTTTCACCTCGGCTATGCGAATTCCCGTATAATGCTCAACATCTTCCTTGACCTTGGTCTGCATCTCTTCCGAGAGCCGCGGAATCACGACTTCTGGACTGAATTGACTGGAGATGATGATCTCTACGCCTTCTTTCCGTTGCCTGATATTCGCCTGTACCTGCTGTACGCCGTCATGCTCCAGGCAGCTCCTGGCGACGATTTCCCGCAGCGCTTCCTCCGTAATGCTGATTTCTCCGTATTTAGAGGCCATAACAACCGTCATCCCGCTGTGCGTCCGCCGAACCAGGAAAAGCATCCCGATAAAAAGCAAAAAGACCGCTATGACGACGCTTTCCCAGGGGCTGTTTCTTAACCAGGCCAACCCCTGATCTACCAAGTTATACGGCAATCCCCAGCCGGTGGCGATCGCCAGAATCCAAACGGCCATGACCATGATGATTACGCCAACTCCATAAGCCAGCATTCCGTCGTTCCTCCCGTGCCTCAGCGTGATGATTGCACGCCAGCCATTATTTGACGCGATTTTCTTCTTCTTTATTCTCTACATTGGCATGAAAGCTCACGCTTTGAATGTAGACGTTGGTTTCCACGACGTTCAATCCCGTCATACTTTCGATGGCGTCCTTCACGATTTGCTGAACGTGCAGGGCTACTTGCGGAATGGAATAGCCATACTCTACGATAATGTATAAATCAACGGCGGCTTCCTGTTCTCCGACCTCGACTTTCACGCCTTTGGAGAGGTTTTTATTTCTGCCGATCATGTGCGCGATATCGCCCACGATGCTGCCGCTCATGCCGGCGACTCCTTCCACTTCGGACGCAGCCAGACCGGCGATCACTTCCACGACCTCATCGGCGATGCGGATCGCTCCCAGCGTATTCTTCAAACCCGGATTTTCCATACCAGCGCCTCTTTTCTTTGTTCGATTTTAGTGGTTCCCCAGCGGGTCCTCAGCATCCACGTCTCTCATTATAACAAATCCTGTTCCTTCTGGCAAAGGCTAGTCCCCAAGAATCCGCCGCTGGATAAAGTTCGTATACACTTCGCCCCTCTGAAAGAAAGCGTTATCCAGGACTTTTAAATGGAACGGGATGGTCGTCTGTACGCCTGAGATGACATACTCCTCTAACGCTCGTTTCATCCGCTGGATCGCTTCCGGCCGATCCTCTCCCCAGACGATGAGCTTGCCGATCAGGGAATCATAATACGGCGGAATGATATACCCCTGATAAGCGGCGCTGTCGATACGCACCCCCGGCCCGCCCGGCGTATGATACAGTTCAATGAGTCCGGGAGAAGGCAGAAAGTCCTTGTCCGGATTCTCCGCGTTAATCCGGCATTCGATCGCCCAACCGCGATTGACGATATCCTTTTGTTCCCACCGCAAGCGTTCCCCGGCGGCCAAACGGATTTGCTCCTTCACCAAATCAATCCCGGTCACCAGCTCCGTCACCGGGTGTTCCACCTGGATCCTGGTATTCATTTCAATGAAGTAATACGCCCCGTGCTTATCCAAAAGAAATTCAATCGTCCCCACATTGGCGTAATTTGAGGCTTTAGCGGCCAGCACCGCCGCCGCGCCCATTTTCTCTCTCAGTTCAGGGGTCAGCGAGGGCGAGGGCGATTCTTCCAGCAGCTTTTGATTCCGTCTCTGCATGGAACAATCCCGTTCACCCAAATGGATCACATTGCCAAATTTATCCGCTAAAATCTGAAATTCGATATGTCGCGGTTCCTCAACGTATTTTTCCACATAGACCTTGGGATTCCCAAAGGCGACCTGGGCTTCACTCTGCGCCGCCTGAACCGCTCTCATCAGATCTTTGGCGTTATGAACCACGCGCATTCCGCGACCGCCCCCGCCGGCCGACGCTTTGATCAGCACCGGATAGCCGATCACCTCGGCAATGCTCTCGATCGCTTTCAGGTCGTCCACCACATCCTCAGATCCCGGTACCACCGGCACACCGGCGTCCATCATCAGCTTGCGCGCGCTGGCCTTGTCTCCCATTTTTTCAATCGCTTCCACGGGCGGGCCGATAAACACAAGATGACAGGATTCACAAATGTCAGCAAACCGGGCGTTTTCCGATAAAAATCCATACCCCGGATGAACCGCGTCCGCCCCGGTAATTTCCGCCGCGCTGATAATGTTTGGTATATTGAGATAGCTCTTGACTCCGGCGGCCGGCCCGATGCAGATCGCTTCATCCGCCGCTCTTACGTGCAAGGCGTCGCGATCCGCCTCGGAGAAGACGGCTACCGTGGCAATATCCATTTCCCGGCAAGCCCTGATGATACGCAGAGCGATCTCACCGCGATTGGCTATGAGTATTTTCTTAAACATATTTCACTCCCCTATTTGGCCACCACGAATAGCGGCTGCCCAAACTCGACAGGTTGTCCGTTTTCAACCAGGATTTCCATGATTTTTCCGTCAAAGTCCGATTCGATCTCATTCATCAGCTTCATCGCTTCGATAATGCAAACCGTCTGCCCCGCCTCGATCCGCTGGCCTGTCTGCACAAACGCTTCCGCTTCCGGCGCGGCGGAAGCATAAAACGTTCCCACCATCGGCGATTTAATATATTCATAATTCGCATCCAATTCGCTGACCTCAAGAATCGTCGCCTCTTTTACCGCCGGCAGCTGCGCGCCGCCGCTTACCGGCGCGGTGATCACCACCGGCACCGTCGCGGGTACGTGCGCCGCTACCGTCGTCAAACCGCTTTTTTTGATAGAGATTTTAACGCCTTCACTCTCCAGATTCAGCTCATTGATCTCCGTTTCATCCAGGAGCTTAATCAATTCCTTTATTTCTCTCAAATTCATCTTTTTATCCTCCTTGAACATTGCCGATCGGCTCGGAACTTTATCGGTGGTTTTTCCCAATATCCGTTCGTTTGTTTCCGGCTCTTTTGGCGGCAGCTTTCCGCTTTGCCTGTCTTCAAAGAATTTCTTGGCAATCTGCGGAAATAATACGTAGCTGATCACATCCTCGGGCGAACGCGCCAGTCCGGCGCACTCCTTTTTCGCCTTCTCCAGTCTCGGTTCCAGGAGATCCGCCGGACGGCGCCGCAACGGTTCTTCGTCGCCAATGATCTTCTTTTGAATCACCGGATCAATGCTTCCGGGCGGACAGCCGTAATAGCCGCCTACATAGGCCTTCACTTCACCCGGAACCATTTTATATCTTTCCCCGCTCAATACGTTCAAAACCGCTTGAGTCCCAACAATTTGACTCGTCGGTGTGACCAGAGGCGGATAGCCCAGTTCCTTTCTAACCCGGGGGATCTCCTCCAAGACCTCTTTAATCCGGTGGGCGGCTTTTTGCTGCTCTAATTGCGACACGAAATTAGAGATCATTCCCCCCGGAATCTGATGCTCAAAGACGCGCATATAGGCAATCCGCGTAACGCCCCGCTCGAAGCTGCGGTTTTTTCTCAGTTCTTCTATAAAGTCGGCAATCTCAAACAACTTACTCAAATCCATATCGGTCGTCACCTGCGGGGAATCCTCCAGACATTTCACCACCGTCTCGACCGGCGGCTGACTGGCGCCGAAGGCCAGAGGCAGACTGGCCGTATCGATCACGTCCACTCCGGCGTCCACCGCCTTGATATAGGCACCGACCGCCAAGCCGCCGATGTAGTGACTGTGCAGTTGCACCATAATATCGAGATTTTCTTTGATGCGGGTAATCAATTCATAGGCCTTATAAGGAGTTAATAGGCCCGCCATATCTTTAATGCAGATCGAGTCGCAACCCAGCTTCACCAGTTCTGTCGCTTTCTCCAAAAAGTGATCCAGGGTATGAACGGGGCTGATCGTATAGACGACCGCTCCCTGAACGTGCGCTCCCGCCTCTTTGGCCGCCTCAATCGGCGCCAGCATATTGCGGGTGTCATTCAGCGCGTCAAAGATACGGATGATATCGATCCCGTTCTTGACTGCCAAATGAACAAATTCCCTGACCACATCGTCCGGATAATGCTGATAGCCGACGACGGACTGCCCCCGCATGAGCATTTGCAGGGGGGTTTTCTTCACGTGGCTTTTAATGATCCGCAGACGCTCCCAGGGGTCTTCGTTCAGATAACGCAAGCTGACATCAAAGGTCGCCCCGCCCCAAACCTCCAGCGAATGATAGCCGATTTCGTCTATATTCTTGAGGATGGGAAGCATATCTTCAATGTGCATCCGGGTCGCCCAAAGGCTTTGATGCGCGTCACGCAGCGTTGTATCCGTAAACCTGATCTTTCTCAAAAAATTTACCCCTCTCTATAGCCATCGCTCTTCCCTTGTCGCTCTATCTTAACTGATCCCCATAAATCAGCGTATCTTACTATTATAGAGGTATGAGCCTTTATTTTCAATGAAATCTACGAATGTATACAGTATTTCAAAGCGCCGCCATCGCTTCCACGCTCACTTTATCGGTAGGCAGAGCTAACAACGCCTGCACAGCGGCTTGAAGCTGCCCTTTGATCTGAGCGTTGCCGGCGCCTTCGGCAATGACCAAAACCCCATTGATGGCCGGTCTCTGCTCCATGATGACGACCGGCTGGCTGGAACCGCTGGCCGCCGCTAATTGATGATTGCTCGTTTCTTCGGTGATTTCACTGACTCCTCCCGCTTTATCCGTCTGTTTTTGCGTGCGCTTGGTCACGTTTTCATTGTTGGCGTACTCGTGGACCACGCCGGAAGACAGGCTGATGAAAATCTCTACCCGGCCGACGCCTTTCATTAATTGCAGTTTTTCTTTTAATTTTTTTTCCAACGCCTCTTCTAATTGCGTGATCTTATCCGGAGACATTTCCTGTATCGATTCGATGTTCCCCGCCGCCGCGCCCGTGGCCGTCACCGCCGTTTCTTTTCCCCAATAGATGAGGAGCAGGGCAATCACAATCGACCCCAGAATCACCAGAGAAAACTGCCTGTGGCTCATACGCTTTTTCCTCCCCGCTTTATTTTTGCCTGATCTGGAGCTTATCTTCAGGGATCTCCAGCAGCGCCCGGATCTTTGCTTTTACTTCTTCACTTTGTTCCATCTCCGCGCTCTGTTCCACCGCCGCCTGCTCCCCAACGGTCAGCGCCACCCTGATGACGTCGATCTCCGGCTGTTCCCATAGCGTTCCCCGCTCCCCGGTAAACAACACCGTCACCTCCGCTTCCCGCACCCCCTTTACCCCTAAAGCCAGACTCCTGATTTGATTTTCCAGGATCAGACGGTACTGTTCCACTACGGCTGAATTGGCCATCTGATCCGGGTTTTCGTCGGCCCACACCGGAAAATCAGCGGCGGCAAAGTCCGCCCAGGCGGGAATGTCCATCGTCAAAGGCGTATGCAGCAGGGCCGTAATCGGCTGGAGCAGCGCCGAGATCACAAATAATCCCATGAGCAAGCGAACAAATCGCCGCATCGCCTCGTTGGGCAAGAGCATTTCCACAAAAACCGCCAATAGTAAAATGATCACCAAATGACGCACCAGCGCCCGCAAGGTTTCCATTTTATCCCTCCTAACGCAGCATAACCGTCATATTGCCGGTTCCTACTACAATGATAATCGTTATGAAAAACATGACCGCAATGGAGGCCACTGCCGCGAAGATGAGAAAGATACTCTTCGCCGTTTGCTCCAGGCTGTGCGCCAGGGCCTCTTCCCCTAACGGTTCGATCAAGGCCGCCGCCGTGCGGAATACCAGATGCATGACGATGATCTTGACCGCCGGTCCGGCGCAGATGATCAGAAGCGCCAGCACGGACACCAGCCCCAGCGCGTTGCGCAAGACGATTCCTGAGCCCATGACGATCTCCACGGCGTCTTTGAAATATTTACCGACCACCGGAATCACGTCCGCCGAGTACTTCGCCGTGCGCAGCATCACCCCGTCCGCGACCCCGCCGGCCACCCCCTGCACCGTCATGACGCCGATAAAGATCGTCAGCGCCAAGCCTAAACCGGTTTTTCCGGCAAAATCCAGCAGTCCGGCCAGCCTTTTCAATTGAAATTGCGGCGAAATCTGGTTAAACAGATGCAGCACCGCCCCCAGAAAAATGAGCGGCAAGACCACGGTTTTCAGCAAGGTCGCCAGAAATACCATGCTTCCCAAAACCAAAGGGCGGAACAAGGCGGCGGCGGTAAAATTCCCCATCGCCACCAACAGGGTCAGCATCACCGGAAAAATCGCCTGCATAAAGCCGGTCATCTGATCAATCGCCATATTGGCGATGCCCATCACCGTCTGAAACACCGCGATGATCATGCCCAACAGTACCAAAAAAGTCATCATCCGAGCGGTCTTGCCTACCGTCCCGGCAAAGGCGACCTGCAATTGCCGCAATACCGCGCATAACACCGCCAAAATCAGGAGTTTTCCCATAAGCGGCGCGCAGCTCAGCAGTTCTTTGAGCAGCAAATCCCTCATGGCTTTGCCGATATGAGCGGGGTTCAGATTGACCTTCCCCGTTCTCAGCTCGTCCAACAGGCGGCTCAGAGAAACTCCCGGCAAAGACGCTTGAACATCCGCGTCCAACTGCTCCAAAAAAGCCCGGACTTCCGTCAGGTCAAGCTGTTGGCCGATATCGGCGCCAAACTCCTCCGACCCTGTATCAGCGCTCACCAACGGCGGCTCCGTCAAAAATACATCCAGCGCGTCGATCCCTTGAAGCTGAACGGAAACCTCCGGAACCTCTATGGGCAGCGCCGCCGCCGGAAAAGCCAGCCCGCTCAGCCAAAGCAGGCTCGTCAGTAAAATTTTCACACCCTGTCGCCGCAACTCAATCCCCCCAAGCAAGCAACCGCACCAGCGACTCCAATATCGCGGTGATAATCGGAATCGCCAAAACCAGCACCCCTACTTTCGCCGCTAATTCCACTTTCGCCGCTAAAGCGCCTTCACCGGCGTCCCGACAGATCGCCGCCCCGAATTCAGCCAAATAAGCGACCCCGACAATCTTAAAAATAATCAGCAGATAATAGGAACTGACATTCGCCTGACCGGCCAGATTTTGCAGCAAATCAATGATCACCTTGACCTTGCTGATCACCAGCAGGAAGATGACCACCCCCGCCAGAATCGTCATTTGCAGCGCAATTTCCGGGCGCACTTGTTTTAAGACCATTCCCAATACGGAAACGGTCAGCGCCAATCCGACAATCTGCCAGATTTCCACAACATCCTCCCCGTCCGCGTCCTATTCAGTACAATTGAAATACGCTTCTGACCAGGCTAAAGACCTGAGATACGCCCTCGATCACGATATATAAAACGACGACCACCCCGGCCAAGGTCACAAAGGTCGCCTGTTCTTTCTTTCCCGTTTGCTCCAGCATAATCGCCATAATCGCCACCACCAGCCCCACTCCCGCCACTTTCAGCACCATATCCAAGCCCATGCTTCTTTCTCCTCCCCTGCCCATCCAGCCCCTCAGATCAGGATCAAGACGCCGACGACCCCCAGCATAAATCCCAGATAAGACCACATTTTCGCCTGTTTCTCCGCCCAGACGGCGCTCTGTTCCCGGAGCGGCGCCAGCTGCCGCTGGATGAGCTCCAACTGCTTATGTTGTTCCTGGCGATCGGATCTGCCCAACCCTTTCCCTACGTCTTTCAGCAAGCTCCAGTCTTCCGTTTTCAAACAAAAAACCGCTCTCTGCGCGGCGATCGTATCCCGCCAGGCTTCGCCGGCCGCTTCTCCCCGCCGCAAACGCTGTTTCAATTCGCCGAAAAAGAGCCGCCACGGCTTCTCCATTCTCTCTTCCAGCGCCGCGAACGCCTCCGGCAGCGGCGTGGAGCTCCAAAATATTTCCGTATCCAGGAGGGTGAGCGCCATCATCGCCTCCCGCAATTCCTGAGGCCGCCGCCTCACGCGCGCCGCGATCCAGAGCCCTAAGCCGCCGCAGCCCATGACCAAAAGGAAATATCCCCCCGCGATCATACTCATCCCTTACCTTCAGTCCTCAGACCGGCCCTTCCCCCGCGCGTTAAAAAATTCACGCCCGTCACGCGGATCGAAGATCTTCTCCACCGTTCCCGGCCCCTTTCGCCGACTGAGGATCACTATCCGTTCAAATACCCCTTGCCCGATCAGGAGTTTCAATATCGGACGACCCAGCGCTTCCTCGAAAGAATGGGCGTGCGCCGTACTCAAAATCTTCACTCCCGTCCGCATCGCGTCCGCGATCGCCTCCACATCCGCCGGCGAACCTAACTCATCGGTCACGATCACCTGCGGCGCCATACTGCGGACCAGCATCGCCATCCCCTGGGATTTGGGGCAGGCGTCCAGAATATCGGTGCGCATTCCCAGATTATAGGACGGCTCTCCTTGCCGCATCCCGGCCAGCTCACCGCGCTCATCGACGACTCCCACAGTCTGCCCCGCCAACCTCAGTCCGGGGACGCCGTCGCTTAACAAACGAACCAGATCCCTGATCATAGTCGTCTTTCCCGCGCGCGGCGCCGAGAGTAGCAGCGTATGTTTCATTCCATGATCCGCTCCGAGCAAATACGGCAAGATCGTCAGCCCGATGTCCCGGACCTCATGCGCAATCCTAAAATTCAAGGCGGAAATATTTTTCAGCGTTTGCACCTGTTGATTCTGCCACACCGTTTCCCCGGTCACGCCCACCCGATGTCCGCCCGGCAAGGTCAAAAAGCCCTGCCGCAGCTCCTGCTCCGCCGCGTAGATCGAAGAATAGGTCATGCGCTCCAAGGCTTCTTGCAGATCGGCGCTTGTCACCGCGTAGGCTTGTTGCCAGGAAACGCTGGCGCTTTTTTCATCCAGGAAATGATCGCGCCGAGTTGTTTGCAGCAGCAACGGCTGTTTGATCCGCAGCCGGATTTCTTCCGCCTCCTGAAAGGGAATCACCCGCACCCTCCCGATAACCGGCCCCAGCGCTCTGCCGAACCAGTGGGCGATACTCTCCCACCCTGCCTCATCTCTGTTTGTTGGCGTCCATCTCTCTGCTTCCTCCGGCTGTTTCAGCCCTCCGGGGAGGAGCTTCACTCTTTCCGCTAAAAAATAATCCCGCAGCGTCAATCCTTTCCCCTCCTGTTACCAAGCTATGACGCTGTAAGCTGTTTTAGACATGCCGTCCGCGCTGATAGTGATGATAATTTTGAGACAGCGCCGCTATCCTCCCATTGCTTGCTTCCCGGCAAAATGATATAATTCTAAATAGTAAGCAAAGGAAAGGACTGACGCTTGTGAGCAGAGCCGCTATTATCAGTATTATTTTGAATCAACCGCACCAACATCAGAGACCCTGTAATGATTTGATCTCCGAATACAGTTCGATTATCCGCGGTCGGATGGGGATTCCCTTTGAACAAGGTCGGGTAGCGATGATCTCTTTGACGGTCGTGGCCGAATTGGACGCTATCAACGGCTTTATCAAAAAGCTGGGTGAGCTTCCCGGCGCCACCGTAAAAGCCGCCATCACCGACGGCGATATCTCGCAGTCTTGAGCTGTGGCGAGAGGCAAAATTTTCGCCCGCACTCCGTTCGCCCTCGATGAGGACGGCATACAAAGAGGAGAAAGAAAATTTTGAATTTTAGAAAATCACGGTTCCTCACCGTCATCGCGGCGGTGGCCCTGGCGGCGGTGTTGTGCGCGGGTTGCGCGTTGATCAACACGGACGTGCCGGAAATCGATTCTATTCCGCTCGGACAAGCGGGCAACTCGGACGGCATCGGTAATCTGGGCGGCATCGAAATGACGCTGGACGACGTGCGGAAACTCGCCAAGAAAGGCGACGACCTTGTTTTTGAGGATTTGGCGGCCTACCGAGGCAGTTCGGGCGTGAGTGCGGATTTCCCTCCCGAATATTATCGCATGGCGCTCTATCCGGTCGAGGACGACTACTGGCTTATCGTAAACTCCCCGAAAAGCGGCAAACCCGATAGCATCGTTCTGGTAAACAGATGGGAAACTCCCAGCAACGGCATAGATATCCGTGACGGGGACTTGGACGAATTTTTAAGCCAATGGCCGATCGTCATGCGGCTTCAAGAAGGTACGCTGACGCCGTCCGGAGCGGTCTTTGTCCTTAAAAACGCCACGGATAACGCCTATACCTATGGCGATTATTATAAGCTGCAACGCCGAGATAATGCTGCTTGGGCAGACGTCGCCGTCGTTTTTACTGAAAATTTGGGATTCTATGACATAGGGTATCTTCTCGCGGCCAGACAAGCGGCGGAAATCACTATCGACTGGGAACGGCTTTACGGCGAGCTGCCAGCGGGAGCATACCGTCTCGTCAAAATCGCTTCCTTCCTGAGAGCGCCCGGAGACTCCGACAAGTATACTTTATTCGCCGCCTTTACCCTGGACGGGGAATAAACGACTGCCTTTAAAAACTATAAAAGCCATTTTGGATAGCATACCAAAATGGCTTTTATTATTGAATATGAGTGGGAATACGAACGGGAAGGATTCTATTTCCCTGAAGAAAATCAATAGCGCTTCCCCGTTATGTTTTAGATAGACGCCATTAATCGTCCGGCGCTATTCCCCCGGAATGACCGGCAGCTGGTTGATCGCCGCTTTTAGTTCTGCCTCCGGCAGGGCATGGTCCTTTAATTGTCCGGAGAGATAATTTTCGTAAGCCGTCAGATCAAAATGCCCATGCCCGCTCAGGCAAAAGACGATGGTCTTTGGTTCGCCGCTTTCTTTACACAGCAGCGCTTCATCAATCGCGGCGCGAATCGCGTGGGAGGATTCCGGCGCCGGCAGAATCGCTTCGTTTTGCGCAAACAGCAACGCCGCTTCAAACGTCCCCACCTGCCCGACCGCGCGCGCTTCGATGAGCTTATCCTTATAGAGCTGCGAAACCAGGGTTGAAGCCCCGTGATAGCGCAAGCCGCCGGCGTGAATCCCGTCCGGCATAAAATCTTTCCCCAGGGTATACATGGACAGCAAGGGGGTCATCCCCGCCACGTCGCCGAAATCATAAGCGAATGTCCCTCTGGTTAAGGTCGGACAGGCCTCCGGCTCCACGGCGATCAGCCGCGTCTTTTTTCCTTCTTTCAAATTGTCATGGACAAAAGGAAAGGCTAAGCCGCCGAAATTGCTGCCGCCGCCGCAGCAAGCGATGACGATATCCGGATATTCTCCCAGGCTTTCAAATTGCTTTTTTGTTTCCAATCCGATCACGGTTTGGTGGAGGGCCACGTGGTTTAAGACGCTCCCCAAAGCATAATTGGTATCCTCGCGCAACACCGCGTCTTCAACCGCTTCGCTGATCGCAATGCCCAGGCTGCCCAAATTATTCGGATTTTCAGCCAAAATCTTCCTTCCGGCCTGGGTCTGTTCACTGGGACTGGCAAAAACCTGCGCCCCATAGACGTTCATCAAAGAACGGCGGTACGGTTTCTGCTGATAGCTCACTTTCACCATATAGACCACGCATTCCAGATCGAAAAATTTGCAGGCAATCGACAAAGCGGAACCCCATTGTCCGGCGCCCGTTTCCGTCGCCAAACGCTTGATCCCCGCTTTCTTATTGTAATAGGCTTGGGGAATCGCCGAATTGAGCTTATGGCTGCCGGCCGGACTGACTCCCTCATATTTGAAATAGATCTTAGCGGGCGTATCCAGGGCTTTTTCCAGCTGCCGCGCCCGGATCAGCGGCGAAGGCCGCCACATTTTGTAGAGTTCGCGAACTTCTTCCGGAATCTCAATCCAGCGTTCCGTACCCATTTCCTGTAAAATCAAGTCCATCGGGAAAATCGGGGTCAGGTCTTCCGGTCCGGCCGGTTTCATCGTCTGCGGATTCAGCGGCGGTTTCGGCAAATTCGGCATATCCGCCTGGATGTTATACCAACGGGTAGGAATTTCTTTTTCACTCAGATAGATTTTCGTCTCACTCATCTTAGCTTCACTCTCCTCTAATACATCAAGGCTCGATCTTCTTTATTTTATATCATCATCGCGCTTCTGCCAAGGAAATGTTTTTTTGCGATACGTGGTGCAAGAGTGGTGGTTCGGCTGGCTTCTTTTTGGAGTCGGCGGTGGTGTGCGGGTGCGCTTTCTTGTTTGCCGGAACCCGCGAAGGAGGGACTCGCCTCCTCTTTTGCCGGGGTCAGCGCAGGGGGGACGGTTCCGCTTTTCGTCCCGCTGCGCCTTTCCTGACGCAAAGGGACGCGCTCGGCGTCCATGCCTCGCTTTTCGCGGAACCGTCCGCCCTTCGCTGGGTTTTGGGTCTGGAGCACTTGTGTGTCCGGTTTGTCAACCCCTTCCACAGCGCCCGAATCGTTTCAAAAATGCAGTTGATTGTTCAAGCGAACGGGACGGGATGATCTTCCTTATACCCGTGGTGGTCTATCCCAAGAAATATGTGACTAAGCTACGCGGCGTCAGTACCCTGCATATGTTTTGTGTTTAAATGCGAAGCGACAAGACCAAATTAATGGTCTTGTCGCTAAGTTCAGTGGAAATTTGTAACTATAGAATCGTTACTCTTGGCTTAGAGGGAACGGTTCTTCCGCTCCACCAATAAGTCCTTCCTCACCCAAGAGCGATTCCGCACCCAGGAAATCAGGATATTCTTCTGTTCCATCCCCAATAATATCTTCTTCCTCGCCCAGATAGGCGTCATATGATCCGAAAGGATTTTCATCTACACCAGGATACTCCGGATATGCCTCGTTTCCGTTTTCATAGTCTTGCGTTGATCGGCGGCCAACATTCGATGCTGACGTCACTTCATTGTGCATCGTATTCACCGGCACAATGCGGTACACACCGTCAGTCACTTCCAAGCTGAATACACTCCAGATCGTACTCGCCCCGCCGCCCGTCGGTACATTAAACGTCCTGAGCAGCTCATTGTCCGAGCTGTAAATACGCACGACCGCCTGGGAGTTGCGCAAATAATCGCTTGTTGTGCTGCTGCGATTGGTAAAATCGTGAACGTAGTAGTCGTAAGTCCCGTCGAACAAGGTATTAATGGTGACGGTTTCTGGACCGTAACTCGTTACATCATCGACGTCAAGGTTCGCGTAGCTACCATAATTCTGGTCCCCGAAGTAGATGTGGAAATCCCCGCCGCCCGCAGCCGGCCCAACCAAGTGAGAATCAAGATCACTCGGTAATTCTCCCCAGGTCAATACGATACGAACCGCACCCATCGCGCCTTCTTCAAACACCGGTGAGATCACCACATTCTGGTTCGCCACGCTCTGTCCGCCCAGCGCATAAACATAAGCCTTCGTGGTGATATAGCCGTCGCCGCTGGCTGTCACCGTGTAGTTTCCGGCGGGCAAGCTAATCGCATACGCGCCGTTTGCCGCAGTCGTGGTTCCGACAATATTACCCGGCGAGTCCGGATTATAATCGATCCCGCGCCGGAAATCGAGGGTTATTGCCGTGCCGCTGACCACGCTACCGGTGAAGGCGTTAATCACGCTGCCGCTGACCGTACCATTCTCCGAGCTTGCGGGAACGGCATTGAGCTGATGAAAAAATGTCGTTACGCCCGCTTCGATTTGCACAAAACCGGTTTCCGGTACATACCCATCTGCGGCGATTGTCAGGTAATAGCGACCGGTCGCGATGTTATCAATGACATATTGCCCGTCTGTTCCGGATGTCGTCGTCCGGACGGGAGGATCGTTAATGCCGGAGTACAACGCAATCACTGCGCCGCCTATTCCCACGTCCGTGTTTGCCGCATTAACTATTTTGCCCGCCAGACGGCCCGCCGTCAACGCCGGAGTTTCTCCGATCGCCTTGGCAACCGCTGCTTTGGCGTTGACCTGGTGATAGGTTTGTCTCGGAATAGAACCGCCGCGGGTATCTTCAACCGCAAGCCCGGATTCGTTCGCCGAATCCACAATGATTTGTTTTACCTGCGTACCCGAAATGCCGGGATTCGCCGCCCAGACCAAGGCGGCAACACCCGTCACGTGCGGCGCCGCCATAGATGTGCCTTGGTAGTTTGCATATGCCGTACTACTGGTGGCTATTGTACTGTAAATGTCCACACCTGGAGCGACCACATCCACTCGGCCACCATAGTTTGAGAACGATGCTATATCTCCATTTTTATCTGTTGCCCCGACAACAATGATACGGCTCACCCACTCGGAATCTGTAACACCAACGAATCCTCCGTTACGGTTTGCATCAACCGCATCATTTCCCGCCGCGTTGACAACGACGAAATCATACCCACCATCTAGCAGCTTATTCATTGCCAGACCATAGTAGCTGTTATAATGAGCACTGCGACTAGCCCAATTTGTTCCCTCATCACGGCCTATACTGTAATTTATAACCTTCGCTCCATGCTGTACATTCCACGCCAACCCCGCAATTTCCATTGCCTCCGGAGTTCGCGCACCTTGAACGCCATCGTCCGTTAAAGTAAATACATCATATCCATAGAGATCAGACCGGCGGGCGTTGACTACCCCCGCCAACCCTTTATTATTGTTTTGAACCGCACCAATCGTGCCGATTACGTGGGTTCCGTGGTCATCGCTTCCCAAAAAACGATTGAACACATTGCTTGCTGGGATTTGCAAATCTTCGTGGGTATTCAGAAAACCGTTGTCCGAAACCCCCACTTTAACGTCGCGGAAATAGCCGCCGTAGCTTGCCCACGCTTCTGGAGCTTGGATAGCGTCCAATCCCCACTGACGGTTCGCAACGTTCCACCACGGATCATTTGTAGGGGCGGCTTCAACGGTAGCCGAGGAAATCAGATCCAGAACCGCCGACTCAAACACCGCCGCATCTCCGGTCGTCAAAGCCTCGCATTTCGCCGTTAATTCCGCTTCGCTGAGGGACGACTCGAATTGGATGAAGTACATATCGATGACATTCACCCGACCGACAATCGTGCCGTCTATCCCGGAAACCGCCGCGTAAATCAGTTCATCGCTGACACCGCTTTGGGCGAAGGCGACAATTCGGTTGGTGACATATTGCCAGCCTTCATTAGTAGCCGAAGCGCTGATGTACTGGTCGTCATACTCCGGCGTCGTTCCGAAGACATAAACCGGTTTTTCCGCGACGGCAAAGACCGCTGTTTTTCCGGCGGTATCTTTGACCGTGAAAACGATACTGTTTTCATCCGGCGTCAGCAGGACGCGGCCTGCTCCCAGCGTACCCTTGGCGCTTACGCCATCCCCGCCGCGCAGATAAAGGTATTCCGCCGCGCCGCCGTTGATGGAATAGGATACCTCAGAGACGCTTGCCCCGGCGCTGGCGGTCGCCGTATAGGTCACGTCAACCGCATATTGCGTGGTTTCTCCGGAAACAAACGCTGTAGCAACGGTAATCGTTGGTTCCAAATTAACGCCTCCCGTGTTATCACCGCCGCCGTTATTGCTATTGCCACTATTACCGCTGTTGCCACTGTCGCTACCGCCGCCGCTGCCATAGCTGTAGCCGCCACCGCCGCTACTGCCCCCACCACTACCGCCGCCCAGCGGAACCTCTGTCTCTTCCACGACCAGCGTATTATCTTCTATGAGCGGCGTGTCATTTTCCGCAACTGTATCTTCCGCGGCCTTATACAGCGCCGCATAAACGGAACTCAGGGTGGTGTCAAAGAC
>JAITOS010000165.1 GCA_031289815.1 Peptococcaceae bacterium | reverse complement strand
AAGGGACAGTTACAACAAGGAGGGCTTTGTTTTGGAGTTGCCGCAGGTCATTGCCAAAGAGCTGGGTTTGGGCCATACGCAGGTGAGAGAGACGATCAAGCTGTTGGATATGGGGAATACCCTCCCGTTCATTGCCCGCTACCGCAAGGAAGCGACCGGAGAATTAGATGAGAATCAGCTGCGTAAAATCATGGAGCGCCTGGAGTATATAAGAAATCTGGAACAGCGCAAGTCGGAAGTAACGCGTTTAATCGAAGAACAGGGGAAACTTACGGAGGAAATCAGCGGTCAGATTCAAGCGGCCCTGATCTTGCAGGAAGTGGAAGATATCTACCGCCCTTATAAGCAAAAGCGGCGTACCAGAGCTACCGTGGCTAAAGAAAGAGGGCTGGAGCCGCTGGCCTCCTGGATATTAGACCCGGAGAACCAGGGAGATCCCTATAAAGAAGCGGAAAATTATGTGGATCCAGAAATGGAAGTTTCTACCGTGGAAGAAGCGGTTGCCGGCGCGCTGGATATCATCGCTGAAATCATCTCGGACGACGCCCGGGTCAGAAAGCTGATCCGGGAGGAAACGACGCGGCGGGGCGTAATTTCGGCAGCCGGAAAGAAAGTTGAGACGCGCTCGGCCTATGAGATGTATTATGATTATGAGGAACCGGTGCGTTCCATCCCTCCTCATCGGATTTTAGCCGTCCACCGCGGCGAAAAAGAAGAGCTCCTGACGGTGAAGATCGCGGCGGAGGAGCCGGTGATGCTGGAGATTATCAACCGCGCTTACGCTCAGAAGGGCGTCGGCGCCGCGTTATTGAAAGCGGCGGGAGCGGACGCTTACCGCCGCTTGATCGCGCCTTCCATCGAACGGGAAGTCAGAGCGGAGCTGTGGGATAAAGCGGAACAGCAGGCCATCAAAGTGTTCGCGGTAAATCTGCGCCAATTGCTCCTGCAACCGCCGGTGCGCGGCAAAGCCATCCTGGCTCTGGATCCCGGATTTCGGACGGGCTGCAAATGGGCGGCCGTCGATGATACGGGCAAGCTGATTCAGGTGGGCGTGATCTATCCTCACCCGCCGCAGAACCGGCGGGAGGAAGCGAAAAAGATATTGCTGGAAGCGATCAACACCCACGAAATTCACCTGATTGCGATTGGCAACGGGACCGCTTCGCGGGAAACGGAGGAAGTGGCGGCGGAATTGATTCAGGAACAAGGAATCCAGGCGGAATATATCCTGGTCAGTGAAGCCGGGGCGTCCGTTTATTCGGCCTCGAAGCTGGCCGGAGAAGAATTTCCGGAGTTTGATCTTTCTCTGCGCAGCGCGATATCCATTGCCCGGCGCTTGCAGGATCCGCTGGCGGAGTTGGTCAAGATTGAGCCTAAAGCCGTGGGCGTCGGTCAATACCAGCATGATGTGCGGCCCAAACGTTTAGAGGAGTCCTTGAACGGGGTGGTGGAATCTTGCGTCAACGCGGTGGGAGTGGACGTGAATACGGCGTCGGTTTCACTTTTACAGTATGTAGCCGGTTTAAAACCGTCCATCGCCAAGAATATCGTGGGCTGGCGGGAGAAAAACGGCAAATTTCGCTGCCGGGAAGAGTTGAAAAAAATACCGCGCCTGGGAGAACAGACCTATATTCAGTGCGCCGGTTTCATCCGTTTAGCGGCGGGGGAAAATCCGTTGGAGAATACGCCGGTGCATCCGGAATCTTACGAATTGGCGCGGCAAATTCTGGCAAAAGCGGGCTATGAGGCAGCCGATCTGCCCACCCGGAGCGAAGAAATACGAGGGGTTCTGGCGGAACTGGATCCGGAAGCACTGGCCGTAGAGCTGAAGGCGGGCCTGCCCACCATCCGGGATATCATCGCCGCCCTCCAACGTCCGGGCCGTGACCTGCGGGAAGACCTGCCCCGCCCGCTGTTAAGGCGCGACGTGACGCATCTGGAAGATTTGCGGGAGGGGATGCTTTTGGAGGGAACGGTTCGCAACGTCGTCGATTTCGGGGCATTTGTTGATATCGGCGTCAAACAGGACGGTTTAATCCATATTTCGCAATTGGCGCAAAAATATATCCGCCATCCGATGGAAGTCGTGAGTGTGGGGGATATTCTAAAGGTGCGGGTGTTGGGAATCGATGCGGAACGAAACCGGGTGAGCCTGTCCTTGCGGGACATTCCGGACGGTATGACGATTCAATAGAAACGAGTGTTAGCTTTGGCGATTTGAGGGAGGGCCGGAAAATGAGCATGAAAGAATGGGATGTATCCAGGCTGAAGAAAGCGAATAAGATCGTGATTCGTCAGGGCCGGATCAAAACGATGGCGGGAGAGGAATATCAGGGAAGCCTTCTGATCGAGGACGGCAAGATCAGCGCCATCGGACCGGAAATATCGGTTCCGGGAGACGCCGAAGTGCTGGAAGCGCAAGGCTGTCTGGTTTTGCCGGGGTTTATTGACGCGCATTGCCATGTGGGTTTGGAAGAGGAAATCTTCCGTAACGAAGGGGACGACGTCAATGAGATGACCGACCCGGTGACGCCGGAGATGCGGGCGCTCGACGGCATTCATCCGGAAGACGAGGGTTTGCGGGACGCGCGTCTGGGAGGGATTACGGCGGTGTTCACCGGCCCCGGCAGCGGCAATGTCATCGGGGGGACCGGCGTGGTCTTGAAGACCTGCGGCAAGGTCGTGGACAAGATGGTCGTCAGGGAACCGGCCGGATTGAAGGTGGCTTTGGGAGAAAATCCTAAAGCGGTGTACGGCGAACAAAAAAAGATGCCGATGACGCGGATGGGAACCGCGGCTTTACTGCGTCAGGCGCTGGTAGACGCCAACACCTACCGGGAAAAGATGGAACAGGGTCTGGACGATCAGGATAAATTGCCGGAGCGGGATTTAGGGCTGGAAGCCCTCGTCAGGGTGCTGGAGAAAGAAATTCCCTTGCGCGCCCACGCGCACCGCACGGACGACATCATGACGGCGATCCGGATTGCCAGGGAATTCGAGGTGGATTTGGTGATTGAGCACTGCACGGAAGGCCATAAGATTGCCGAAGAATTAGCGGCGGCCGGGTATCCGGCGGTGATCGGCCCTTCCTTCACTAACCGGGCGAAGGTGGAATTGAAGGATAAAACCTTTAAGACGCCGGGGATTTTAGTGGAGCATGGCGTAAAAGTGGCGATCATGACGGATCATCCGGTGATTCCTTTAGAACAGCTGCCGCTCTGCGCGGCTTTGGCGGCTAAGGCGGGAATGCCGGAGGAGGAAGCCTTAAAGGCGATTACGATCTCGGCGGCGGAAATTTTGGGCGTCAGCGACCGGATCGGGTCATTAGCAATAGGAAAGGACGCGGATTTGGTCGTCTGGAGTGAACATCCGTTTATTTTGACCGCGCGTCCCTTAGCGGTATTTATTGACGGGAAAATCGTCAGCCCGGAATAAACGGATGGGGGAAGAACGCGGTGGAATTAACCTTGCAAAGCCGGTCCCCGGAGGAAACCTTTCAGTGGGGGCAGAAACTGGCCGCTATTCTGGCCGGTGGGGACGTCGTTTGCCTGTACGGAAGCCTGGGAGCGGGGAAGACTGCTTTTGCCCAGGGAGTTGGCGCCGGTTTGGCGATCAGGGAACCGATCACCAGTCCGACGTTTACCATCATTCATGAATACCTCTTGCCAACGCCGAAGAGGGACGCCGCCCGCTTGATCCATATGGATCTGTACCGTCTGAACAGCACGGAGGAGGCCGAACAGGCCGGGGCGGCGGATATTCTCCAAGAGGATACGATCACCCTCATCGAATGGCCGCAAATCGCGTTGCCGCTTTTAACGGACGACCGGCTGGAATTAGCGATTGAGGGCAATGGCGAGCAGCCGCGCCGCCTGATCTTTAAAGCGACGGCGGGGGATTGGCTTTGCCGTTGGCGGCAGGGGGAGGGGCAATGAAATTTCTCACCATTGACACGACCACTAAGGTGACGGCTTTGGCGCTTTCAGAAGACGGAAGTTTAGTGGGGGAAAGCTTTTTACATATCGATAAAACCCACTCCGAACGGCTGGTACCCATGCTCGATCACTTGTTGTCCGCCGCCGGTTGGGAATTGTCCGTATTGGACTTTATCGGGGTGATCCGCGGTCCCGGCTCCTTTACCGGGATCAGAATCGGACTGGCTACGGCGCAAGGCTTGGCTCAGGTTTTGAAGATCCCGCTGGTCGGCGTTTTATCCCTGGACGCCTTGGCCTGGGCGGCCTGTAAACGCCCGGAGGAGGTCGTGGTGATTTTGGACGCGCGTAAAAATGAATGGTATTCAGCGAGCTATCGTTGGAATGAGGCGGGACAAGGCCCGGAATGCTTCGTTCCGGCGCGGGCGATTCAGCCGCAAGAGCTGTTGGCGGAGCTGAACGCCGGACGGGACCCTGTTTGGTTGGTAGGAGACGCTGTGGCGAAAGCGGAAGAGGCTATCCGCTCGTTCTTGGGGAGCAAGGCGCTGATCCCGCCGGATTTTATTCGCTTGCCGCGAGGCGCTTACGCGGTGCGGGAGGTTTGGCGGCAATGGCGGCAGTCCGGGGGAGCGGCGGCGGTTACGCCCTTCTATATCCGCCGCTCTGAGGCGGAAGTCAACTGGGTGAAAAAACAAGAAGGGCTGAGAAATATTCCATGATGAGCGAAGCCGGATATGAGGGAAGCGTTCTCTTGCGCCGGGGAACGGTGCGCAGGATGCGGGAACGGGATTTGAAATATGTCATGAAGATCGAGGAACAAGCGTATGCGACGCCGTGGTCGCGTCAATCCTTTAAAACGGAACTGCGGGAGAACGAATATGCCCGTTATTATGTTTTAGGGTATGAAAAGGAAATCATAGGCTATATGGGGCTGTGGTTTATTTTGGATGAAGGCCATATTACCAATGTGGCCGTAGCGGAAGCTCATCGGGGCCGGGGCTGGGGAAAATATCTGATGCTGACGGTGATGGAAGAACTGTGCGCGCAGGGGATGGATCGTATGACGCTGGAAGTCCGGGTATCCAATCAAGCCGCGCTGAGGATATATGAGCAGTTGGGTTTTCTGGAGGCCGGCCTCAGAAAAGCCTATTATTCAGATACGCAGGAAAACGCCCTGATCATGTGGGCGGAGTTAGATGATCAGAGCGTTGCCTGCAAGAAAGACGCCTTATTATTAGGCCATTTGAGGTGAAGAGAGCCTTGGCTGAAGAAAAAAAAGATCGCTATATCTTAGGCATTGAAACCAGTTGCGACGAGACGGCGGCGGCGGTTCTCAAGAATGGAACGGAATTGCTGAGCCAGGTGATTGCTTCGCAGATCGATACGCACCAACGATATGGCGGCGTGGTACCGGAAATCGCCTCCAGAGAACACGCCGTGCATTTTGCGCCGGTGGTGGAGGAAGCCATGCGCCGGGCCCGTCTGAGTTTTCCGCAGCTATCGGCGGTCGCGGTGACTTACGGACCCGGTTTAGTGGGTTCGCTGCTGGTGGGCGTGGCCGGGGCCAAAGCGATCGCCTATGCCGCTAAAGTACCGCTGATCGGGGTTCATCATCTGGAGGGGCATATCTATGCCAATTTTTTGCGTCGGTCGGATGTGGCATTTCCTTTTTTGGCCTTGCTGGTTTCCGGCGGCCATACCCATCTGTTGCTGTTTGAAGCCCACGGCCGGTATCACATTTTGGGCAGAACGCGGGACGACGCGGCCGGGGAAGCGTTTGATAAAATCTCTCGGACGCTGGGGCTGGGCTATCCGGGAGGACCGGGCATTGAAAAGGCGGCCCTGACGGGCAAGGATACCGCGTTTGCCTTTCCCCGGGCGATGTTGGAAGCGGGCAGTCTGGATTTCAGCTTCAGCGGCTTGAAATCCGCTGTGTTAAATACCTGCAATACGGCGGCCATGAAAGGAGAATCGCTCAATACGCCGGATTTGGCGGCTTCTTTTCAGCAAGCTGTCATAGATGTCTTAGTGCGCAAGAGCGTCCTGGCCTTAAAGCGCACGCAGGCGCAGACCTTGCTACTCGCGGGCGGGGTAGCGGCTAATCAGGCGCTGAGAAGCCAGCTGGCGCGGGCGATGGCGGCGCTGGGGGTGGAATTCGTCTGTCCGGAACCGGCGCTTTGTACGGATAACGCCGCCATGATCGCCGTCGCCGGGTATTATCATTATTTGGCCGGTGATTTTGCCCCTTGGACGCTGAATGCCGTGCCGGGGCTGGTTTTAAGTCAGCCTTGTTCCGTCTGAAACAAGGCTTGTAGCGTTTCCGGTGACGGCGTCAGATAAAGGGTCCAGTTTTGTTCATAAATGACCATCCCCGGCTTGGCGCCCTTGGGCTTCTTCAACTGCTTGACGTGGGTATAATCGACCGCGACCAGCGTGGAGCCGCGGGCCTGACTGAAAAAGATCGCCAAAGCGGCGGCTTCTTCAAGGGTTTGGTCGTCCGGAAATTCTTCACCGTCGTGCAGCGGGACGAGAACGTGCGAGCCGGGGGTATTTTTGACGTGCAGCCAAAGATCCCGCGGCTGGCCTTGTTTGAGGGTCAGCCGTTCGTTTTGCTGATTATTTTTGCCGACAAAGACCGGGCGTCCCTGACTGGAAGTAAAGCAGCGCGGTTTCGAGGGTTCCGGGGCGGCGGCTTTTTTGCCCTTGCCGCCGTGCTTATGCTTCGTGGCGATATAGCCCTGATCCATGAGTTCCTGATGGATTTCCTCCAGCTCCACCGCGTTGGAGGCTTGTTCCAGAGAGAGGTGCAGGGATTGGAGGTAGCGCAGCTCCTCGTTGGCCGCAGTTTGCATGGGCGTAAGGTTTTGAATGCTGGATTTTGCCTTATTGTAGAGACGGAAAAAGCGCTGGGCGTTTTCAATACCGGTCAGTAAAGGTTCCAGAGGGATGGTCATAAGCGGCATTGATTCTTCATATAGATCCTCGACCGTGATCTCTTTCAAACCGGGCGTTAAGCGGTAGAGATTGGCGATGAGCAGCTCTCCCCGCTTTTGATGCGTCAGGGCAAGACGGGCGTTGCTCAAGGTATCTTCATAGTTCGCCAGCTTCCGGTCCAAATGGGTTCGCAGATCCTGAACGAGACGGGACAGCGAGCTGCGGCGCGCTTCCA
>JAITOS010000128.1 GCA_031289815.1 Peptococcaceae bacterium | reverse complement strand
CATGGCGTGCTGGCGGTCGTCGGCGCTTTGAAAGAATGCGGGGTGCGGCGTTTTGGCGTGGCGCATCTGGAGGAAGCTCTGGAAATTAAACGGGTATTTCCGGAACTGATGGTGATGGTCATTGGCTATACGCCAGCGGCTTCCTTTCCTCTGGCGTTGGAGCATGGCGTCATTCAAGGCATTTTTTCCATTGAGCAGGCGCGGGAGCTGTCAAAGGCGGCGCAGCGGGCGGGGAAAATCGCGACGCTCCACATGAAAGTGGATACGGGGATGGGCAGGATCGGTTTTCAATCCAACGAAATATCGGAAATGATCCGTTGCGCGGAATTGTCTCATTTGTATATTGAAGGGATTTACACGCATTTTGCTGATGCGGATCAGGCGGATTTGTCCTTTGCGAGAAAGCAATTGCAAAGGTTTAATAAGGTGTTGGAACAGCTAGCGATCCACGGGATTCATATTCCCATCCGGCATACGGCGAACAGCGCGGCGCTGATGAAGATGCCGCAAGCGCATTTTGAGCTGGTGCGTCCGGGAATCATCCTGTATGGCTTCCCGCCGTTACGGGACGCCGGTAAAGATTCGGGGTTTGAACCGGTGCTGTCCTGGAAGACTAAGATTTCCCAGGTGAAGGTGATCGGAACCGGCGAGGCGGTCAGCTACGGAAGAACGTTTCGGGCGGCCTATCCCACGCGCGTGGCGACGATCCCGGTGGGCTATGCGGATGGCTTGCGTCGGGCGCTGTCCAATCAAGGCGAGGTGTTGGTTCGCGGCGAGCGGGCGGCGATTATCGGGCGGGTGTGTATGGATAACACCATGCTGGAAGTGACGAAATTGCCGGAGGTCAAAGCGGGGGATGTAGTGACGTTATTGGGGGCGGACGGCTCGGAACGGCTGGAGGCGACGGAGATGGCCGCTTTGCTGGGAACGATCAATTATGAGGTGCTGTGCGGTATCTCCAAGCGGGTGCCGCGAGTGTTTGTGGATTGAAATTTTGTTGAAATTCGGCAGGGAAACGCCGTCTTAAAAGAACCCTCCCGTACATAAGGATGAAAGCGGGGGGGTTGTATTGGATAGGTTGGACGGTTTACATTATCTCTTTTTCTTTGCTTGCTTACTGCTGGGCTGGAGTGCAGCCAGCGCCTTGGATGATCAGCGGTTTTTCAGAGACGTTAGCAGCAGAGGGAGGCGCTGGCTGCTAAAAATCGGCGTGACCCTGGTGCTGGCGGAAGGGTTCCGGGTATTTCTCAGTTTTGCGGTTGGCCCGCTGCTGGATATGCTGGCCCGCTGAACGGCCAGCGGCTTCAAAATGTTTTGGCCTGGAAGCTCCTGATGTTTTAAAGACGCGCTGCCGGTTGATAATAGTTCTAGAGTAATGCTACAATGAAGACGATGAAATAGTATAGCATGATTTTTTAACAGGCGCGGGGCGATGGCGCAAAAGGGTAAAGGGGATTTCAGGTTGAAGCGAACTTGGCGGTTCTGGTTAGCTTTATGGGGATGTAAAATCACAGATGGGGTGATCAGGCTTCTGGGGAAAAGCGGCACGACGCTGCCGGGGGTGGTTGCCAATCGCCTTGATCCGCGGATCATCAGCCATCTGGGCCGGGGGAATTATCCGGAAGGGATCATCATTGTCACCGGAACCAACGGAAAAACGACCACCGCCAATCTGTTGGCGAATGTTTTAAAACAGGCGGGGAAGAAGTTTTCCTTTAATGAAGCCGGCGCGAATTTAGTGACGGGAATTACCGGCGCTATGGCGCGGAATACCGGCTGGCTGGGCAGGACACGCGCAAAACTGGCTCTCTGGGAAGTGGATGAGGCGACCGTGCCGCAGCTATGCGCCCAGATTACGCCGACCCAGGCGATCGTTACCAATTTCTTTCGTGACCAACTGGATCGTTACGGGGAATTGGATACCACCGTGCGCCTGGTGCGAGAGGTTTTGCCGGAAAGTACCCGGCTGATTCTGAATGCGGATGATCCTTTGGTCGCCCAATTCGGGCTGGGACGGCAAGACGTGGTCTATTTCGGCGTCGAGCGGACGCCGGAAAGCAGTGAGCGAAGTGATGAAACGAGAGAGGCGCGGTTCTGTCCGCAATGCGGGGCGGAGCTGGCGTATAGCTTGTTTCATTATGGGCAATTGGGGCGTTTTTCCTGCCCGGTATGTACCTATCAACGGCCGGAGCCTCAGATTCAAGCGCGGGAAGTGCGCTGTGAAGAGCAAAGAATTGTTTTTCAGGTGGACGGGCAGGAGGGTTCTCTGGCGCTGCCGGGATATTATAATCTATACAACGCTTTGGCCGCCTATAGTTCAGCCAAGACCTTGGGGATTGCCAGCGGGACGATTATGGAAGGCTTACGCGGCTTTGCTCCGCAGGCGGGCCGGATGGAAGCGTTTGCTTTACGGCAGGGAAGGGTGATCCTGACCCTGGTGAAAAATCCCGCCGGTTTTAATCAGGTGATCCGGACCGTTCTTGGCGCGGCCAGCCGTCAGCCGCTCCGCCTGCTGCTGGCGATTAATGATCAGGCGGCGGACGGGCGGGATGTTTCCTGGCTGTGGGATGTGGACTTTGAATTATTACAGGCAATAGAGGAAAATATCTCGCTGGTGATCTGCGCCGGCTTGAGAGCCGAAGATATGGTGGTACGGCTGAAATACGCCGGGATTACCGAGGAGAAGATCCGGCTGGAAGACGATCTGGCCAAAGCGGTCGCACTGCTTCAGAAAGACTGGGGCTCCGGCGGACAAGCCTATGCGTTGCCGACCTATACCGCTCTGCGACCCCTGCGGGATATTTTGGCGGCCAAGAGCAGGCAAGCGGGAGCGGGATCCGGGAGGCAAGAAACCCGGAAGAGCAAGGAGGACGGGGTATGAAATTAAAAATCTGCCATCTCTATCCCGATCTTCTGGATCTGTACGGAGACCGGGGGAATGTGATGGTTTTAGCGGCGCGCAGCCGCTGGCGGGGAATCGAAACGGAGGTACAAAAAAAATCCCTGGGAGAACAGCCGGATTATGATGACATAGATATTTTATTTATCGGCGGCGGCTCCGACCGGGAGCAAAATTTGCTGGTGGTGGATCTGCAACGGCATGAAAGGGAATTACGGCAGGCGATAGAGGACGGCTTGGTGGTGTTAGCGATCTGCGGCGGCTATCAGCTCCTGGGACAGTATTATCAAGCAGGAAACGGCCTGAAAATGCCGGGCTTGGGGATTCTGGATCTATGGACGGCGGCCGGCGATAAGCGCTGTATCGGCAATGTCGTCGTTCGTCTGGATGAAACGCTGAGAGCGGCGGCGGACACGAGCGGCGAGTCAGACGCGACTCTGGTGGGCTTTGAAAATCATTCCGGCAAGACCTACCTGGGAGAAGGAATCCAGCCGCTAGGAAAAGTGCTTCATGGCTGCGGTAACAACGGGGAAGACGGGGGGGAAGGAACGCGCTATAAGAATGTTTTCGGAACCTATTTACACGGGCCGTTGCTGCCGAAAAATCCGCATTTAGCTGATTTGCTTTTAAAGTTAGCCTGGCGGCGGCGGGGGTTCGCGGGGGATTTTACCTCCCTGGACAGCCGGTTGGAAAGAGAGGCGCACGAAACGATGGTGCAACGGATTCTGGCCGGCTCTCACCGCTAAGGAGCGGCTGCATTTTCCGGGCGCTGTGGCTGTGGGAAAAATTACAGGCCGCCATAACTTGTTTTTATTGCCAATTTGTTTAAATAGGCGAATCATTTGATTGACACTTTTTCATCAAAGTGTCTATAATGAGATATCGTGATCGTTTTTAAAATTTGGGGGTGCTGAGGTGGCGGAGAACAAGCGGATTATGATCAGCTTACCACAAAGTCTGCTGGAAGAAGTAGATGGAATTGTAACCCTCGAAAATCGTAAAAGAAGCGAGTTTATCAGGGAGGCAATTTATGGGATTCTACATGAACGGCGCAGGAAAGGCGTTCGTGACCAGATGCGGCAAGGTTATCTGGAGATGGCGCAGCTGAATCTGACCATTTGCAAAGAGCTATTTACCGTCGAAGAGGAAACGAGAAAGTATTTTGAAACAACGATGATGGAGTGTCGAAGATGATAATTAAACGCGGGGAAATTTATTATGCAGAACTGAACCCCGTGGTTGGTTCCGAGCAAGGAGGAACGCGCCCGGTCTTGGTTATTCAGAATGATATTGGCAATCAATTCAGCCCGACGACCGTGGTGATTGCGATCACCTCTCAAATTGCTAAGGCGAAGTTACCGACCCATGTGGAAGTAAAAGCGAAGCGTAGCGGATTGGAACGCGATTCTGTGATTTTGACTGAGCAGATTCGGACCATAGATAAAAGCCGATTAAAAGAAAAAGTCGCCTTTTTAGACGACGAAACGATGCAACGCGTAGATCAGGCGATGGAGATCAGCTTAGGCTTAGTGGAAGTGTAGGCGGGAATCAGGTTAAATAGAGGGATAAGGTGCTGATGAGCTTATCCATGTCTACGGGCTTGCCCAGATGGCCGTTCATACCGGCGGCCAGACATTTCTCAATGTCCTCGCGAAACACGTTGGCGGTCATGGCTATGATGGGTATGGCGTCCGCACCGGGCAACCCTGAAGACCGGATGAGCCTCGCAGCTTCAAGACCGTCTACCTTGGGCATCTGGATGTCCATCAGAATAAGCTGGTAGGGGCCGGAGGCGGTAAATTTCTCCACGGCTTCCTCCCCGTCAAAGGCGAAATCAATGCTGAGCCCTGTAGATTCAAGCAGCGCGGCTAAGATTTCACGGTTGATGTCCACGTCTTCGGCAACCAGAACGGTTTTGCCCGCAAAAATGCCGTCGATGGAATCAGCGGCGGGATCGTCGCCGGAGCCTTGTTCCCGCAATTCCACACAGGCGCTGATACAATCAATCAGAGCGGAAGGGAACAGCGGTTTGGGCAGGAACATGGAGATACCCGCCGCGCGCGCCTCGTTTTCCCAACTGCCGGATTCATCATTGGTCAGCAACACCAAAGCGGCCTTCGTGTCCTGTCTGATCATGGCCTTGGTCAGCTCAACACCGGTCATATCCGGCAAATTCAGATCAATAAAAATGATGTTAAAGCGGTTCTCCGCCTCGGTATCCATAACGGCAAGGGCGCGTTCGCCGCTGATCGCGGTTTCGCAGTGCGCCCCCAGCGGCGTGAGAACGGAGACGAATAAGGCGAAGGTTTCCGTTGAACCCGTCGCCACCAATACGCGCAAATTCGCCCAAACGTCTGGCGGGCAGGGATGGCCCGGTTCCGGATCGCTTTTTGGGGCTTCAAGCTCGAAGAAGAAGGAAGAGCCCCGGTCAACCTCGGATTCTACCCAGATGCGGCCCCCCATCAGCTCAATGATCCGCTTGGAAATGGCCAAGCCCAGCCCCGTGCCGCCAAAGCGGCGGGAAATGCTGCCGTCCACTTGTTCAAAGGCGGTGAACAGCCGCGTTTGCTGTGCCGCGGATATGCCGATGCCGGTATCCTGAACTTCTACGCGCAGGGTGCAGGCGGTCGCTGTTTCGGCGGTTTTTTCGGCTCGAAGGGTGATGCTTCCTCCCTCCGGCGTGAATTTGACCGCGTTAGTCAGCAGATTCGTGATCACCTGAGCCAGACGCTGCTCGTCGGCGATGATTCGCGCCGGGATGTCCGGGCCAATCCTGACAAACAGCTCCTGGTTCTTTTCTTGGGCGCGGAAATTGATGACGTTAACGACCCGTTGCAATAGGCGTTCAAAGTCCGTCTCCGTACAAGACAGTTCAAATTTGTCGGCCTCGATTTTGGACATATCCAAAATATCGTTGATGATGCCGAGAAGATGCTGCGAAGCCTCGCCGATTCTGGTTAAGCAGTATTCCTTGCGCTCCGCGTCGTCCGCCGACCGGCCGATAGAGGACATGCCGATGATGGCGTTCATGGGGGTACGCATTTCGTGGCTCATCCGGGAGAGGAACTCGCTCTTGGAGCGGCTGGCCGCCTCCGCGTCCGTCTTGGCTCTGGTGAGCTGGGTTATGTCGTTTAAGATCAGCATGACGCAAACCGAGGCGCTGTCGCCGCTTTTAAAAGGCTCGGCCTTCCCGCCTACGCGCCACAGACTGAGATCATAATGGCGTTCTTCGCCGCCGTGGATATCCGGCAATCCCACATCGGTCTGAAAGCTCGCTCCCTCGCCGACGGAGGTGAATACAACCTCAGCGGCGGCGGGCAGCCCATCCGCTTCATAGAGCGGTAACAGCGCGGTTAACAGGCGAGGGTCCGCCGCGTGAAAGCCGTGGCGTTCCAAAAGCTCTCCCATCGCCTTATTATGGTAGATACTCTGGCGCGATTGATCCAGGAACATGAGCGCTTCGGGCATGATGTCCAAATGGGAGCAGAAGGCGTCCAGCGTCGCGTTAATACCGGAAAGAATCTGCCGATACCCGCCCAGATAGGCGGCGTCGTCCGACCGTTCGCCCAGTTTTCCGTCTTTGGCCCCGCTGGTAAGGCGGGTGATGTCACCCAGTAGATTTTGGATGGACTGAGACATGGAGAGAAACGCCGCGCCAAGCTGACCAATTTCGTCCTGTCGCGCCAGGGCCGCGGGATAAATCAGGCCTTCAAATTCGCCCTTCGTCAGCTTGTCCGCGTTGCCGGTGATGGTTTTGAGCGGGAAAGAGAGTGTCTTGCGGATAAAAAAGGTCAGGAACAGGGAAAAACAGGCAAGGAAGGCGATGGTAATGATCACCGTGATTGTCAGCGCCTGATTGGTAGCGGCAATGTAGTCGCTGCGCGGCGCTTGGATGACCAGCGACCACAGCGTGCCCCGAATCGGCGCGAAGCTGACAAAGCTTCGGTCTTGCGCGCCCTTGATCTCCAGCGTTCCGGTTTGCCCTTGCGTCATGGCGAGAAATACCGCTTCCGCAGATGAACTTGTACCGAGACTGTCGGTCACGGATTCCCCCCGGAATACTTTGTCCATATGTTTGTGTGCGATCAGCCGCCCTTCTTCGTTGACGATAAAAGCCATGCCGTTCGGGCTGACATTGATCTCGCGCAAAATATCGTCGATGATCTCATAATCGTAGCCGCCCATGAGATAATACGCCGGCGTTGCGTCTTCCGAGCCCAGCGCGTTTACGGGCAGACCCATCCTGATTTCCGAGCCTCTGAAACCGATGGTCGTATCCTCTATGACCAGATTTCCTGTCGCCTTGATGTTGCTGAACAACGTCCGGCCGGAAATGTCACTTGGGGCTTCGCTCGTCCCCGTAAGCTGAACGCCGTCAGGCAAATACAGACCCAGCCAGGTGAACTCCACGCCGGAGACGACGTCGTCCAAAACCTGTCGTCTGGCGTCGATGTCAGCGTCGGCGGAAGCAATGATGGTGTGGTCGCGCAGGGTAAAAAAATTCCCGGTCAGGGTGTGCAAATTTCCCTCTATGCCTTGCGCCGCTGTTTTTGCCATTGGCTGGAGGGTTTCGAGCAGGATCGTGTCCGTCAGGGAGTTCATAAAAAACGTCATGACAAAGATCAGCCCCACCGCCATTACGCTGGTGATCAAGAGGGTGATGGCGCGTATCCTCGTGGTGAGACCGGCGGATTTCCTATGTAGCGCTCGATAATCGGACATGATGTTGTTCTCCTGATTCATGGCAGCGCGACGAGGGCGATCGTCTTATCGCCGGCTTGCGCCTGAACCATCGCCGCCGCCGCCAAAAGTTGAAATATCTGGTGCTGCCGCTCCGCGCCGGCGACGACAAGCACACTGGCGGGGTTTTGCAGATTGAGCAGTTCGCCGGTATAGGTACGCAAATACTCGCTGGGATGCAGACCGGTTTTCGTTCTTTCCTGGCGTTGGTAATCCGGATCCCACGACCGGAGGAAACCGAAACGGGTGTAGGCGTTGAATTCCGCGGTCACAATCTTGTTGTCAGATACATAGATCGTGAGGAAATCCTTCCAGCCCTCACTGTCATAGTCAGTCGCTTCCGCGGTATAGTACCCGTCGCGCATGGTTCCGTCCCGTCCCTGGCAACCGCTCAGCAGCGCGGCGGCGATCACGATCACGGCGATACCATATACAAAACGAAACTTCATGCCGACGCCTCCTGTTAAACGCGTTACTTGGATTCGGACGCAATCATTTTTTGCAGACCCGCCTCGTCGAATTTCTCTCCGGCCGATTCGGCGATGAGACGGACGACGCTGTAATCACGCATGTAGGTGACTGGGAAAAAGCGATCCGTGCCGCCGAAAGCGGCGGTCATCTCCGGCGTAAACTTATAGTCGTTAAAGGCTTCCTTAATCTTCGCGGCGAGGTCGGGATGCAGATCGTGCGCGTAGCCGAACGAGGAAGTGGGGAAGGTACTGCTCAGCCAGATAATGCGGAAGTCGTCTTCATTGACCCGCCCGTCGGCGACCATACGGTCAAACACACTGCTTCTGGCCGCGACGCAGGCGAAGTCATAGGCGCCGTCCAGCACGCCGTAAACGGAGTTTTCATGACTGCCGGAGAAGAGAATCTCATAGTCCGTACCGGGAACGACGCCCTCCTGGGGCAGCAGGGCCAGAGGCGCCAAATGCCCCGAATTGGAACTCTCGTTGGCGTGGGCGACTTTTTTGCCTTTCATTTCCGCAAGCTGGGTATAGGGGCTGTCCGCACGGACGAGGATGGCGAGGGAATAGCCCTGCGCCCTGTCCGCCCAACCTTTGACCGAGCAGGGTACGTAGCCCGCGAGGTTCACGGCGTAGCAAGTCGTGCCGGAGGCAAAACTGCCGATGTCCAGCTGGCCGTCCCGCATGGAGATCAGTCCGGCTGAGTTAGACGCCATCACGTTCTGCACCACTTGCTTCCCGGTTTTTTCGGATAGGAAGCTGACAAAATCGTCGAAGATGTCCGCGTAGGCTCCGGCCTCTTCCAGCGGCGCGTAGGAAAACGTAAGGACTTCTGGGTCTCGCCACAGTTTGGAGTCCGTCGGCAGGTCGGCGGTCAAATCACCGTTGCTGTCCGTGTAGGCGGCGGACAGGTCGCCGTTATTGGCAGCCGGGCCCACCGTCGTTTGGCCGCAGCCCGTCAGGCTGAAAACCATAAACATGGCCATGAAAATGAGCGTCCCTCTTTTTACCCTCATGCTGTTCATCCTCCATATCTCTATCATCACATTGTTTTCATGATAGGCTCCATTGCTAAAAATCATTTTACATTTTGAATTATACTATATTTTACCTCTTATATCCTAGCGGGTTTTCAAAAAATTTCTTAAATGCCTAAAATTTTCGGCAGCCTGCTCAGATAAAAACATATTTACAAGAGATCGCAATGATCATATAATATAAGCAGGAATACAATTACAGCAGTGATGCAGGGAGATGATTCCGCTGAATACCCAGCATTTAACGGGAATTTTGGGGCTTGCCAATCAGGTAGAGCCCAAGACCAAAGCGCTGCCTTATCTGGAACTCGATTCCATGATGCTCTCCCAGGTCGTGGAGATCGCGCAAAAGGTCAGTCAAAATGATATTAACCGCCTGCATATTCAAAATTGGGTGCGGAGAAAATATCTATCGAAACCTTATAAGAAAAAGTATAATCGGGAACAGGTGGCGAATATCCTTCTTATCAATGATCTGCGAAATATTTTGCCTCTGGAGCAAATCTCCGCCCTGTTGCGCTTTGTGAATCAGGATTTACCGGATCAGGCCGGTGATCGGATTCATCCGGCCAAACTTTACCGATACTATAGTGATATATTCGACCGCACGCGGCAAGATTGGGAAAAGATGATCGGTCAGTTAGCGGCGGAAGTGGAGGATTCTCTGGCGCCTGAGGATATGCGGGAAGAAGACCGCTCCACGGCGGGCGTAACCCTGATGATTCTCAATCTGTTAGCGAGGGCGAATGTATATAAACAGATTGCCGGAAACTGGCTGGAGAAGATGGCCGGAGAACGGAATTCGCCGGAAAATTCTAAAGAGGAGGGATGACGGATGGACATTATTTTCTTATTTATCCTGGGCTTGGTGCTTCTGATCATGGAAATCTTGCTTCCCGGCGGAATTTTGGGGGTACTCGGTTTGCTGGCGCTGATTGCGGGAATTTTCTTGTCGGCGGAGAGTATCCAGCAAGGTATCTACTGCACCTTGGCGCTGCTGCTTGTTTTAGCCGTCCTATTGGGCTTGAGCTTCCGCTTTTCCAAGACGCGATGGCTGTGGCAGAGGCTTTCTTTAAGGGAAAGACAGTCCAACGAGGAGGGCTACGTGGCGCCCAAACCGGATTATGTGGGCTATATTGGCAAGGAAGGACGGGCGCTGAGCCTGCTACGGCCGGCGGGGACGGGGGAATTTGACGGGGAGCGTCTGGACGTGGTGACGGAAGGGGGGTTTATCAGCAACGGGGCGAAAATACAGATCATCGCGGTGGAAGGACTCCGGATCGTGGTGAGGGAAATAGGGGTCAAAGAATAAAATATCATGGAGGTGAAGCCCGCGTCGGGCGAAAATATGAGTCAATTTCAATTGTTTGCGAGCAGTTCCGGTCTGATGATGTCGCTTATATTGTTGGTTTTAATCGTTATTATCCTGTGGATTCTCTTCACGATTATCCCGGTGGGACTCTGGATATCCGCTTTAGCGGCAGGCGTCAATGTAGGGATCTTTACCCTGATCGGGATGCGTTTGCGCCGGGTAACGCCGGCTAAAATCGTCAATCCCCTGATCAAAGCGCATAAAGCCGGACTGAACATCTCGACGGCGCAGCTGGAAGCGCATTATCTGGCGGGCGGGAATGTAGACCGGGTGGTCAACGCCCTGATTGCCGCGGAACGGGCGGCGATTCCCTTGCAGTTTGAACGGGCGGCGGCCATCGACCTGGCCGGACGCGACGTGCTTCAGGCGGTGCAGATGTCGGTCAATCCCAAGGTCATTGAAACGCCGATCGTTTCGGCGGTCGCGCAGAATGGGATTGAGCTGAGGGTCAAAGCCAGGGTCACGGTGCGAGCCAATATCGACCGCCTGGTAGGCGGCGCCGGGGAAGAAACGATCATCGCCCGCGTCGGCGAAGGGATCGTCACCAGTATCGGTTCTTCCGAATCGCATAAAGCGGTGCTGGAAAATCCGGATATGGTTTCGCACACGGTGCTGTCCAAAGGGCTGGACTCCGGGACGGCCTTTGAAATCCTGTCTATTGATATTGCCGACGTGGACGTGGGCAAAAACATCGGCGCGCAATTGCAAACCGATCAAGCGGAGGCCGATAAACGGATCGCTCAGGCTAAAGCCGAGGAAAGAAGAGCTATGGCGGTAGCCAAGGAACAGGAAATGAAAGCCTCGGTGCAGGAGATGCAGGCCAAGGTCGTGGAAGCCCAGGCGGAAGTGCCGCTGGCCCTGTCGGCAGCCTTGCGGGAAGGGAATATTGGGGTTATGGATTATTACCATATGCAGAATATCATGGCGGATACCAGCATGAGAACGAATATTGCCGATTCCGGCAAGAATGATTCCGGCGGACAGACTTCTCCGCTGAAATAGGGGGGACGACGATGGATGATATAGTCTCTTTACTGCCGGTGATCTTTTT
>JAITOS010000041.1 GCA_031289815.1 Peptococcaceae bacterium | reverse complement strand
TTCTGGGAAGATCGGGGATGAAAAAATGATTGGAGGCGCTTCAATGTTAACTCTGGAGCAAAAACAGGAAATTATCACCAAACACCAACAGCATGAAGGCGATACAGGCTCGCCGGAAGTCCAGATTGCCCTGCTAACGGCAAGAATTCTTTATCTGACGGAACATTTCAAGACGCATAAGAAAGATCACCATTCAAGGCGCGGTTTGTTAAAGATGGTCGGTCAGCGCCGGGCGATGCTGGCCTATCTCAAGGATACGGATTTTAACCGTTACCGTCAAATCATTACGGAACTCGGATTAAGGCGTTAATTTCATCGTGGTCATCCTGTGGGGCTGTCTCAATAATGATGGAAAAATCATGAGGAGACAGCCCCTTTATATGAGATTTTCAAGAGTTTTTTTCTTGTAAATGCAGGAAATAATAGGCCTATGTCGAAGAAATGACAAGTTTGAGTGTGAATGGATGAAGAATTAAGGAGAGGATCCGAAAGTGCAACAGAATATTCTAGAAAAGTCTCTGCAAATTGGAGGGCGAACGATGACCTTCCAAACTGGTAGGCTCGCTAAACAGGCGGGCGGCGCTATCTTTCTGCGCTATGGCGATACAGTGATTACCGCGCACGCGACGGCGAACACCTCGGCGCGGGAGGGGATTGATTTTTTTCCGTTGACGGTAGAGTTTGAAGAGCGTATGTACGCCGCAGGGAAGATTCCGGGCGGGTTTATCAAAAGAGAAGGGCGTCCCAGCGAAAAAGCGATATTGTCCGCGCGTTTAATTGACCGCCCCATACGGCCTCTGTTCCCGGAAGGGTATCGCAATGAAGTCCAATTGGTGGCGACGGTCATGTCCGTCGATCAGGATTGCGCGTCGGATATCAGCGCGATTAACGGCATTTCCGCAGCGTTGACGCTTTCCAATATCCCCTTTGACGGCCCGGTCGCAGCCGTGACGGTGGGTCTGATCGGCGACGAATTTGTGATCAATCCGACGGTAGAGCAAGCGGCTGTCAGTCAAATCAACCTGACGGTAGCCGGAACGAAGGATGCGGTGATGATGGTGGAAGCCGGTGCGAATGAAGTTCCGGAGGAAGCCATGCTGGAAGCCATTATGTTTGGACATCAGGAGATTCAACGGATTGCCCAATTCCTCGAGGACTACCGCGTAGAGGCGTTGAGCCTGGGCTTGGCTAAAGAAAAGACCGAGTTCAGCAGCAAGTCCGCAGCCGCTGAAATCAAGCAAGCGGTGACTGCTTTTGCGGAAGCCAGGGTAGATCAGGCGATCCGGGTGGAAGAAAAGAAAGCGCGCGAAGCGGCGGTTGAAGAAGTGAAGAAAGAAGTTCTGAGCCACTTTGAGGAGATATACTCGGAAGAGATCAAAGAAGTGGAGCAGATATTTGAACAGATCTTCCATCGTCTGGTGCGGCGCTTGATTACGGTTGAGCATATCCGTCCAGATGGGCGGGCGCTGGACGAAGTTCGCCCGATCACGGTCGAGGTCGGCGTATTGCCGCGCACCCATGGCACGGGGCTGTTTACGCGCGGACAGACACAGGTTCTCACAGTGGCGACCTTGGGCTCGGCGGGCGAAGAACAAATTTTGGACGGGCTTGGCCTGGAGGATTCCAAGCGCTATATGCACCATTATAATTTCCCTCCTTACAGCGTCGGAGAAGTCAAACGCATGGGTTCGCCGGGACGGCGGGAAATCGGACACGGAGCCTTGGCGGAGCGGGCCTTGCTGCCGGTGCTTCCCGATGGCAATGAATTTCCTTATGCGATTCGTTTGGTTTCGGAAGTCTTGGAATCGAACGGTTCGAGTTCGATGGCTTCCGTTTGCGGCAGTACCCTTGCCCTGATGGACGCGGGCGTGCCGATTAAAGCGCCGGTAGCCGGCGTCGCGATGGGTTTAATTAAAGAAGAAGGGCAGTTTGCGATTCTGACGGATATCCAGGGCTTGGAAGATCACGACGGCGATATGGACTTTAAGGTCGCCGGGACGGCCAAGGGCGTTACCGCGTTGCAGATGGATATCAAGATCAAGGGTGTGAATCGTGATATTCTGGCTCAGTCCTTAAAACAGGCGAAGGTGGGACGGATGTTTATCCTGGATAGGATGACGGCGGTCATCGGCCAGCCGCGTCAGGAGCTTTCCTCATTTGCGCCCCGAATTATCTGCTCTTCCATCCATCCGGACAAGATCCGCGATGTGATCGGAGCGGGCGGGAAAACGATTAAGAAGATTATTGACGAAACGGGCGTTAAAATTGATATTGAGGACGACGGTCGGGTGTTTATCGCCGCTGCGGACGGCGGCGCGGGCGAACGAGCCCTGGATATTATCAAAGCGCTGACGCAAGAGGTGGAGGTAGGAAAAATCTACACCGGCAAGGTTACGCGCGTCATGGATTTCGGCGCTTTTGTCGAGGTCATCCCCGGCGTATTGGGACTCAACGGCAAGGAAGGGCTGGTTCATATTTCCCAGTTGGCCCAGGATCGCGTGGAAAAGGTGGAAGACATCGTGAGGCTGGGAGATGAAATCATCGTCAAAGCGATCGGTATTGATAGACAGGGCCGCTTAAATCTGTCGCGTAAAGAAGCGCTGGGCGCTTAGCGCCAAGGCGCGCCTGACGGATTTAAAAAAATGGAATGATAAAAGAATCATAGAATCTCTGCTTCCCCCTCCGCATACATGATAGGTGAGAGGGGGATTTTATTTTGACGCTGCAAATAAGGATAAATAAATATCTGGTGATTTTGGGCGGAGTTCTGTGTTTGCTGCTGTGGCATTTTTTCGCGGAAAAATTTAGCTTCACAACTTCCGGGATTCCAGCGGCAAAGCCGATAGAGAGCGTGAAGACGCAAGAGAAGGTGATGGCTTTGACCATCAATGTGGATTGGGGAGAAGAATATCTGCCGGACATCCTTCAAATACTAAAAACAGAACAGGCGCGGGTAACGTTTTTTGTTACGGGACGCTGGGCGAAAAACCATCCGGAGCTGTTAAAACAGATGGCGGCGGAGGGACACGAGATCGAAAATCACGGCTATCGTCACCCTCATCCGGATAATCTGTCGCTAGAGGCCAATCAGGAAGAATTGCAAAAAACGGAGAGCGTCATTCAAGAAATTTTGGGATATCAAACCAAATACTATGCGCCGCCGTATGGGGAATCAGGCCCTTCCGGGCTACGGGCTGCGGCGGAGTCAGGCTATATAACGACGCTGTGGACCCTGGATACGATCGACTGGAAGCCGGAAAGCACGCCGGAACGGATCACACAGCGCGTAGTCGAGCCAGCCGTTCGCTTCGGCGTTCAGCCCGACCGGTGCGGGGCGATCATCTTAATGCATCCCAAAGAGAATACCGTAAAAGCCTTGCCGGGGATTTTGATCCAGCTGAAAAAGGAAGGATTTCGCTTTATCACCTTAGATGAATTGATAAGATTCGGAGAAACCGGCAATACTAGCGAATGAACTGAGGTGGTAATATGTCCGGGCAAAGCCGGGTACGAGTTTTGATCTGCGTCTTTCTGATCTTGGGAAACGTTCTGGGAGGACCTTTCCAGCCGCGCTTGCCGCAGGCTCAGGCGGATTCGAGCCAAAAGAGCGAAAGCTCAGCGACTGAGCAGGAGAAGCTGGTATTAAACGCGGCGGCCGCCATATTGATGGACGCGGGCAGCGGCGAGGTTTTATGGGAGAAAAACGCCTATAAACAAAGAGCGCCGGCCAGCACCACCAAAATGATTACCGGGATTTTAGGCTTGGAGTTGGGCAGCCCGAACGAAATCGTAACCGTCAGCGATAGAGCCGCCGCTGTGGGCGAATCGACCATTCATCTCGATCCCGGAGAACGATTGACGCTATACGAATTAATCACCGGCGCGCTGGTTAAATCCGGAAATGACGCCTGCGTGGCGATCGCGGAACATATTTCCGGGACCGAAGAACAATTTATCCGGCTGATGAATCAAAAAGCCCTGCTCTTAGGCGCGGAGAACACGCATTTTGTGAACACCAACGGTTTACCGCATCAGGATCATTATTCCTGCGCCTATGATTTGGCCTTGATCGCCGTTTATGCCTTGCAAAATCCGGTATTTGCTTCCGTCACCCGTCAGAAAGAGACCGCGATTCATTTTCAGGAGCCGGACGTGATGATGGAATTGCGGAATACCAACAAGCTTTTGTGGAACTATCCTTACGCCGATGGGGTGAAGACGGGGACGACGACGGCGGCGGGTAAATGCCTGGTGGCTTCGGCGACGAAAGAGGGCCGTCAACTGGTGGCCGTCGTCTTGGCGGCGCCGGATCGTTTTGGCGACGCGCAAAAGCTATTGGAGTGGGGATTTAAAAATACGCCCTGACCATAGATTTTTCATTTTTTAAAGGATTTTCGTCTTAAAACACGAAATAACTGCATTTGAGGAGGGAAAGCAGTTTGTTTCAAAAAATAACGTTACCGAATGGGATAAGAATTATTACCGAGGAAATTGATCATGTTCGCTCCGTCGCCGTCGGTCTGTGGATCGGGGCAGGCTCCAGAGATGAGAAGGAAGGATATGAAGGGATTTCCCACTTTATCGAGCATATGTTTTTTAAAGGGACGAAACAGCGCACGGCGAAAGACCTGGCGGAATCGCTGGAAGCGGTGGGAGGGCAATTAAACGCCTTCACCACCAAGGAATATACCTGCTACTACGCCAAAGTGCTGGATGAGGACCTCGATTTAGCGATCGACGTACTGAGCGATATGTTTTTCCACTCCTTATTTGATGAAAAAGAAATTGAGAAAGAAAAACGTGTGGTCATTGAAGAGGTTAAGATGTATGAAGATTCGCCGGACGAACTCATTCACGATCTGTTCTCCGAATATGTCTGGGCGGAACACCCTCTGGGTCG
>JAITOS010000027.1 GCA_031289815.1 Peptococcaceae bacterium | reverse complement strand
AAAAAATCCGCCAAAGTCCGCAGCACAACATTCAAATCAATCGGTTTGGCGATATGGCCGTTCATACCCATCTCTATGCCTTTATTCACGTCTTCTGTATAAGCGTTGGCCGTCATCGCCAGAATCGGCACGGTTTTTGCGTCTTCCCGCGTCAGGCCCCGAATCTTTTGCGTCGTCTCATAGCCGTCCATGACCGGCATCTGAATATCCATAAAAATCAAATCATAATACCCTGAAGGCGAACGGGTAAACATATTCAACGCCTGCTGCCCGTCTTCGGCTTCCTCAATCATGATGTTCATCGGCACTAAAAGTTCTCGCAAAATGATCCTGTTAATCTCCACATCCTCCGCCAACAGAATTCTCTTGCCGCTTAAATTCAGCACATCCACCGGCGCCGGCGGCTGAGCTTCAGGCTTTGCTCCGGCTTTAGGGAAGACGAGCGTGAAACTAAAGGTTGATCCCACCTGCGGGGTACTCTCCACCGTGATCGTTCCGCCCATATAGTTCACCAAATTTTTACTGATCGCCAAGCCTAAGCCTGTGCCGCCAAAACGGGAAGCAATCGTGCGATCGCTCTGTTCAAAGGCGACAAAAATCTTTTCCAGCTGTTCCGCGGACATGCCAATGCCGTTATCCGACACGGCAAAAGCCAGTTCCGCTTCCGCCGGAGTCTGCCTCACCATTTCGACCCGGAGATCAATATCACCGCCAACATCGGTAAACTTTACCGCGTTGCTCAGAATATTAATCAACACTTGATTTAAGCGCAATTCATCGCCTACTAAGTAAATATCCGGCAATTCATCAATATTGGTCTTAAAGGTAATCTTTTTTTCCTGACAACGTTGGGAGACGATACTGGAAATACTCGCGAAAATCGACAGCAACCGGAAGGGTTCCCGTGAAATTTCAAATCTTCCCGCTTCGATTTTTGACAGATCAAGCACATCATTCAGTATTTTCAGCAAATGCGAAGAGGCTACGGTAATCTCTTCAAGGGAATCCAAGGTTTTGCTTTCATCCTTGACCGAGTTCTTGGCAATATGGGTCATCCCTATGATCGCATTCAAAGGGGTGCGTATTTCATGGCTGATTTGCGCCAAAAAATTACTTTTGGCCTGCGAGGCCGCCATTGCCATCATTTCAATGGCCTTACGTTCCGTGATATCACGGGCGATCCCCATAATACCGACGACTTTTCCATTCCGGATCAGCGGCGTTCTAATCGTCTCAAAAAGCCTTGAAACCCTGTATCGCGGTGAATAGATATTTTCCTCAATCACCTTCACGCTCTTTGTTCTAATGACCTCCGCATCCACATCGCTATGCTCCTCCTGCGCATCACGGCTATCCACGAACAGCATCTCGTAGGATCTCCCAATAATATCCTCCTCTTTATTCCCCACATATTGCTCGAAGCTATCGTTACACCGCGTAAAATTTCCCTCCAAATTCCGGCAATATATCAGATCCGGTATCGTAGAAAATATCGCTGTCAAGGTCATTGCCTGCCGCTCAATCTCATTCGTCCGTATCTGAACCAGCTTTTCCAGATTTTTGCCCAGCCGTCTGTTTTTTAAATAGATCAGGAGCAAGGCAATCACCGCGAGCACCAGTATCCCGAAAAACAGCAAAATATAGGGAATGCTGTCCTTCATCCTTTTGCTTTGATAATCAAAGGCTTTATACCGCCAGTGATTATTGATCGTTTCAAGGTCAAGCAAAAGCTGCGCCTTACTGATGACCGATCGCAATAACTCCTCATCCGTATTAAAGGCAAAGCTGGACACCAGCTGCCGATCGAATACGATACTCGATTTAAATCCCGGATCTTCGCGATAATTGGTCTGATTCAGGAGTGAATTTTCAGAAGCCATGATAAAATCGACGTCGCCGTTTCTCAGCGCCTGGAAGGCGTCCTCCAGCGTATAATAATACTTGCTGTTCCCATTCTCTACAAACCATTTGTCGTAAATATTCTCGTGAATGCTGTCCTTAATCTGGCCAACCGTCACATACGGAATTTGATTGATGTAGATGTCCGCATGTTCCGCCGTCGTCAGCAGCGCGCTTCGATCAGAAGAAAATGGATTGTCGGCCCACAAGAAACCATCGCCGCCGGTTTCAGTCGCCAGCATCATTCCCGCAATCATCGCCGCCTGTCCGGTCTGAACCATCTCCGTCAATGCCGTCAGCGGCTCATTCGGCTCATTGACCGGTACAAATTTTATACCGGTTAAAGCGCTCATTTCTTTGAGAACGTCCGGCGCGATTCCCTGAAATTCCTTTTCTCTGTCATTGTAAAAGCTGATCGGATAATTATCTGATTCCGCCACCACCTTGACCGCTTCATTTTCTCTCTGTATCTTGCCGATATACGCCCGTTCTTCGTCGGTCAGGCTCATATTAAATTTATGGATCATATAATCGTTATTCCCTTGAGCATACAATTCCGAAAGGTAATAGGTCCCGCAAGTCGCCAAATATTTCTTCAACACGCGAATGATCGGCTCATATTCGAGATTGGCCGTCGATATGGAAATGGGGGAATACAGCAAGGGGAAATAGTCCTCCGCTTCTATAAAATCATAGGATTCAAAACAATACATGGCTGGCGCTTCTTCAATAAAGGCGTCAATTTCCTGTAATCTTAACTGCTCGGCGGCCACGTCATAATTCTCTACATACACCATCTCAATCCTGATATCCGGATCCGTCACGCGTTTTATCTGCTCATCGGTCACCGTATTCTTCAGAAAAGCGAATTTCAGCGGCCGGATCTCTTTTATTTTCTTGATATCCGGCGCATAGCGGTTGGTGAATATTTTAATGGTACGCTCGTAGAGTGTGCCCGTCATGAAGTAGTGCTGCAACCGCGTCGTCGTCATGGTCAGTTCCCCGGAAAAGTCCAGTTGCTTATTATCCAGCGCCGCAAACAGCTCCTCCCATTCATAAAACTGGTGCTCGAACGGTATGCCAAACATGTCGCTGAGCATGGCGCAAAGCACGATCGAAAAGCCGCTGTGACTGCCGTCACTATTCACGAACGCCTCGCTGCTGATAATCGTCCCAAAGGTGAACTTTTCTTTTTTTTGCTTTAGCTCCTCAATGTCCTGAATATCCTCCTTGGAGACCCCTGGGATGTTGCGATAATCGCTGACATATTCGGCATTTTCGTTCTCTTTGTCAATCCCTATGGCGGCGCCGGAGGAGCGCGAACCCATGGCCGCGAGACAAATGCAGGTAACTACAAAGATAATAAAAATTGTTTTTGTTCTCATGCTCATGTTTTCCTTTTCATCTTCCTCAGCTATCTGATCGGATCACCTTTCCCGTATAGGCTGCGAAAGCCGCCCCGGTCAGATAACGAAATAAGCGCCTGTGATCATCCGCCGGACTGGATTCCGGCTAAAACCGCGCTGCCACAAAAACCTGTCTACTTATCTTTTCGGACAGAAACGCTTTCTTCTACAGCGCTTCTGTCCTTAAATCCACATTATTTTAATAATTCCTACAGTAATCGACATCATCCTGTATATCTTGCGAAATTTTTTATTTTTATTCCGGAAATATCGTTATAAATTTCCATCCAACGCCCGCTCTTTATGATATAATATGGGCAAATCGACAGGGGAGGCTGCCTACGTGACTGAAAATCTTCATTATGATTTGACCGAAAAAGAAGTTCCCGGCTGGCTTAAAGAAAGAATACTGCGACTGTACTATGAAAGAAACTTTTTTGTTAAATATTTAAGAATAACCATTATGGACTTTTATGAAGGCGAAGTTCGCATTTCTATGGACGTCAGGCATGAGCTTACCAATCTCGTCAAAACGCTTCACGGCGGCGCCGTGGCTTCGATGTTAGACGTCGCCATGAATCTTGCCTGCGCGTCGCTGCAAAAAAGAGTCCTTGTTTTGGAGTTTAATACCAATTTTACACGCGGCGCGAAAGAAGGCAATACGGTTTACGCCCTGTCCAAAGTGATTCATAACGGCAAAAGAACGATGGTGGTCGAGAGTAAAGTCATCGATATTGAGGGCAAAATCATGGCTCAGGCGCGCGGTACCTTTTTTGTTATCGGCGAGTTTCACCAAGAAGAAAAAGAAGATGATAAAATTTTTGAAAACTATTTTTCCGAAAGACCGTCTGATGAGCAAGCGACAGATGATCCAGCCAAATAGGAAGATTCATTTTTAAAAAAGGAGTGTGTGTATGCTCAAGGCGCCAGAAATCGAAGAATGGTTACAGGCCGAGATTTTCAGAATTTATGAACATAACTCTTATGGGAAATATCTCGGCATGGAAATCGTTAAATTAACGCCTTCAGAGGTTGCCGTTTCGATGAAAGCCCGCAAAAATTTAATGAATATCTTCGGCGGTTTGCACGGCGGCGCCATAACTTCTCTGGCTGATATGGTGATGGGGCTTGCCTGCGCCTCTATTGGCAAACGAATCGTCACCCTGGGCATGAATATCAATTTTATTTATGCGGCCAATTTAGACGCAACGGTGATTGCCTATGCCAAAATAACGCATCGTGATCACACGACCGTCATCGCGGAATTTAGTGTCTTTGATCAGGATACGGATCATCTTTTGGCCAAAGGCAGAGGAACCTTTTTTATCATCGGCTCTATTGAGACACATATTCCTCTCCCCGAGTAGGCAGCACGGTCAGGGACGTAACTGCCAGCCGTAAATATTTTCCCCCGTCTTCCTCATATTCCTCCAACACCCCGGCCACCTCCACCCAATCATCATGCCGGGGATAGTCTTGCTCCCAGCGCACCTCAAAACCGGCGTATTTGTCAATCCCGCAGCAACCGGGGCCGTAGCGGATGACCGAGTAATAGGTCGCGCCGCTTTCGCTATCCTCGTACACGTAGAAGATCCCTTCATATTTGATGGTTTTCCCCAAGTAGTCCTCCGGATTGTAGTAAATGTCATTCGTTTGGGCGACGAACAGCTTTTCCCTGATTTCGACGACCTTGCCGCTGGGTGCGGCGACCGGCGTCTCGGCATGATTATTCGCGTTTTTCACGCCGCCGGCTTCTGACGGCACGGCAGGCGGCGCGCTGTCAGGGAGAATCGCCGTCGGCGCGCCGTTGCCATCGTTTTCTGGCAGCGCGTCTGCCGACGGTACGTCAGCCGCTTCATCGTTGGCTATGACCGCCGCCGTTTGGGCGCTGTTTTGGTCCTGCGGCGGCAAATTCACGGCGGGGATATCGCTGCCGCAGCCGGTCAGCAAAATGAGACACGCGGTGATGAAGATGAATGGTTTTTTCATGATGAAACCCTCCTTTTTCGGATGATCCCGCGCAGCTTTGCCGTCCAAAACAGCAGAAAGGCGGCGATGTTGACGATGACGACGCTGGCGCCGGTAGGCGTGGCGTACAGGTAGGAAGCCACCACCCCGATGAAAAAGCAGACGAGCGAAACAAAAGCCGAGCAGACGGTCACGGTTTTGAACTTTTTGCACAGCCGCATGGAGGTCAGCGCGGGAAAGATCAGCAGACTGGATATCAGCAGCGCGCCCATCATCTTCATGCCCAGCACAATCGTAATCGCCGTTAAAAAGGCGATCAGCATATTGTACAGCCCGGTTTTAGCGCCGGTCGCCCGCGCGAAGGTTTCATCAAAGGTGACCGCGAAAATTTTATGATAGAACAGGGCAAACAATGTCAGCACGATGACGGCAAGGGTAATGCTCAGCCGGACGTCGGCATGGCTCATCGCCAGGATACTGCCGAACAGGTAATTGCATACGTCCGTGTTCATGCCGGTCGTCAGGGATATGACCACTACGCCGATCGCCAGGGAACCGGTGGAAATCAGGGCGATGGCGGCGTCGCCTTTAATCTTGCTGTTTTCGCTGAGGCGCAGCAGCAGGAAGGCCGCCGCGAGTACGACGGGAATAGAAACCGTCAGTGAGGCGGCGTTCAGCGCCGTGGCGATGGCCAGCGTGCCGAAACCTACGTGCGAGAGGCCGTCGCCGATCATGGAGTAACGTTTCAGCACCAGGCTCACGCCGAGCAAGGCGGCGCAGAGCGACACCAACGAGCCGACGACGACGGCGCGGACGAGGAAAGCGTAGGAAAACATCTCCGTCAAGAGGTCAATCATGCCGCCCACCTCCTTGCGGGGGACGGTTCCCCGACGCGGCAAACTCCCCTAAGAAGCCTGTCCCCGCGCCGGATTTTACATAGTCCGCCGTTTTACCGAAGAATAGCGGCGTGTTTTTCAGGTGGAGGATATGGCTGGCGTATTTGACCGCGCTGCGGATGTCGTGAGAAACCATAAGGATGGTAATCCCGGTTTCGCGGTTGATCTTTTCGATGGCGCGGTACAAATCCTGCGTCGCCACCGGATCCAGTCCGGCTACCGGCTCGTCCAGGAGCAGCATTTTCCGGGTCGCGCCCAGTGCCCGCGCCAGCAGCACCCGTTGCTGCTGGCCGCCGGATAATTCGCGGTAACATCTGCCCCGCAAGTCTTTCACGCCTAGGCGCGCTAAATTTTCATCGGTCGCCGCCTTATCCGCCTTGGAATAGAAAGGCCGCAGGCCGCAAGCGCTGAGCCGCCCGGAAAGGGCGACTTCATAAGCGCTCGCGGGGAAATCTTTTTGCGCAGCGGTCTGTTGAGGCAGATAGCCGATTTCGTTTGTTTTCAGGCCGTCACCCAGCAAGACGCTGCCGCTTTGCGGTTTTTTCAAACCCAGCAAGCCCTTGATGAGAGTACTTTTGCCGGAGCCGTTCTCGCCGACGATACATAAATACTCTCCGCCGCGCACCTCTAAATTAAGGCCGCTGACGGCGGTTATCCCCTCGTAGGCGAAAGAAGCGTCTTCACAGGTAATGAGCGCCATATTATTGCAGCGCCTCCTTTAGGGTTTCCACATTCCGGGTCATCAGGCTCAGATAGCTTTCGCCGTTTTTAAAATCGTCCCGTGACACATTGTGGCAGGCGTGCAGCAGGCGTACCTTTGCGCCGGTGGCCTCCGCGATGGTGTTGGCCATTTTCTGATTGGACAGTTCAATGTGGAAGATCACGGGAATCTGTTCGTCGTTAATTTTGTCAATCAGGAATTTGACGGTCTTGGCGCTCGGTTCCGTTTCGGTGGAGCAGCCGGGGAACGCCGCCGCATAGTTCAGCCCATAGGCGTCCACAAAATAGCGGAAGGGGAAACGGTCGCCGAACACCAGCGTTTTGCGGACGGCGCTAGCCACCACCTCCTGGAACTTCCCGTCCAATTCGGCTAATTTTTCACTGTAATCTATTAAATTTTGCGTATAAACCGCGGCGTTCAGGCTGTCAACCTCGCAGAGCGTATTGGCAATCTTTTGCACAATCAACCTGGCATTGCGCGGTGAAGTCCAGACGTGTTCGTCGTATTCCGGCTTCGCATCACCCTCGTCCTCTTCCGGCTCTTCCTCAGCCTCCATGCCCGGAATGATTTCTTCCTCGACCACGTCCACGCAGTCCATCAGGGTGATCAGCTTCATTTTACTGGTGTCCATAGATTCCAGCACCTCGTCTACCCAGGCGTCGGAGTCGCCGCCGACATAGATGAAGACGTCGCAATTTTGAATATTGACGATATCCTGCGGCGACGGTTCAAAGGAGTGACTCTCGGAAGCCGGGGGCAGCAGCATGGCGACCTCCGCCTTGCCGCCGGTGATTTCACGCGTGAAATCGTAGGGCGCGAAAGTGGTGGCGATCACGCTGATTTTATCGTTGGCGTCAGGGTTCAGGACGTCGCTTTGGCTGTCAGCCGGAATCCGGGCGCAAGCCGCCAGCGTCAGTATAAGCAATATCAGCAATGCCGCCAAGGCCAAGGCACTCAATCGTTTCATCTGATATCTAACCTCCATTTTTTTGTTTTTGGGCATAAAAATACAAGGCCATATGAACGTCCCCCTAAAAACAGCGCCAAAAGAGCGTCGTTATCAAAGGACATCGCCTAACCTTGCGGAGGTTATTTCAATTATTCAATCTGACTTTCAGGATGACAAGCGTCGAAAAGACGAAGCGCCGATGGCGTGGCTTCAAAGAAAATCTTATGGCGAACAGAGCTCCCATAGCGGTGGTAGCCGTGACTACCGGGGTCGATAGCTGTTTGAGCAGATTTCCCAGCGCAGTCATATGGGCGCAGGTGGCACAGCTTCCGTCCGCGCCGTCGTGGTCGTGTTCGTGCTGCGCGTGGGTCAGGATAAAAAGCGCCGAAAGGAGCAGTGCGGCAATAAAGCAGACGCACAGCAGCATGGCGATCAGCCGGATTTTGAATGGTTTCGGCTTGTTAGCCGCTATGTTTCCGGCCTCACAGCACATATCGCGCTCTCCTTCCTTACACTACGAACCCTTGCCCTTTTCGCCAGCCGCCAACGCCCGACGAACTGAAAAACCGCCGCGCGCTTTCGTCTCCCTAAAAGTCTTTACCAGATTTTTGATTTCGATCACTCAAGCTCCTCCAGCTTATCACAGCGCGGACAGCAAAACCATACTCTCCACCTGACCCGTCCAAGGAAACATATCCACCGGCTGCACTTTGACCACCGCAAACCCGCCGGCCGCCAATAGCTTCAAGTCGCGCGCCAGCGTCCCCGGATCACAGGAAACATAGATCAGCCGCCGCGGCTGAACCTCCAGAATCTTTTCCAGCACCTTGGGGTGCGCTCCCGCTCTTGGCGGGTCCAGCACGATGACCTCCGGCTTGGTCTTCATCCCGACGATTTCCCATTCAACTTTGCCCTCTTTGAACTCCACATTCCCACATTGATTGGCTTGAGCGTTACGTCTGGCGTCGTTGACCGCCGCCGCGTGGATGTCAAAGCCGACCACCCGACCGGCGCAGCGGGACAGGAGCAGGGAAATTGTTCCCACCCCGCAATAGAGATCCCAGACCTCCTCGGACCCGGCAAGCTCCGCCCATTCTAAAATCTTGCCGTACAACACTTCGGTCTGGAGATCATTTACCTGCAAAAACGCCAGCGGCGATACCTCAAAAACCATATCCTGAATTTTCACCGTCAGATACCGCTGTCCATACACATGCTTCAGGCTTCCCCGATTGCTCCGTCCCCACATTCCTACGGAAAATTCCGGCGGCGACGGGTTCAACGCCGCGGCTAAATCAGCCAGCCAAGCGCCGGCTTCCCCGACCTTAGCCGCCGTTGCTGACTCCGGAAGCCCCTCCAGCAGGATCAGACCCTGCCGCCCCATCTGATTCTCGCGCAGGGTCACGGCCGAGGGTATCCGCCCGGTGGTCGGCAAATGCTCGCGCATTACCTTGATCCAGCGATTCATGGCTTCGCTCAAAAGAAGACAATCCTCGAAAGCGGCCAGCGTGTTGCTGCGTTCCTGATAATATCCCAGTTGACCGTTCTGCCGGTGCAAAACAGCTTTATTACGGTAGCGCCAGGAGTCCGGCATAGCAATCACCGGCTTGATTTCCGCCTGTATTTTCCCTATACGCTCCAGCGTCTCTTGCAGCCAGACCCGCTTCCAGCGCAAGGTTTCTTCATACGGCAGATGCTGTAATTGACAGCCGCCGCAAACGGCAAAGACAGGACAAGGGGGCTGAATCCGTTGGCTAGAAACCTCCTCCAAAACCACAGGCTCCGCTCTTTGCCAATTCTTTTTACTTTCCCGGATCACCGCTGTTCCCCGCTCCCCGGGTAGCCATCCCGGAACAAAGGTGATTTTTCCCTGATGATAGCCGACACCCCAGCCGTCTCCGGTCAATCGTTCTATGCTGATGTTGATACACGTTTCCGTATTAGGCATCTTCGACTCCTCACCCTACTTTCTGAATCCAAAGCGCAACGGCCATGAGTATGTTCCAGGTTCCATGCGCCAGAACCGACGGCCAAATGCTTTTTGTCCGCTCATACAGCCAAGTTAAGACCACGCCGCCCAGAAACAGCGGCAAAAAACGAATAATATCCACATGCAAGGCGGCAAAAAAAATTCCATTGACCAGGATCCCTTTTCCCGCCCCCAGCGCCGAACGTAGCGGAGGATAAATCAGGCCCCGGAAAATCATTTCTTCTTTTAAGGGCGCCACGACCCCTCCCAGCAACAAAAGCAAGAGATACTCCCAGCCATATGCCACTCCCTTCACCGCTTCCGCGAAGGTTTGCGGGACAGGGGTTCCCACGAGCTTTGTCAATACATTCCCCAGCAAGCCCACCGCGACGAACAGGATCACCCCTGTCAAGACTCCTCCCCAATAGGCGGAAGGTTTCCCGGCCCGGACGAAGCCAAGATCCCGCCAGCCGCATTTCAGCCAGCGCAGAAACAGGAACACCACCAAAAAATACAACAGGCAATCGCCAAAACCGACGGCTAAGAATCTGAGCAATCCGGATTGCAAGCTCAGGTCTTGCTGACTGTTTAACCAGCCTATCGGCAGTTCCGCCAATGTGACCAATAATATTAATAAAAGACCCTGCCATACGTTCCAGACAGGGTTCGGCGGTATTGATTCTAAATTTTTCTTCATGCCGACAATTCCTCGTATAATATGATTTGCAGGAAGAAAACCGCGTCCCTGCTTAAAAAAACGATAAAAAGCAGTCTGCACTGACTCTTATCGGTCTTTTTTCTTTATTAATTCGCCGCTCTCTGCGTCTTCATGTCGTCAAAAATATAGATCAACTCTTTATCAAACAGCGAGCGTTTTAAATCAATCGCCATCGCTCTGACCCGCGCCAACATTTCCCGCGCCTCCTCTTCCGTCAGCGCCTGTCCGTATTCGGTAAATTTCGCTTTAATGGAAGCGGTTCCCGAATGCTTGCCAATGACGATCTGACGCTCCAAGCCCACTTCTTCCGGCTGGAACACCTCATAGGTCAAAGGATTCTTCAGCGCGCCGTCGGCATGGATGCCCGATTCATGCGCGAACATATTCTTGCCGACAATTGATTTCCACGGAGGCAAAATCCGGCCCGAAGCCCGCGATACATATTCCGACGCTTCGACAAAGCGTTCCGTCGCAAAATTCAGATTAATACTCATCAGATGCTTCAGGGCCATGACGACTTCTTCCAAGGCCGCGTTTCCCGCTCTTTCCCCTAGACCGTTGATCGTTACGCCCACGAAATTCGCCCCGGCCTTGACCCCTGCCAGAGAATTGGCAGTCGCCATACCAAAATCGTCATGCGTATGCATTTCAACCTCGATTCCCGCCTGACGAATCAGGGCGGAGATGGTGTCATAGGTCCTAAAGGGTTCCAGCGTCCCCACGGTATCGCAAAAACGCAACCGATCCGCGCCGGCTTGCTTCGCCGCCGCCGCAAACTGAATGAGGAAATCCATTTCTGAGCGGGAGGCGTCTTCGGCGTTCACCGAAACGTACAAGCCCTCTTTTTTAGCGAATTCCGTCGCTTTCACCATGCGCGCCAGCACGTCTTCCCGCGTGGTTTTCAACTTATGTTCGATATGAATATCGGAACTGGAAATAGAGATCGCCACGGAGTCCACGCCGCAGGCGATGGATTTTTCGATATCCTCGATAACCGGGCGGTTCCAGCCCATGATACTGGCTTTTAATCCCAAGCGGCAAATTTCCTTGATGGCTTTTTGCTCGTCGCCGCCCATCACCGGGATACCGGCTTCAATCTGATGCACGCCCAATTCATCCAATATACGCGCAATCCGCAGTTTTTCCTGATAAGAAAAAACGACGCCCGCCGTCTGTTCGCCGTCACGTAACGTTGTATCCACAATCTTTATATCCTGATTCAAAATCGTCACCTCTTTATTCCTTTGAGCATCAAATATCTGTTT
>JAITOS010000001.1 GCA_031289815.1 Peptococcaceae bacterium | reverse complement strand
AAACCCAAGCGAAGGGCGGACGGTTCCGCGCCAAGCGAGGCATGGACGCCGAGCGCGTCCCTTTGCGCCAGGAAGGCGCAGCGGGACGAAAAGCGGAACCGTCCGCCCTTCGCGGTCTCTAGCAAAAGAGGAGGCGAATCCACCCGCCCTTCGCGGTCTCTAGCAAAAGAGGAGGCGAATCCACCCGCCCTTCGCGGCCCTCAGCAAAAATCAAGCGATAATCATAGCCAACAAGCCGAGCGTGAGTCTTCCCCATGAAAGGGAGTCTTCCCCTCGGCTTGTTTCGTCCTTTTTCTGAGGCGGAAGTGAATAGCGTACACAGAGGTGCGGATGCGGAATAGAAAAATAATAACTTAAAAGTAATTGAAAAGACGATAGCTTTTGAGTATAATAAAGTGGTAAGGAGGGAATCTAACCGTGTTCGCCATTATTTTTTACAGAGACAGAAACGGCAAAAGCCCAATAGCGGACTATATACAAGAGCTATCCGCAAAGGGCGGCAAAGACAGCCGGATAAAATTAACGAAGATATACGAATACGCCAAGTATTTAAGCGAAGTTGGACGGCAAGCAGGAGACCTTATGTTAAACACCTTGACGGCGATATGTGGGAACTTAGACCGTTAAAGGATAGAATATTATTTGCCGCATGGGACGGACAGAGCTTTATACTCTTGCACCACTTCACCAAGAAAACGCCAAAGACACCGAAGCAGGAAATCGATCAAGCCAGAAGGAATTTAGCCGATTACCGGGAGAGGAGCAGAGATCATGAGTAATGATACAGAATATAAACAGGCGATAGAACAGGCTAAAACGAATTTAGCCGACCTGCGCGAAGGTGGAGCGGACGCTATCGGTGGGGAGGCGTTGGAGCTACTGCGAGGGCTATTAACCCCGGAAGAAATAGCCGCCGGCAATCTTAGAGCAGCCGTGATGGTGGAACTGGTAAACGCCAGAAAAGAGCGCGGGATATCTCAGAAAAAACTCGAAGAATTGAGCGGCGTTAAACAGCCGGTCATAGCCCGCATGGAGCGGGGAAGCACGAGTCCGCAAATAGATACCGTCTTAAAGGTTTTAGCCCCTCTGGGAAAAACGCTTGCAGTAGTGCCAATAGAGAAATAAAAATACACAAACGCAAAACGGAGCGGCTATCCCGTTCTTTAGCCGGAGGTGGGCGTCTTCTTCTCCGCCCTTCGCGGCTCCTCCGCAAAAAACGGCACAGAAGACAAACGCCCTGATTCCCTCTTCACCGGCTTGTATAGAAAGAATAAATCGTGGTATGATAAATCCCGTAAATAGCGAAACCAAGCGCGCTGTACGAATGAGGTGATCTGACGATGTGTTTAGCGATACCGGCCAAAGTCGTCGCGGTCAATGGCTGGCTGGCGAAAGTGGATATGATGGGAAACCAGCGGGAAGTGGGCATTCAGTTAAATCCGGAAGTCCAAATCGGAGATTATGTATTGGTACACGCCGGCTTCGCGATTGAAGTGATCGACGAAGCAATCGCTCTGGAAACGGAAGAACTATTGTTGGAGGAAGCGAATGCCAGAGAAGATGGAACATAAAGACAAAGCCCGGGCGCTGGCATATCTGGCGGCCATCAGCCGTCTGGCCGACCAGCCCCTGACGATCATGGAGGTGTGCGGCACGCATACGATGGCTATCGCCCAAAATGGTCTGCGGGAGCTGCTGCCGGCGAACGTCCGCCTGATTTCCGGACCCGGCTGCCCGGTCTGTGTGACGGATAACAGTGACATCGACCGCTTTTTATTTTTGGCGGCTAAGCCCGAAGTAATCACGGCGACCTTCGGCGATATGATCCGGGTTCCGGGGACGAAGAAGAGCTTGCAGAGTTTGCGCGCCGAAGGGGCGGACGTGCGGGTGGTGTATTCCACCCTGGACGCCCTGGAATTGGCCCGGAAAAATCCGGAGAAAGAGATCGTCTTTCTGGGCGTCGGCTTTGAAACGACGGCCCCGACCATAGCCGTCAGTATTGAGACCGCCAGCCGGGAGAACCTGACCAATTTCAGCGTTCTGTCCCTGCATAAACGGGTGCCGCCGGCGCTGCGGGCTTTAGCCGCTGATCCGGAGGTTCAGGTGGACGCCTTTTTGGATCCGGGACACGCCTGCGCGATTATTGGGACGCGACCGTTGGAATTTATGGCGGAGCAGTATGGCAAACCGGGCGTGGTGACCGGCTTTGGAGTGTTGGATATTTTGGAAGCCGTGCTGATGATTCTGGAACAGAGAGCGGCAGGGCGGGCGGCTATTGAAATTCAGTATAAAAAAGTAGTCAAAGCGGCGGGCAATGTACGGGCGCAGGCGATGATCGAACAGGTCTTCACGACGGCGGACGCTTCCTGGCGCGGCTTGGGTCTCATCCCGGAAAGCGGGTTGAACATCCGTCCGGAATACCGCGCCTGGGACGCGGCGGCGAAATTTGCTTTGCCCCGCTTCGATTCCCCGTCGCCGTCGGGCTGTCGTTGCGGCGATATCCTCAAGGGCAGGATCGCGCCTGATGAGTGCGGTTTATTTTCCGCCACGTGTACCCCGCTGCAACCGGTCGGGCCGTGTATGGTTTCCACCGAAGGGACGTGCGCGGCCTATTACCGCTATGCGCGTAAATGAATGATTTTGTGATAGGAGGAGAGCTGGCGGATGGAGCATATCACTCTGGCTCACGGCAGCGGCGGCAAACTGAGCCATCAGCTCATTGAATCCCTGTTCTGCCGCTATCTGGGCAATCCTTATCTGGAACAATTAAATGACGCCAGCATTCTGCCGACGTCAGGGAGGATTGCGGTGAGTACCGATTCCTTCGTGATTTCACCCTTGTTTTTTCGCGGCGGCGATATCGGCAAGCTGTCCGTCTGCGGGACGGTGAATGATTTGGCGGTGAGCGGGGCGATCCCCAAGTTTTTGACACTGGGCTTGATTTTGGAAGAGGGACTGGAGATGGCCGTATTGGAGCGGATCATCGCCAGTTTAGCGGCGACGGCGCGTCAGGCGCAGGTTCAGATCGTTTGCGGCGACACCAAAGTCGTGGAACGGGGAAACGCCGATAAGATCTTCATCAACACGACCGGGATCGGCTATCCGCGGACGGGCGCGGAGATCGGGCCACAGAAAGTAAGGCCGGGAGATGTGATTCTGATCAACGGCACGATGGGCGATCATGGGATCGCTATCCTGTCCGAGCGGGAAGGATTGGAATTTGAAACCCCGGTGACAAGCGACTGCGCGCCATTGAATTCGCTGATCGATCAATTTTTTGACCAGGGAATCACGTGTATGCGGGATCCAACCCGCGGCGGCGTGGGGACGACCCTCAATGAAATCGCTCAGCAAGCGGGCGTGGGGATGATATTAGAGGAAGAAGCCCTGCCGTTGCGGCCCGAAGTGGCGGGCGCTTGTGATATGCTGGGACTGGACCCCTTGCACCTGGCCAATGAAGGAAAAGTCCTGGTGATCGTTGCACCGGCGGCAGCGGCAACGGTGCTGGAGAAAATGCGCCGTCATCCTTTGGGCGCTCAGGCGGCGAGGATCGGAACCGTCCAAGCGGAAGATCCGGGACGGTTGCTGCTGCGAACCGCCCTGGGCGCCAAGCGGCTGGTGGGAATGCTGGAGGGAGAGCATTTGCCCCGGATCTGCTAGAATCGTATTCCGGCTTGTCGGCGCGGCTTTGGCGTCGCTCCCGTCCTAGAGGATATTATAGTTGTGGCTTTCGCTGGGAATATGACTGAATTCGTCTTCCGCGAGTTTAGACCAGCGGGAAGAGGGATCTTTTTCCATATAGGCCTGAAGCGCGTTCTTGAGATTGAGGATGTCGCTCATTTCATAGAGACCGCTTTTACCGTAGATAAATCTGGCGGCTTTCAGCGCGCCTTGGGCAAACGCGGTGCGGGAAAAGGATTCGTGGACGATCTCGATCTTATCAAACTCTCCGGCGAGGACGACTTTATGACTGCCGATGATACCGCCGGCTCGCAGCGAATGGATCGGCGTCGGCTCCTGATCTTCGCCATAATTTCGGCTGGAAGCGATCTCCCGCGCAATCATCGCGGCGGTTCCGGAAGGAGAGTCCTTCTTCTGACTGAAATGTGATTCGACGATCGTGCAGTCATAATCCCCCAGAATACCGGCGGCCAAATGCGTCAGGAGCATGAGGACGTTGACGCCGAAAGTGACGTTGGGGGTGATTGCCACGCCCATTTTGTGGTGATGAACCAGAGAGTTTAATTTCCAGCGCTGTTTTTCGTCAAATCCGGTGGTGCCAATGACCACCGGCGTTTTCATCTTGCCCAGCATAGGCAGGTTTTCCAGTGTCGCCTCCGGACTGCTGAAATCGATGGCCACATCCGGTTGGAATCGTAAGAGCTGATGCTCGAGGTGTTGGTTTTCGCTGACGGGGATACCGTTGGCCTTTATGTTGAGGACGTCGCCCAGATCCTTACCGGCTTTTTCGCTGTTCGGGCCGCAAACAGCCATAACGAGCTGCATATCTTCCTGCGCCAGAATGAGTTTAGCGATTTCTTTTCCGGTGCGGCCGAGGCCAATCAAACATATTCTCAGCATGATCTGACCCTCCTTTTACTTTTTCTCTACTTACAACTCCAGTATATATGTAAAGTTGTCATCTGTCAATGTGTAGAATTGTGAAAATAATGTAAAAAGTTCAGAGCGTAGAGGGAAAGCGCCGGGATTGCGGCGAAAGTTCGGGGATTGCGGCGAAAGCAAAAAACAGGCGTACCTGCTTAGAAGCGGTGCGCCTGTCATACCGGAACGGAGGTCAAAGCTGGGTCTATCGCTGGGAAGCGGCTACAACCCGCGAGGGGCTACTGCTTCTCGTCCCAATGCCCGCCAAGCTGCTGTTTCCGCGGCCGGAACAGCCCTTCATAGGTTAAGCCCGCTTTTTGCGTCAGGCGGGTAACCGCTTTCTTTTCCAGCAGGCCCTTGGTGATGATCTCGCCTAAGCTTTCTTCCGCTACCGGTTCCTCCAGGAAAAACCCCTGAATATTATCGCAATTCTCCCGGATCAGGTAATCGACCTGTTCCTGGGTTTCAACGCCTTCGGCGAGCAGTTCAATATTCAGCTTGTGGGCGAAGGAGATGATGGATGCCGTCATCAAATTTTGGGAATCCGAGTGACCGGTTTCTTCAAAAAAGCTCTTATCCATTTTCACCAGACGGATCGGCAGCTTCATCAAGTGGTTGAAAGAGAGCTGGCCGGAGCCAAAATCAGACACCGCAATGCGGACGCCCGCTTCGTTTAAGGATTTCAGAACCTCGACGATGTAGTTGAAATCGTAATCGATGATCCCCGCCGCTATTTCCAGTTCCAGACAGCCGGGGGCGACGCCGTATTGCTGAACCGCCTGCGCGGCCACGCGGTAGAAATCCGGGTGATATAACTGCTTTTCGGAAATATTCACTGACAGGATGACGGGATACTCATAGGCGGTTTTGATTTCCGTGATTTTTTGGCAGGCGGTCTGGATCATCCATTCGCCGATTTCCAGGATCAGATCGGATTCCTCTGCGACCGGCAGAAACTCCGACGGCATGACCAGCCCCATCTCCGGATTATTCCAGCGAATGAGCGTTTCAAAGCCCCGCAGTCTTCTGGTTCGCGCTTCATATTGCGATTGATAATGCAGGATGAATTCGTTATTCTTGAGCGCGTTTTTGAGCATCATTTCCAGCTGGGTCTTGCGCGCCAGCACCTGCTTGATGTTGTAATTGAAGAAATGCAAGCTATTCTTTCCCAGATCCTTCGCCTTGTACATCGCTACTTCCGCGTTGATCAGAATTTCTTCCGAGGCAGCGCCGTCGTCAGGATAAACGGAAACCCCTATGCTCAGCGTGGCTAAGATGGCTTGGCCATTGAGATCAATGGGTTCGCGGATCGAGGTTCTGATTCGGTCCAGGATAGGGAACAATTCGTTGATGTGACGGATGTGTTGAATCAAGAGCAGGAATTTGTCCTCACTGGAGCGGGCGATGGTGTCGTATTCCCGCAGACAGCCGCCGAGCTTGTTACCGATATGGACGAGCAATTGATTGCCGTTCTCATAGCCGAAGGTATCATTCAATTTCTTGAAGTCGTCAATATCGATGAAGGCGACCACGGACTTGGAGCCGTTTCTTCGGGAAATGGAGATGGCGTGGTTTAAGCGGTCCATAAACAGGGTTTTATTCGGCAGGCCGGTCAATGAGTCATAATAGGCCAGCAGGGTCATCTTCTGCTCGTTCTGCTTGAGGTGGGTGATATTATGATTCAGACCGCTGACGCCGATGATGTTTTCCACCCGGTCAAAGATTGGCGCGAGGATGAGCTGATAGTGATGCAGGGTATCGTCTGCCTGACTATAGGCGTATTCAGCCCGATAGGGCTTCTTCGTGCGCACGACTTCGACTAAAGCCTCTTGCCATAAGGATTCCATGTGATCGACGTATAAGAAGCGCGTGATATCTTTGCCGATAATCTCTTCTTCCGGCTTCCGGGCGATCTCGCAAAACTTCTTGTTGACCGCGATGATACTGCCGTCTAAATTGCAGCTATAGACGATGTCGTCCAAATTATTGACCATCACTTTAAAGCGGCGATCGCTGAGCTCCAGAAAATTTGTTCCCGCCGCTGCGGCTGTTGGCGGCGTACTCAATCTTTTTTCCAATTCGCGGGTGAGGTTCTTTAACTGCTCTAATTCCCGGTTTTTTTGGATGATCGCCGCCTCCGCAGCCTTAAATTCCGTAATGTCCAGAAAATGAACGGAAAAGCAGTCCTCTTCCTCCGCGAAGACGTGAAGGCGGTAAAAGCGGTTCGTTTGCGCCGAGTATTGTTCCGTGATCAAAGAGGGATGGGCGGCGCTGACTTGAGCCAGCAGCTCCAGCCAATGGTCGCGGTCTTCCTCCGGAAGAGGCCAGAGTTCTCTGGCGCGTTTATTCAGCACGTCGGCTTTTTGGCGGCCCGTGATCTCTTCAAAGACCGAGTTTACCTGGAGAACCTCAAAGTCTACCGGTTTTTGCTGTTCGTCCCGAAGGAACCGGTTGTACATATAGGCGCTCATGAGCTGATCCAGTTGTGGGTTTGGAGAACCGGTTTCTTTTTTCATATGCTTCTCACCATTATTTTAAAAGTTATTGTTTTCACACGCTATATAGTATATCGGAAAATCTTGCTGAATTATAGAGGTGAAAATTCCGGCGCGGCAGACGCGGGCGGATAACAAAAGGCTGTCACCGCTGTGACAGCCTCGTCAGTATATCATCCCGCAGAGTTTCTCCCAGATAATTCTTCCAATTGTCACCTGCTTTAACAATTTAGTCTGGATCGGAAACACACGCCGTTTTTGCTTGCGCTTGAGATTGGCAACGAAACGAAAAGCTCCTGCTTACTACCTGATACCGGAACCAATACCTGAGGCTTGTTACTTACCGGCAGAACTGACCGTGTTAACCTTGTCTTTACCGACCGTGTTCACGTTCACATAAACGTGAGGAACGCTTGGATCACCGGATAACGATGGAGAAACTCTGCGGGAAAACTTTCGCTGATGTATAGGTTCTATTTTGTAGGCAAGGAAGAAAAACGCAAATTCGTGAAAGCCCATTTTTTTACTTATTCTCTATACTCAGTGTATACGGATTCGTTGGTTCTGTCAATAGGTTTTTCCAAATTTTCACCGCGCTTCATCGTTCACTACAGTAAAAAACGCTTCCGGGCTTGTCACCCTTGACTGCCCGCCGCGTATAATACTGTATCACAGCCGCGGCGCGGATGAGGAGTGAACCCAGGTGAGAGCGATCGTATTTATCGATTATGAGAATATTTGGAGCGGCTTATTTTCCCGGGGATATGAACTGACGCCGGAAAAACTGATGGAATTTCTGCAACAATACGGGCGGGACAAGGGCTTCGAGCTTTCGGCGATTTATCTTTACGCTAATTTCGACCGCGAAGAATTTTGGCGTACCCAGACCTCCTTTGAGAAAACAAACGTCTTTACCCGGCATGTCTTCAGCAAAAATAACTATACCAACACCGATTACCGGCGGAACGCGACGGATCTGGAATTGATGCTGGAAGCGCAGGAGATTCTGCTGACTCGGACGGCAACCTTTGAGTCTTTTTTATTATTGACCGGCGACGGGGATTTTTTGCCCCTGGCGCGCAAAGTCCGGGCTTGGGGCAAAAAAGTGCGGGTGGTCGGGGTTCAGGGCAGTATTCATGCAAGACTGCGGCAGTACAGCGAAGACTATGACGCCATCGAGGAAATCCTGAAAACTGAACGGGATGAACGCTATTTGCCGGAGGACGATCTGGAACAGGCCGTGAGAATGCTGGGCCAGATGCAGTTGCGAATGGCCTATATCGCCTCCACCAAAGCCAGAGCGCTCCTGGGAGAACAGCTGGGGCGCACCCTTTCCCAGGTCAAACAGTTGATCGCCTTGACGCTGTCCGAAGAAATGCTGACGCAGCGGGAACATTCGGACCCCGGCTTGAAAATTGGACGCACCAAGATTTATCTGCTCAATCTTGAGCATCCCAGGGTTAAACGCTGGCTGTGGGAGCATTTAAATGAACTGCGTCAGTCCTATGAGAAATTAGCGGCGCTTTAAGCGGCGGGCGTTAGATTCATTAAGCGGTGACAGAAATGTGAAAAGGAATAAAATGGTTTTGAACGGGGTATCCTACTGGGGAGAAGATCTTTGCCGTTTGGGAATACGCGAAGATTTATTTAAAAAAAGTTTGCATTTAGCGGAAGACTCATGTATTATTGTACTAGAGTATTAGCACTCATCATTATTGAGTGCTAACAATTAAGTGAAGATTCAAGGAGGGAAATTTTTTCATGAACATCAAACCACTTGCGGACCGGGTGATCATCAAAGCGTCGCCGTCGGAAGAAAAAACAAAGAGCGGCATCATTATGCCGGATACCGCGAAAGAAAAACCTCAAGAGGGCGAAATCATAGCGGTGGGTCCCGGCAAAACGGAAAAAGGAGTGAAGATTGCCCCTGAAGTAAAAGTCGGCGATCGGGTCATTTATTCTAAATACGCCGGTACTGAAGTGAAATATGACGGTGAAGAATACTTAATTCTGAAAGAAAGCGATATCTTAGCGATCGTTGGCTAAGACGACAAAATGCTCAAGATAAATGAAGGAGGAACAAACGGTGGCAAAACAAATTATTTTCAATGAAGACGCCCGTCATGCTTTGGAGCGCGGCGTCAACGCCTTGGCGGAAGCGGTGAAGGTGACTCTGGGACCCAAGGGGCGCAATGTTGTTTTAGAAAAAAAATTCGGCGCGCCGATGATTACGAATGACGGCGTGACGATTGCCAGGGATATCGAACTGGAAGATGTTTTTGAAAATATGGGCGCGCAGTTGGTAAAAGAAGTGGCGATTAAAACCAATGACGTGGCCGGAGACGGGACGACGACGGCGACGGTGCTGGCGCAGGCGATCATTCGCGAAGGGCTGAAAAACGTAGCGGCCGGAGCTAATCCGATGGGCATTAAACGCGGGATTGAACAGGCTGTGAACGCGGTCGTGGAAGATATTAAAGCGAATGCCAAACCGATTGAAAGCAAAGAAGCGATTACGCAGGTAGCGTCCATTTCCGCTTCGGACGCGGCGGTAGGAGACCTGATCGCCGAAGCGATGGAGAAAGTCGGAAAAGACGGCGTGATCACGGTGGAAGAAGCCAAAGGGATGACGACGGAACTGGACGTTGTAGAAGGTATGCAGTTTGACCGCGGTTATATGTCCGCCTATATGATCACCGATACGGATAAAATGGAAGCCACCCTGAACGACACCTATATTTTGCTGACTGACAAGAAAATCAGCGCCATCGTAGATATCCTCCCCGTATTGGAAAAAGTCGTGCAGGCGGGACGGCAGATGCTGATCATCGCGGAAGATATCGAAGGGGAAGCGCTGGCGACTCTGATCCTGAACAAATTGCGCGGCACCTTTACCTGTGTAGGGGTAAAAGCTCCCGGCTTCGGCGACCGCCGCAAATCGATGCTGGAGGATATTGCGATTCTCACCGGCGGGACGGTGATTACCGAAGATATCGGGCTGAAACTGGAAAACACGACCTTGGATATGCTCGGACGTGCGCGTCAGGTTCGCATCACGAAAGACAACACCACGATTGTGGAAGGTTCCGGCGACGCGGCTGAGATCAAAAAACGGGTGGAAGCCATTAAAAAGCAAATCGATGAATCCACCTCTGATTTCGATAAAGAGAAGCTTCAGGAACGTCTGGCCAAATTGGCGGGCGGCGTAGCCGTGATTCAAGTGGGCGCGGCCACCGAAGTGGAAATGAAAGAAAAGAAACTGCGGATCGAAGACGCCCTGGCGGCGACGCGCGCCGCGGTGGAAGAAGGTATCGTATCCGGCGGCGGCGTGACCTTCGTCGATGCGATTCCGGCCTTGGATAAACTCAAGCTGTCCGGCGATGAAAATACCGGCGTCAATATCGTGCGGCGCGCTCTCGAAGAACCGTTGCGTCAAATCGCTGATAACGCGGGACATGAAGGCTCCGTCATCGTCGATAAAGTCCGGACGACCGCGCGGGGAACCGGGTTCAACGTCGTAACGGAAAAGATTGAAAACCTGATGGCGGCTGGGATTGTCGATCCGGCGAAAGTAACGCGTTCGGCCTTACAAAACGCGGCCTCGATCGCGGCGATGCTCTTGACGACCGAATGCCTGATCGCGGATCTGCCGCAAAAAGAAGGCGCCGCCGGTCCGGGCATGGGCGGCATGGGTGGTATGGGCGGCATGGGCGGCATGATGTAAAAACGCCGGAAGGCCGTATATACCGAAACCCAACCGGGGGAAAATTTTTAGAGACTGCCCTAAAGTTCAACGAGCTTTAGGGCAGTCTCTTTCTCATTTCCTGATCTAAGGCGAAAAAAAGCCCTAAAGAGGAGGAACTCCTCTTTAGGGATAAGAGAGAAAGTGATGATCGCACAGAGATACAATCACCGACTAATATCATCATAAAGTATAAAGCTACTGTATAGTCAAGCGAAATTTGAAAAAAAATCGGAGAAAATCGGAGAAAAGCAAGAAAAACAAAGAAAAAGAAAGAAAAACAGAGGATCGTCCGGAGGAATAGTCCAACCTCTTTCCGGCATAAGCATGGGTAAGAAGTCCGCCGGGAGGATGAAAGATGAGAAAAAGATGGGCATGGTTATTCGTTGGCGCGTTCCTGTTGGTGATGGGCGGCAGTATGTTAAAACTGCTGCTCTGGCGTCCTGATCCCCTGAATTTAGTGACCAAAGGCTTAGAACATTTAAACGCCGCCGCTTCTTTCCGCTATACGATGATCCAACACCAGAACGTGGCGGGGAATGATCGCTTACTGACGCAAATACAAGGGGAAAAGGACGGTGAAAATGTAAGAATCACAGGAACGCTGATCGGCAGCGAGATTGAGATGATAAAGATAAACGGCGTCTTGTATCACAAAGATCCCTTCAGCCAACGTTGGCTTCAATTTAACGAGACGATTCCTATGCAGGAGGTATTTCTGGCCGAACTCAACCCGCTGGCCTCTCTGCAATTCAAAGAGCTGGGCGAGGTGGAGCTGCAAGGGCAAGAGCGGGTCAACGGCGAAAAAGCCTATGTATGCGCTCTGAAACCGAGCGTGCAAAATCAGATCATGGAGGAATTCTGGACGGATTTCGCCTATACGCTGTACCTGAAAAAGTCAGGCGGTTCCTTGCTGAAAGCGGTCATCACCGCCAAGAGTAAGGCCACGTCAGAGCCGATGAGTATGACCCTGGAATTTGCCGACATGGGGAAGAGAATTCAGATCCAGGCGCCGGTGGTCGAAGAGTCTTAGGCGCTACTGCAAGTCCTGAGCGCTCATTTTCGCCAAGGCGCGTTGCCGCTTCTGTTTTTCCTGGTAAGCAAAATACAGCGCCAGCAGAATGCCCGTAGGGATATTGGCGAACAGCAGAGCGGGAATGAGCGTCAGCACAAAGGAGAAGACCGGCGTCTCGGATACGTTTAGGGCGTTGCCCAGGATGGCGGAGGTAGAAGCGCCAAAGGCGATGAAGGGTAAAATCAGGCCGAGCCATTTGTTGTTCCTCTTGGACAGAAAGATTTGCAGGGCAATGGCGCCAACGCCGAACGCCGCCAGAAACAGCAGTCGCGAAATAATGACCCACGCGGCAAACTTCATTACGTTTTCCCCTCTTTCGTTTTTTTGTATTCCGCGATCAATAGCTTTGCGGCGGCAAAATCCACTTTTTCATTTACCGCCAAGCGCTTGATCAAAGCGATATAGGGTTCATGGGCGTTTTCCTCGCTGATTTGGATTTTTTGAATCAGACGGTCCAAGCGCAGGCGCACGGTGGGATAGGTTACGCCGTATTGTCGGGCGACCTCTTTCAGAGAGCCGGAAGCCCGCAGGAAGTTTTTGATAAACGCCATATCTTCATCTTCCAGTCCGGCCATCCATTCCGGGACAACTTCTATGGGCATAGATTCGACCTCCTTTAATATTATTGATTATAAAGATAAATAATATTAAAGTCAATAGTAAAATAAAATATTAATTTTTAAAACAGACCGACTGAGTAGCGCCCTTTCTTCGGGAGTGGAAGGGTTTGCGGTACTTTACAGAAAAGTGAAAAGAAAAGGGCTGAGCACGATGAAACAAAACAGGTGATCGTACTCAGCCCTTGGGTTAGAGTGAGGGGGGATTTGGTTTGCGTGAACTTATGTTGTGTGAATATTTGCAGGTATTCAATTGAATTTCAGCGGCAAAAGCCTGGTCGTCCCGGCGTGGATTTCCTGGTGAGGATAGCTTTGACGCCGTTTAGCCTGGAGGGTCTAAGCGCTCTTCACGCTAAACCGTGTCAAGTTTCCCCTTTTTGTGCGCATACATACGCGCGTCAGCGATCTCCATTAATTGCTCGTAGGTTGCGCCATCTGTGGGGAAGATGGACACGCCATAGCTGACTCCCAAAAAAGGCACGTGAGCGTCATTGATGGTCTTCGGGAGTTGGTCTAATTTCGCTACAAGTTCCTGCTCGTCCGAGTCAATCAAGACGCCGATAAATTCGTCTCCGGCAATTCTGTAAAAGCCGCCGTTATTGCCAATGATTTTTTTTGTTTCTTGCGCAAAGAACGAGAGGTATTCGTCACCCGTGCTATGACCATAGCGATCGTTAATCTGTTTGAAATTATCCAGATCCATAAAAACGAAGGAAAAATAGATTCCCCGGCTGATCAGTTGGTCCACATCCCTGGTTAGCAGGGATCGGGTTCTAAGTTGCGTTAAATTGTCATGATAGGCCATTTGCTCAAGCGAAACGATTTGGTGATTTTTTTTGATCACATGATAGCTACTCAAATTAAAACAATAGGCGCAGACGGCAAACGCGCCCAAAGCTACGATCCTGAGCAGATTATTTTGCCAATAGACAAAAGAGAGATTGATCACGAAGATGCCGCAAAACCAGATAATACTCATCCACATGAGTGAGCGGATTTCTTCATCATTTAAGCGGCTGATGGTCGCAAGAAAATCAAGCTTCAGTTTTTTATAAAACCAGGTAAAGCTGAGTAAATAGAAAGTCGTTTGGATGATAAACACGGTGTATGGACGGGGAAACCATGTGATGAAGTCGCTGACATGTACGGATATGGAAAACAGAAGAAACGTGTAAACCCAGACCATACTGCCCAGGCAAACGATTTTGGCAAAGGAATTTTTATATAGCAATTTGATGGGTACGACAAATAAAAACCCACAAAAGATAAATAAGCCATTGCCATTGCCAAAGTCAGGTGAATGAGAGGCAATGAGGTACGACGGAATCAACAAGATAATGGCAAATAGAGTAAAAATGCTATAGGTTTTCGTCGCGGAGTATTTATTTTCGGAACACTGCTCGATGAGGAACAGATTCACAACCAGCATTTCCAGAATATTCAACAGCATGAAGAATAATTCGATTGATGTCAACTCTTTTCCGATATTTACATTAATTGAGATCTATCATATAAAATAAATTGTCTCGTTGTCAAGCTATTATTTGACAGCGATTATTTGACATAAAAATTGTGCGTTTGATATAATGCTCTCAGTATAGAGAATAGGTGCTGGGAGGGATTCGGGTGGACGGCGATGTGGCTAAGATTTTGATCAATCAGGAACAATTACGTGAGCGCGTAACGCAACTGGGCGCTGAATTGACCAGGGATTACGCAGGCAAGAAGCTGATGCTGGTCGGGATCCTGAAAGGCGCGGTGCTTTTTATGGCGGATCTGATGCGCGAAATTCGTCTTCCGCTGGCCTATGATTTTATGGCGGTCTCCAGTTATGGCGCTGCGACGGTAACTTCCGGCGTCGTGCGCATTTTGAAGGATTTGGACAGCAGTGTGGAGAATACGCACGTCTTGATTGTCGAAGATATCATCGACACGGGTTTGACCCTGAAGTATCTGACAGAAACCTTGGAAGCGCGGCAACCTTTGAGCGTTAAGATTGTTACGTTGCTGGATAAGCCGACGCGGCGTAAGCTGGATGTGCGCCCGGATTATAATGGTTTCGTTATACCGGATGAATTCGTGGTGGGATATGGGTTGGATTATAACGGTAATTATCGTAATTTGCCCTATATCGGCGTCTTGCAGCCAAAGGTGTACCAAAAGTAAGCGGGGAAATGACGTCAAGAAGACGCGGACAGGATTCGGTTCGGCGTTTTCTTTTTTTGCTAATGTTTTCAAGGTAGGACGGAATGGTCATGAGTTTAGAAGGGCGGAGGAGATACTATGGGTCAGGAAACGGTGTTGGTTCTGGATTTTGGGGGACAGTACAATCAATTGATCGCCCGGCGAGTGCGGGAGGCTAAGGTCTTTTCAGAGATGATTTCCTATAGGACGCCGATCGAGGAGATCGCCGCCCGTCAACCGAAGGGGTTAATTTTTTCCGGCGGGCCGGCCAGTGTGAATGAGGAAAACGCGCCGTTGATCGATCCGCGCATTTATGAACTGGGCATCCCGATTCTGGGGATTTGCTATGGGATGCAATTGATGGTCAAACAGCTGGGCGGGCAGGTCGAGCAGCCGGAACACCGCGAGTATGGGCATACCCAAATCGTGATTGACCGAGCGGAAGGCATCTGGCGCGGTCTGGCTGGGAGCCGGCCTTGCTGGATGAGTCATGGAGACGCCGTGACGGCGCTGCCGGACGGGTTCAGCAGCGCGGCGCATACCGCGAGTACAGCCGTCGCCGCGATGATTCACGCACAACGGCGATTCTACGGCGTCCAATTCCACCCGGAGGTGCGGCACACCCCGGATGGGCAGAAGATGCTGGAGCAATTCTTATATGAGATCTGCGGCTGCCGGGGGGATTGGACGATGGCGTCGTTCATCGACGCTCAGGTGGCTCAGATCCGCGCTAAGGTCGGAGAACGCAAGGTGTTGTGCGCCTTGAGCGGCGGGGTGGATTCCTCCGTGGCGGCGGTACTGGTGCATCGGGCGATCGGGGATCAGTTGACCTGCGTGTTTGTCGATCATGGCTTTATGCGTCAAGATGAAGGAAAGCAAGTGCGGGAGGTTTTTACGCAGCAGTTTCAGCTGAATCTGGTCTTTGTGGATGCTGCGGAGCGGTTTATGGCGAAGCTGGAGGGGGTCGCCGATCCGGAAGTCAAACGCAAGACGATCGGCAACGAATTTATTCGTTTGTTCGAGGATGAGGCGCGCAAGCTGGGCCAGATTGATTTCCTGGTGCAGGGTACGTTATATCCGGATGTGGTGGAGAGTGGCACAGATACGGCTCAGACGATTAAGAGCCATCACAATGTCGGCGGTCTGCCGGAGGATATGCAGTTTGAGTTGATCGAGCCGCTGCGCTTGCTCTTTAAGGATGAAGTCCGTGAGCTGGGCACGGCGCTGGGTATCCCGGAAGAGATCGTCTGGCGGCAGCCATTCCCCGGCCCGGGTCTGGCTATCCGCATTTTAGGTGAGCTGACGCGAGAGAAGCTGGATATTCTGCGGTGCGCGGACGCGATCGTGCGCGATGAAATCCGGGCCTTTGGCCTGCACAGAGATATCTGGCAATATTTCGCCGTCTTGCTGCCGATCCGCAGTGTCGGCGTCATGGGCGACGGCCGCACGTATGCCTATCCGATCGTCTTGCGCGCCGTGACCAGCGAGGACGCGATGACCGCGGACTGGGCCAAGCTGCCGTCGGAGGTGTTGGAGCGGATTTCTAATCGGATCGTCAACGAGGTGCGCGGGGTGAACCGCGTGGTTTATGATATTACGTCGAAGCCGCC
>JAITOS010000115.1 GCA_031289815.1 Peptococcaceae bacterium | reverse complement strand
GCGGAAAAGCTGAATATCGAAACGGAAAACGTTTTAGTCGCTTCCACCGGGGTGATCGGGGTGGAAATGCCGCTGGAGCGGGTGAAGGACGGGATTGAGGCGGCGGTGAAGGAAATTTTAGCCCCGGACTCGGCGGATGGCAGGGAAGAGAGCGCCCACCGCGCGGCCTTGGCGATTATGACCACCGATACCTTAGTGAAAGAATTCGCCGCGGAATTGCCCTGCGCGGGAGGGGTGATCCGGATCGGCGGAATCGCTAAAGGATCGGGCATGATTCATCCGAACATGGGAACGATGCTGGGATTTATCACGACCGACGCGGCGGTGTCGGCGGCGGAGCTGCAACCGTTGTTAAAGGACGTCGTGGAAGACAGCTTTAATATGGTCACGGTCGATGGGGATACGAGTACGAATGATATGGTGCTGGTATTGGCGAACGGCGCGTCCGGAGTGAAGCCGACGGGTCAGGAATGGGCGGATTTCGCGCAAATGTTCAGAAGTTTATGTATCCAATTGGCCAAAGAAATCGTTCGCGACGGCGAAGGGGCCAGCAAATTCATTGAAGTTCAGGTGCAAGGGGCGAAGACGCGGGAAGACGCTCGCAAGATCGCCAAGAGCGTTTGCGGCTCCAGTCTGGTGAAGACAGCTTTTTTTGGGGAGGACGCCAACTGGGGCAGAATTCTTTGCGCGGCGGGCTATGCGGGCGCGGAATTTGATCCGGATAAGACCGATATATTCCTGGGGCCGGTTCAGGTAGCCGGCGGCGGCAAGGGTCTTCCTTTTTCCGAGGCGGAAGCCAAGAAAGTTCTGGCGCACAAGGAAATAAAAGTGTGGCTGAAACTTCAGGACGGTCAGGAAGAAGCGACGGCCTGGGGGTGCGACCTGACGCATGAATATATCACCATCAACGGCAGTTATCGTACCTGAAAATCGTACCTGAAAAGGGATGGCGGAGCGGGGGATGAAAATGGAAAAATTACGGGGTCAGGATAAAGCGCGGGTGCTGGTGGAAGCGCTGCCCTATATTCAAAAGTTTGCCGGCAAGACCATCGTGATCAAATACGGAGGTCACGCGATGGTGGATCAGGGCTTAAAAGAATCCGTCATGCTGGACGTGCTGCTGCTTCAGTCGGTGGGCATTCGTCCGGTGCTGGTTCACGGCGGCGGGCCGGAAATCAGCTTCATGTTAAAAAAAGTAGGGAAAGAAAGCCGCTTCGTGCAAGGACTGAGAGTCACGGATGAGGAAACGATGGAAATTGCGGCGATGGTGCTGGTCGGCAAGCTCAACACGGAGATCGTCTCCCTGCTCAACTATTTCGGCGGCAAAGCCATTGGTTTATCCGGGAAGGACGCTCGCTTGCTGGTAGCCAGCAAAAAGCCGATGCAAATGGCGGACAGCCAGGGAAGGATGGAAGAGATTGATCTTGGCTATGTAGGTGAAATCGATAAGGTATCGCCGGGGATTATCCTGACCCTGCTGGACCAGGGGTATATCCCGGTGATTTCGCCGCTGGCCGACGGCGAATTGGGCGAAAGCTACAATATCAACGCCGATACCGCCGCCGGTAAAATCGCCGAAGCGCTGCAAGCCGACCGCTTTCTCTTGCTGACGGACGTCAAAGGGATTCTGCGGGATCTGAAAGACCCTGCCACGCTCCTGCCGACGATTCGCCGCCAAGAGGTGCAGGGTCTGATAGACGAAGGGATTCTTTCCGGCGGTATGCTGCCGAAGGTGGAATGCGCGGTGAACGCTTTGGAACAGGGCGTCGGCAGCGTACACATTCTTGACGGACGGACGCCGCACGCGATTCTCTTAGAGTTATTGACCGACGGCGGGATTGGGACGATGCTCGTTTGAGACGCCTGACGCCGAGATTACAGGTAAAAAGAAAAAGGAGGTTCAGCGTATGTCTGAACGTTTTAGCAACGAAGAAATCGTAGCCAGAGGCCAAAAGGTGGTCATGAATACCTATGGGCGCTTGCCGTTGGCGCTGGTTCGGGGAGAAGGCTCCTGGGTATGGGACGCGGATGAAAGACAATACCTGGATTTTGTCACCGGTCTGGCGGTCAATTCCTTAGGGCATTGCCATCCGGCGGTGACGGCGGCGATCAACCAGGCGGCCCAAGGGATTCTGCACACCTCCAACCTCTATTGGATCGCCCCCCAGGTGCAGCTGGCGGAAAAATTAACCGCCCATTCCTTCGCGGACAAGGTGTTTTTCTGCAACAGCGGCGCGGAGGCTAATGAAGCGGCGATTAAGCTCGCCCGTAAATTTGCCAAAAAGAATTTCGGGGATCAGAAATATCAGATCATTTCCCTCGAAAATTCCTTTCATGGCCGCACGCTGGCGGCTCTGACCGCGACCGGACAAACCAAATATCAGGCGGGCTATGAGCCGCTGCCGGAGGGCTTTGCCTACGCTCGGCTGAACGAGACAGCTTCGCTGGAGCAAGCGGTGAATGAGCATACGGCGGCGGTGATCATCGAACCGGTGCAGGGAGAAGGCGGGGTTCATCCGGCGAGCGCTGAATTCCTTCAGGCGGCGCGCGCTCTGTGCGACCGCTTCGGCGCGTTGCTGGTCTTTGACGAGGTGCAATGCGGCATGGGCCGCACCGGAAAGCTCTTCGCCCATGAGTGGAGCGGAGTGCGTCCGGACGTCATGACCCTGGCCAAGGCTCTGGGCGGCGGGGTATCCATCGGGGCGATGCTGGCGGTAGAACAAGCGGCTTCGGCGTTCCAGCCGGGGGATCACGCCTCCACCTTTGGCGGCAATCCCTTAGCGACGGCAGTGGGTAACGCGGTCATGGAAGAAATGCTGAAACCGGGCTTTCTGCCGCAGGTGCGGGAGACGTCCGCCTTCCTGCGTCAGGGGCTGGACGAGCTGGCCGCTAAATATCTCCTGGAGGGCAGAGTCCGGGGACAGGGCCTGATTCTGGGGCTGCCGATAGGCGATAAAGGGCCGGAGGTGGTGAAGTATTGTCTGGAAAACGGCGTGCTGATCAATTGCGTGGGCGGTGAGGTGCTGCGCTTTTTGCCGCCGCTGAACGTCAGCAAGAA
>JAITOS010000066.1 GCA_031289815.1 Peptococcaceae bacterium | reverse complement strand
AACGCTCTCTCAACGCCGCCGATCTTTTTGCGGGCTAAGAAAACGATGGACATAGCGATAAATAAGGGAATCAGCATGGCGCGCCACATCACGGCATAGCCGAACAGCTGCGCTACGCTGCCGGCGGCCACCGGCCCGATAAGGGTGCCGATATCCGCCCCGATATAGTTGGTGCTGCTGCCGGCGCCGCGCCGCTCATTCGAGACGAGTTTCATGGCGAGGGTCTGTATCGCCGGCGTGCAAGCGCCGAATCCGAAAGCGGAAATAAAGGCGGCCAGCAGGAACAGCGGGAGCGTGTAGGCGTAACTGATGAGGATGAAAGCAATCAAATTGCTGAATAGCGCGGGAATGAAGACCTTTACCAGACCGAATTTATCGGTCAGTTTGCCCACTAAGGGTCGGGTGAACAGCATGGTCGCGAAAGAAACCGTAAAGAAAAAGCCGATGTTTGAGGTAACGCCCTGCTTCGCGGCAAAGACGATGAGGAAGGAATTGACGACCATGAACTGCATGGATAAGAAGAGCTGCACCAACGCGGGCAAGAGAGCCTCTTTAGCGATAATATTGTTTAAGGTGATTTTGAGCTTCTTGGTCCGTTTAAATGTGATTTTGATCCGCATAGCCGCGATCACAGCCAACAGCATAACGCCGGCGTTGATCGCGAAGGTGAAGGGATAGCCTATCGCACCGGCAATGGCCAGCCCGATAGCCGGTCCGACAGCCTGCGAGGCTACTTGGGCTAAAGAATAGTAGCCGATGCCGGTTCCGTACTTTTCCTTCGGCAAAGACTCAGCCGCCATAGCTAAACAGCACACGTTGCTGAACGCCAGACCGATACCCTGTAGCAGCCGGAAAAACATGAGCGATGAGAGCGTCGTGGAGAGGCTGAAACCGAAAAAGGAGGCGGCTAAAATCAACATCGCGCCGATGACCAGATATTTGCGGTTATAGGTGTCGATGGCGGGGGCGGCGATGACCTTAAACAGCAGCGCCGTCAGCGCAAACATACTTATCAACAAACCGATTTTAGTTGCCGGCGCGCCGAGAGAGTCCGCATAGATCGCTAAAAGTGAAGTGCTCATTTGCTGACCTAAGTTCATGGCCATACTCGCAAAAAATATGCTGATAAACGTTTTGTTCCATATTTTTACAAAAACTTGCGGCGGGTATTGCTGCGCTTGGGGTTCAGTTTCATTACTCATAGCTGAGTACCTATTTCGCTATCCTGGCGGCGGAAAAAATGCTTATGCCGGAAAGTTTGGTCGGTCGGAAACTGCTGTTCTAAAACGGTAATCATACGGCTTAAATAATCCTGCAAGGCCGCTTGTTCTTCGGCGTTTAAGCAGGCCAATACCGCGTCCGTGTCCAAGGGGCGTTCCTGATTTTGATAGGAAGCATTTTGTCCGGCTTCCGTTAAGTGGATAGCCATCACGCGGCGATCGGCGGGGGAGGGTGTTCGGGTGATATAGGCGCGGCGCTCTAATTTAGCGAGTAATTGGCCTAAAGACTGAGAGCGGATATCGAGTATGGCGGACAGCTCTTTCTGGCTTATTTCCGGTTTCAGCTTTAAGAGAGCCAGGATTCGTCCCTGACCGCGGTGCGGATCGCCCGTAGGGCCATGACGGCGGTGATGATGTTGATGACGCCGACGCAATAATCTTTCCAGGCGGTCAAATTGTTCAAATAGATGGTGTGGATCGTTGTTCGTGGCAGTTCCCCTCCTTAGAATTATACAAAGGTACCTTCGCTATTATTATAAAGGTACCTTTGTAATGTGTCAAGCGTTTGCGAAACGTTTTCATTGCCAGCCAACAGGTTGAAAAATGCGGGCGTGTAGCATATAATTGGATGGACGCTTGGCAGAGGTCAGACAGGACTTGTAATCGACGCGGAACCGTATTGACATCCTTTCATTCATTGTGGTAGCATGAGACCATAACATACTAAACAGATGTACATAAAAAAGGGGTTTTTAAAGATATGGAAGAGAGCAATCTGGACATACTGGCGAAGACGGTAAAGGATATAAAGGGGATTGATAAAAACAGCGCGTCCCTGCGTTATCAGACGACTACGCAGCTGGTCCGGGGCTATTCGGGCATCGACAAAGCGACCGGAGCCGTTAACACGCCTGTCTACCAAAGCGCTCTGTTTGCCCATCCGGCCTTTGATGAATCGACCGGCTTCAGCTATAGCCGGGTGGGGAATCCGACCCGCCTGGAATTGGAGAACACGATCGCCATGCTGGAACACGGTCTGAAAGCCTGGGCCTTCGCCAGCGGTATGGCCGCCATCTCCATCCTCTTGAAGCTGTTCAGTCAGGGGGATCATATTTTGGTATCGAACGATTTGTACGGCGGCACCTATCGCTTGTTCACGACGATTTACGGTAAATTCGGACTGGAGTTTTCTTATGTGGACACCAGTCATACCGAGGAAATCGAAGCGGCCATCCGGCCCAATACCAAGGCCATCTTCCTCGAAACCCCATCCAATCCCATGATGAACGTTACCGATCTGCAAGCGGTTTCCGCGATCAGCAAAAAGCATAACGTCTGGATGATCGTGGACAATACCTTTTTATCCCCCTATTTTCAGAAACCGATCGATTTTGGCGCGGACATCGTGATTCACAGCGGCACGAAGTATATCGGCGGCCATAACGATATCCTGTCCGGCTTTATTGTGCTTGCCGACAGCGAATTGATCGAGCAGATCTATACCTTGTCGATCTCAGAGGGGGGGATGCTTTCGCCCTTTGACAGCTGGCTCACCTTGCGCAGCCTGAAAACGCTGGCCATCAGGTTGGAGCGGCAGCAGGAAAACGCCTTTAAAATCGTGAAATTTCTGAAAGCTCATCCTGTCGTGGATCAGGTACATTATGTGGGCGATCCCGATCATCCGGGCTATGAGCTCTCCAAGCGGCAAACGACAGGCTTTGGCGGCATGATCTCTTTCAGCCTGAAAAGAGCGGCGGACGTCGTGCCTACCCTGAATCACTTAAAATTGGTTCTCTTCGCGGAAAGTCTGGGCGGTACCGAAACCCTGCTCACCTTTCCCCTGGTCCAGACGCACGCCGCCATACCGGAGGAGATGCGGGAAAAAGCGGGGGTCAATGACCGCTTACTCCGCTTGTCGGTGGGGATCGAAGACGCGGAGGACGTGATCAGCGATCTGGATCAGGCGTTGAGAGGGGGGAGAGACGATGGGCGATAAAGATAAGGCGGTAAGGATTGCGATGGCCAGCTCGGACGGAAAAATGATTAACCGCCACTTCGGACATACGGATCAGTTCTATATTGCCGAGATCAAGGACAAGCAGCTGGTTCCTTTGGAAATCCGCTCCTGCCAGCCGTATTGCAATTTCGGCACTCATGACGACAGTCGGCAAGACGTGTTTACCATGCTGGCCGACTGTGATCTGGTGTTGGTGGTAAAGATCGGCGAGGGCGCTCAGACCAAGCTGGAAGAGCACGGGCCGCGAGCGGTGCAGGTGACAGGCTTTATTGACGACTGCCTGGAAGAGCTGCTGAAAAACCTGTGAAGTCATTCTAAAAACAAAGGGGCTGTCTCACGATGCTTTTTCCATCATCAGTGAGACAGCCCCTTTTTGTTGCTTTTTTGCTACTTTGAGGAGGAAAGGTCTTCCGGCTCGGCGTCGTCGCCGCAGCCGCAACCGGCACACCCGTCGCCGCAACCGCAGCCACAAGCGCTGCCGTTCTTTTTGGAGCGGTAGATACTGCGGACGGCCAGCCCGACGCCGAGTAAGAGGAAGAGACTAAGGACGAACGTGGACATGATCCGGTTCACCACCTTATACCTTTATGCGGCTTTTTTGCCTGCGGCTTGGACGGGTGGTTCGACGCTGGCGGGTCTGCGGAACAGCAGATAGAGCAGGGCGATGATGAAGAGTACAGCGACAGCGGAGCCAACGCCAAAGCCGTTACCGCTGACGAGCATACCGATTTGGTAAATGATCAAGGCGATGACATAAGCGAAGACGGTCTGATAGCCGATGGCGAACCAAGTCCACTTGGCCGACATCATCTCTCTCCGCACAGCGCCGATAGCGGCGAAGCAAGGGGCGCACAGCAGGTTAAACACGAGGAAGCTGAAAGCCGCGAGCTGAGTAAAGGAGGCGGTAAGCACGGCCCAGTATTCCACGCCGTCCTCGGCCACTTCTTCGAATCCATACAGGATACCGAAGGTGCCGACCACATTTTCCTTGGCGATGAGTCCGGTGATGGAGGCGACCGCCGAGCGCCATTCTCCCCAGCCTAAAGGCGCGAACAGAGGCGCGATCACCTGACCGATGGAAGCTAAGATCGACTCTTCGATATCGACGAATTGCAGATGCCAGTCAAAGGCGCTGAGGAACCAGATGAGGATACAGGCCACCAGGATGATGGTCCCCGCCTTTTTGACGAAAGCCTTGCCGCGGTCCCACATATGAATCAAAACACCTTTAACGCCGGGGATGTGATAGGCGGGTAATTCCATGATAAAAGGCGTCGGGTCGCCGGCAAACAGCTTGGTTTTTTTGAGCATGATTCCGGAAATGATGATCGCGGCGATGCCGATAAAGTAGGCGGAGGGGCCGACCCAAAGCGAGCCGGGGAATAGAGCGCCGGCGATCAGGGCAATGATCGGCAGCTTCGCTCCGCAGGGAATAAAGGTCGTCGTGATGACTGTCATCCGGCGATCTTTTTCACTTTCAATGGTTCTGGAGGCCATGATCGCGGGAACGCCGCAGCCGGTGCCGATGAGGATGGGAATAAACGATTTACCGGATAAGCCGAAGCGTTTGAAAATACGGTCCATAATAAAAGCGACGCGCGCCATATAGCCGCAGTCTTCCAGAATAGCCAGACATAAGAACAAAACCAGCATCTGGGGCAGGAAGCCGAGAACCGCGCCGACACCGGCCACGATCCCATCCAGAATGAGCGCGTTCAACCATTCGGCGCTGCCGACGGAGTCGAGAAAGCTGGCGATCGCGCCGGGAACAAGCTCGCCGAATAGATTATCATTGACCCAATCGGTCATCCAGGTACCGAGCGTAGAGATAGAAACAAAATAGACCAAAAACATGACCACGACAAAGATGGGAAGAGCCAGCACCCGATGGGTGACGATCCTATCAATCTTATCGGAAGTAGATAAAGCGGCGGTACTCTTGATATGGATATGTTTCTGGATGACCTTCGTGATATAGGTATAGCGTTCGTTGGTGATAATGCTCTCGCTGTCGTCGTCAAAATGCCGTTCGCATTCGAGAATAACATCTTCAATCTGCTGCCGGATAGAAGCGTCTAAGGTGAATTCCTTGGCAATTTCCCGGTCGCGCTCAAATAATTTAAGGGCGAACCAGCGAGGGTTGGTATGTTTAATCTTGCCTTCCAGCAGAGCTCCGATTTTGGTCAGGGCGCTTTCGACTTCCGGAGAATAGGAGAAGGAAGTCGTCGCCGGTTTTTGCGCCTTTGCCAGCTCCAACGCTTTCTGGGCCACTTCGGAAGAGCCGATTCCTTTTAAAGCGGAGGTCTCAACGATCGGGCAGCCGAGAGCTTTGCTCAATCCGGCGATATCAATACGGTCGCCGTTTTTGCGGATGATGTCGATCATATTGAGGGCGATGACCATCGGTAAGCCGATCTCCGCCAGTTGGGTCGTTAAGTATAAATTGCGTTCGAGATTGGAGGCGTCTACGATATTGATGAGGGCGTCGGGTTTTTCTTTGACCAGATAATTTCGGGATACCACTTCTTCCGGCGAATAAGGAGATAAAGAATAAATTCCCGGCAGATCCTGAATGACCACGTCGCGGTGGCCTTTGAGCTTGCCTTCCTTTTTCTCGACGGTGACGCCGGGCCAGTTGCCGACGTATTGCGAACTGCCGGTCAAATCATTGAACATGGTCGTTTTACCGCAGTTCGGATTTCCCGCCAAGGCGATTTTTATGGACATGATGCACCTTCCTCCAGCTAAATTAATATAAGGACATACAGCTAAAAATCAGCTGACTTCGACCATATCAGCGTCGCTTTTGCGGAGACTGAGTTCATAGCCGCGGACTTTGACTTCGATGGGGTCGCCTAAAGGCGCTACTTTGCGGATAAAAACCTGCGTACCCTTGGTTAAACCCATATCCATGATTCTTCGTTTGATAGCGCCTTCGCCGTGAAGCTTGACGATGGTGACGGTTTCACCGCAGGCTGAATTTTTCAATGTTTTCACGACCGTTGATCCCTCCTGAATTTAGATGATGATACGATGAGCCATCGCTTTGTCCAAAGCGATACGGGAACCTTTGACGTTGAGGATCAGATTGCCGGCGAGTTCGGCTACCACGGTGACGTATTCACCGACGATAAAACCGAGGGACTCCAGATGGCGTTTGGTGTCGTCTTTACCGGTGATTTTTTTAATGCTCATCTTTTCTCCGGGCAGTGCCATAGTAAGCGGCATACATATCCCTCCTAACAGAGTGTAATGAACCATTCATTCAAAAGTTAGCTCAAACTAACCAAAGTTTATCACGCCTAACCAACAAAGTCAACAGCGGCGGCTAAAATGTTTGTGCAAGTCACCCAAAAATCATAGAAAAAACTGCGAATGCAAGTAGTCGCACGCAACTTGACAAACACTAAAATAAAGAATAGGATGCTTCTGTAAAAAAGATTTCCTTTATGGAAAGTGCGAATGGGCGAGTCTGCACTCGAAATGAAGGTGTATTTCAACACATATCCTATCTTGGTATGTATTGTTAGTTACAGGAGAATGAAAGGTTCAATTGAAGCTTGGAGGGATGAAATGAAACGGTTACTTCGAGCGATAGCGATAGGTTTCACCCTTATGTTGAGCATGATTTTCTTCGTGGCGGCAGGTTCTCCAGCGAGATATGACAATGTGGCGGAATTGACAAAAATTGAAGTGGTGAACCATGTGAAACAGTATGCGCCCTTCACGCTTTATGGGAAAACCATCCGCCTTTTCCCCGAAGCGGCTCTGACGCAAGAACAGGGAATAGCGTTGTACCCCAACGCCTATGCTTATATTGTGGCGGAATTTGAAGCATCCGGCGTAAGCAGCGACCTGGATCAAGAAGAATTTCAGGAAAATGTGAAGAAGTTTTTCTTGATAGAGTTGGACGATAAGGATCTTGAGCGTGAAATCCTGGCGTTCGTGAGATTTATGGATTATTATGAGAATAAAGCGGACAATCAGAGAATTTTTGCGGCGCTTGCCAACCCTTTTGTCACATCACAAACGCTAAAGGAGCTGATGCCGGCAAGCTCGTTATCGACGCAACCGTTTGATTCCCAAGGCGGCTTGAAAAAACTCTCAAATAGCCTGGTGACATATGGTGGGCAATTAAACTTGCAATCTACACCGTCCAAAAGTCCCTAAAATAAAAATTGACTTTTGGACGCCGGATACGATAAAATATAAGAATCGGCCAGCAGAGATGCGTAGAATTCCGAGGGGGGTTCTGCGTGTTTTTTATTACCCGAAAACGAAGGAGGAGTAACATTGTCTTCAACAACACCGGATTCTTCAACAGGGCGCAACTATAAAATGATCATCGCGGTGGCCGCGTTCGCCGCCTTTATAGCAACCTTCAACGAAACCTTCATGAATATCAGCTTCACGCCGATTATGCTCGATTTTGGCATCGGGGAGTCCACCGTGCAGTGGCTCGCGGGCGCGTATATGCTCGGCGCCGGGGTGATGGTTCCCATTTCCGCTTTTCTCTACCGCAGTATTCCTACCCGGCGCTTGTTCCTGGCGGTCGTCGCTCTGCTCATCATCGGCAGTATCATCGGTGGTTTCGCCGTGAGCTTTCCGGTGCTGTTGGGCGGGCGGATCATCCAGGCGTTGGGTACGGGTTTACTGATTCCCGTAGGGATGAATATCACCCTTGACGCGGCTCCCCGGCAGAAATTGGGGGTCTGTATGGGTCTGATGGGAGC
>JAITOS010000102.1 GCA_031289815.1 Peptococcaceae bacterium | reverse complement strand
TTTCGGGTACGCGTTGCTTAGCCAGTTGCAGACAAAGGAGAAGGTATGCTATCATCAGATATAGAGAAAGTTGCGGCGCAGGCAGACAGCTTGAGGAAGGATGGTTGGGATGAATAACGAAGAAAAAATACTGGCAGTGCTGGAGAAAATGGGAGAAGACATCTCTGCTTTTAAACAGGAAGTGAACCAGCGTTTTGATGCTGTAGATCAGCGTTTCGACGCTGTAGATCAGCGTTTTGATGCCGTAGATCAGCGTCTCGACGCTCTCGAAAAAAGTCTGGAGGAAGTCAAGGAAGACCTGGCGGAAGTCCGTAGCGGCACAAACCATCTGCTGGACTGGGCCGAACGGTCGGAGAAGATTATCAAAGTGCCGCTAATGACAAAAAAATAGAGGCGGCCAAGCGCCCTATCCTCGCTTTCCGCCCATTTTCAGACGAAGCGAATATGCGACAAACGCCGCAAACATCAGCAGCAAGACACAGATATAATTCAACTTTTCCCATCCCAAATAGGCCATCGCCACTCCTGCCGCTGCCGAAGCCGCAGCGATGCTGACCGTGATCACGAAGGAATTGAAGCCCTGGGCCTTCGCTTCCACCTTTTCCCCATAGGCGGATACCACTAAAACATTTGAAACATTTATGATCAGGCAATGAACCAAACCCGCCAAACCAAGCTCAATGGCAAACAGCGTATGCGTTTGGGGAAATGAGACTAAGACCAGGCATTCTATCAGCCCCAACGCTATACTGATATACAAAATATTTTTGGGATTAACATATCGGTAGAGCGCCGCGAAAAAGAACGACGGTAAGACTCCCACCGCAAAATGAATCTGCATAACGCTGGTCGAAGCGTCGAGGGACGTACCCTGCGCGCTCATAGCCAAAGGGGCCGCGTTCATGATAAAGTGCATGACGAAGGAGGCCGTCATTCCTAAAAACGTCGCTTTCAAAAAGACGTTCTTGACGTACTTTGACTCCGCCGCGTCGCGCTCAACCCCCGGTAAAGCCTGAGCCTTTGCCGCCGACCCTGCGGATAAAAAAACATGTGAAACGAAGATGCCGATGCAGAAGAAGGCGATAACCACAAAAGAGCCGAAAAACGGCACGGACGGAACCGCAGCCGCGAACGCCGCGCCTAACAACGGCCCCAGTATTCCGCCGATCACCATCACGCCGGTAAGCAGCGACAGCGCCAGGACGCGGTCGTTTTCATCTGTCACCGCTTCCGCCACGGCGAACCGATAATATTGACAGGAGGCGTTGACCGCACCGACAAAGAAGGCGCCGCACAAAACCAAATAAAAATGGCCCAGCGCCAAACCGGCCAAGAAAACAGGACAGGCGGAAACGCCTATGATCGCTCCCAATAAAAAGGCTTTCTTGCGACCGTAACGCGCCATGACGCGAGATAGCGGATACACCATCAGCAAGCTGCCTGCCGTAGCGGCGGCAATCGGCAGCGTGGAAGACGTCAGCGAGCCTGTCAGGGATTTTCCCAAAAGTCCTGAAACGGAGGCAAACAACGCGTTAATCGCGGTTACAAACACTTGGCTGATCAGCAAAAGATACACGTCTTTTGAAAGCCGTTTCATATGACAAAACTCCATTCTAATTTAAACCGCGTCAGCACGGCTGAATACACATCCTATCCTCCCGTTCATTTTGTCTGGAAACGAACGCCGGAGCCTTTGTCATGCCCGCTGATTGATTGTTCCCGCCTGAGAAACACGGCGATCATGACAGCATTTAAAAGCAGCAACGCCCCGCCGCCGATAAACACCACATTCAGTCCCCAGGCAGCGGTAATTTGCCCGCCGCTTAACGAGCCGATAAAAATACCCATATTGCCGGCGGACATGCTCAACCCCAATACCCGCCCCAGCAGGACGTCCGGCGTTACCTGCTTGAGCAGTATATTAATGGAGGGATTCAACCCCCCCAGCGTCAAGCCCAGCAAAAAGCGCAAACCAGCCAGTTCCCAAACGTTTCGCACCAGCCCGTGGGGAATGAGAATCAGTCCCGCTATCAGCAGCGACCATAACAATACCTTGCGAGCGCCAACCCGATCCGACACCCGTCCCAGGTAAGGCGCCGCCATAATGGTCGCTAAACCTGACGCGGAAAACACCAAGCCGGAGATCAGCGCCACCCGCCCGCTATGACCCACTAAATCTGATACATACAGCGTCAGCATCGGTTGCACCGAATATACCGTGAGCAGAATGACAAAATGCGTGGCGAATAAAATGACGATCAGTCGCCTGGAGCCTGCCGCCGACCAGGCTTCGCGCCAGCTCTGCCTTTTCCGCAAAGCAGGACGGTGTTCCTCCTTGATGAAAACAGCCGAGGTTAGAAAGGCGATAAAAATCAGCGCCGCCATCACCAGAAAAGCGATCCGGTAGTCAAAGAAATCCGCCAGCCCGCCGCCGATGACCGGGCCCAGCAGCTGTCCGGAAACACTGGCGGTAGCCAGCAACCCTAAAGCCCAGCCCGCGTGTTCTTTGGCGGCCTGGGTGGCAATGAGCATGGTACAGACATTGCCAAAGCCGTTAATAATCCCTTGTAACGCCCGCAAACCGATCAACACCTGCACATTGGGCGCGAAAGCCATCGCGCCTATCGCCAGCGACATGCCCAGACTGCAACGCAAGATGATGGGTTTGACGCCTTTGCGATCCGCTTCATTGCCCCAGATCGGCGCGAAAACAGCTCCCAGAAAAAAAGTGACCCCGTATGCCAAGCCGGAGAGCTGCGCTATACGGGAGGTATCAGTAACGCCTAATTCCTTGATATATAGGGGTAATATGGGAGCAATTTGGCTAATGCCTACGCCGCAGACAAACATGCCGAACCAGCAAACATAAAGGTTTCTCTTCCATACAGGCATCGGCGCTCATCTCCCCAGCTACATCATTTTAATAGCAAAACTACACATCGTTACGGTTAACGTCTGGTTTCCCTGTCGAACAAGGTCGTGGAAAGATACCGTTCTCCGGTGTCGGGGAAAATAACCACCACGGTTTTATCCCTGTTTGCTGACCGCTTAGCGATCTGGGCGGCGGCAAAGGCCGCTGCGCCGGAAGAGATGCCTACCAGCAAGCCTTCGTAGCGGGCCAGTTTTCGGGCCGTCTGAAACGCCTCGTCGTTCTTCACTTTGTAGATTTCATCTACCGTTTCACTGTTATACACCGGCGGTACGAAGCCTGCGCCGATCCCCTGGATTTTGTGGGGCGACGCTTTGCCGCCTGAGAGTACCGGCGAATCAAACGGCTCTACGGCCACGATCTGTACGCCCGGTTTCTTTTCCTTCAGGAATTCTCCCACCCCAGTAACCGTACCGCCCGTACCGACGCCGCTCACAAAGATATCCACTTGCCCGTCGGTATCCGCCCATATCTCTCCGGCGGTCGTCAGGCGATGGATCGCCGGATTAGCCGGGTTGGTGAACTGGCCTGGGATATAGGAATTGGGCAGACTGGCATGAAGCTCATCCGCTTTGGCGATGGCGCCTTTCATACCGGCGCTTCCGGGCGTCAGCACCACTTCAGCCCCTAACGCGGCTAACAGGTTACGGCGCTCCACCGACATGGTATCCGGCATCGCCAAAATAATCCGGTACCCTCGTGACGCCGCCACAAAAGCCAGGGCAATGCCGGTATTGCCGCTGGTCGGCTCGATTAAAATCGTTTTCTCATTGATGAAACCCTTGTCTTCCGCGTCTTTAATCAAAGCCAGCCCAATCCGGTCTTTCACCGATGAAAGGGGGTTAAAGCTCTCCAATTTCGCTATTAAACTCTTCTCCAGCCCTTCCCGGCGGCTAAAGTTTGGCAACGCCACCAAGGGAGTGCCTCCGATCAACTCAGTCAGGTCGCCAGCTATCTTTGCCATGCGCTTTATCATCCTTCCTTCAGGCTTGCACTTCTTCTTCCTGGTTAATGTAGGCGAAGGGTTCTTCGTCGTACCAGCTTTCCCGATAGGGAAGCCGGGCGTGACGGCCTATATTCTTGCTGTAATTGGTGTTTTGCAGGAATCTGGCCAGACGGCGGGCTATTTCGTAAACGCCTATATATCCCATGTACTGAAACGCCTGGCCGAACAGGGGGAACACCGGAATACCCTGTTTATTGGCCCAACCGTTGCCTCCGGGGTGACCCACAAATAGATCCGGACGGTATTTATGCAGCAGGTTCGCTTGTTCAAAAGGCTGACCGGTGCCGACGTTCATAATCACCCGTTCGCTTTCCGGCACTTCCTCTATCAGCTCCGCCAGCAGGTTTTCCCCGTACTGGTCAAAATGGAAACCCCGCAGTCCCAGCACTTCCATGCCCAGACTGTGCAAAAGCTCGGCCATCGTGATAATCCGGATCTCGCCGCCGCCTAAAATGACGGTTTTCCCTTTTAAAATCTCTTTATAAGGGGCAATGGCCTTTTCCAGTTCAATGACCTCATTGCGGATAATCTGCTCCGCTTTTTCCCGCAAGTCAAAAAAATCCGCGATATCCAAGATCCATTTGTTGGTATTGGCTACCCCGATGGGAATCGTGCGCAGAATAAAGGGTACGTTATAGCCGGTGAGCATATGTCCGGCAAAATAGTCGTCATGGGTCGCGCAGATACTTACGTTCAGCGCCGCTTCAAAGGAGTCGGCAAAATCGTCCGGATGGGAATAGCAGGGCAGCACCCGGATGTTTAATTCCAGGGGCGCCAGCAGGTCGATCAGATTCTGCTCGTCGGTGCGGCTCATCGAGGAAACATTTAAGATATTCACCGTCCGGCTAATCTTATACTGACGTTTCAGTTCCTCCGCTTCGTCGGGGAAGAGCGGCTCGATCAGTTCTTCACTCCGGTATTCATCCCCCACCAGGTTGCGCAAAATACCATGATACACCGAATCGTAGGCGGTAGCCTGGATTTTAGTGCGGAAACCCTCGCAGTGGATGGGTACCAGACGGGCGGATACCTGGGGCCGCAAATCATCCAGCACGGCCTCGATATCGTCCCCGATGAGGGCCGGCACGCAGCTGTTCATGATAATGATGGCCCGTGGGCGATATTCCGCTTCCGCGTAAAGCACCGCTTCCCGCAATTTGTCCTCGCCGCCGTTGATCACGTCGATTTCATTTAAATTGGTATTGATCCAGCGCAAACCAAAGGCATTGGGATCCCGCAGCTTCTGGAATCCTTTGGATACCCCGGCCTGTGCCACCAGGTTCGCGCCGCAGCCAATAGGGCTGTGTACGATGATCACCGAATCCCGGATCGTGTTTAAAATTGCCAGACTCAAGGTCAACTGGCAGCCCTGACTTTGAGAGAATTTGCGGTTGTTGTTATACAGACAACCTTTTTTAGCGTCCCGATTGATCTCTTCGCAGGAGCCGCCATAAGCCATGCAGGCTTTGAGGCGGTCTTCCCGGATAGGGGGAATTTTTTGCTCAATGTAGTCCATAAAGCCGTCTCCTATCTGTTCCCTATTAAAACCGTAACCAAGTCTTCCGTCAGCGAAAGCGCCCCCCGATACCCCGCGTAGCCCCGATTCATGACCACCCGGTTGGATATCGGGTAAGTCACCGAGAGCTGGGGTACGCCCAGAAGCTCCGCCGTGTCCCGCTCGATAGCGCTTCCTACCACAAAACCGGGGTTAAAACCGCCGAAATAGCGCTGGCCACCACTTTGCCCCCAGTGCTGCGCCACATGTTTGCTCACATTGGAAGCGTCGGTATCAAAGATCACGGTAGGCCGAAGGCCGGAGTTAAACCCTTCAAAGCGTTTGAGTACCTGTTCTTTTTGCTCCTCCTGCAATAAGTCATTGATCACGACGATTTCCGGCAGCCAGCCTAAGTCATCCGCCAAAAACCTGGTCAGCGCCTGACTGTAGTTGCTGTCGCCCACGACCACCGCATACCGCTGTAAATCCAGATCGCTGTAGACGTCGGAAATCCGCTCCAGGTACTCGTAATAATAGGCTTGTTCCTGCTCAATCACTTTCTCCACAAAGGCTTTTTCGATGCCCAGGGCTTCCCCAATCGTGCGCAGGAAAGCGCTGGTGCCAAAATCGCCGATGGGGAAAGGCGCCGAGATGTACGGCGTTCCGTGAAGCTCTTCAAATACTGCCGCCGCTTCCACCCCAAAGGTGTCAGACAGGACGATATTGAGAGAGGCGGCGGCGGCGTTTTTCAGATTCGCTAAGGTTTCCCCGTAGCCGAAAAAGGTGTTCGTTTGATAACCCAGCTTGGCCAGCAGATCCTTGATTAATTCCAGGTTCCCCGCCCAAAAAACGTCTTGCAGAGGTACGATGCCGAACACATTGACCAGGCGCGGGTTTTTTTCGGATTTGGGTTCCACATAATCCTTAAACAGCGCTTTCAGCACAATCTCGTACCCGGTGTAATAATTGCCGCGAAAACCGCCGGTTTCCGCTCCCAGCACCGGAAAACCCCCGGCTTTGGCGTTGCGGATGGCGCTATAAATGTTATCCCCAATCATATCCACCATGCAGCCGGTTACTACAACATACAGATCGGCGTCAATCAGCTTAATCGTGTTCTCGATCTGTTCCACCAGCCGTTCCTCGCCGCCGAATACAATATCCCGCTCCGAGGTATTGGTACTGGGCAGCGCCTGTCCGTTGCAATAACCGTTGCCCCGGTACCCGGCGGCTTGGTTCAGAGCCGTGGCAATGTTCCCGCCGCAGCCGGTCGCGGCGTGCAGAATCGGTACCGTCCGGGGCAGCACGCTTAAAGTCCCCACTGCACCGCCCATAGAGCAAACATACTTTGGCCGCTCAACAAAATTATTCATGTTGCGGATGACTCCTTCTCAATTAAACTTGCATTCTTCATTTAACTTAGGCAGCTTAATAAAAGCCCTGGTTTTCCGTCGCGAACTACCGTCTTGATTTTACCTGTATATCTTCACCCGGAGGTAGTCGTTGCTGTACAGATCTTCACTTTGGACAGCGCCGAGAGGCCAAAGGCCCCATTCCTCACCGCGGTTCACCCAGGACGCTATCCATTCGGGCGCTATATAGGAATTGTCATCATAATGCGCTACGGTAAAATGACCCTGTTCTTCTTCGGATAGACCCAGCTTTGGCGCGATTAAGCCTACCGCCTCCTCCGGGTG
>JAITOS010000047.1 GCA_031289815.1 Peptococcaceae bacterium | reverse complement strand
AAGAAAGCTTCCCAAAGAGGATCGCCCCTCATCATCCGTTTGGTTTACGCCGCCAAAGCCGGATACGCCTGTTTCGATTTATGCTCGGCCAAGGCTTAAAGCGATTGCCGATGAACGCGCTTGGAAATTCGGGTTACAACCTGGACAGGAATGGGACAAGGAAGGGTTCCTCCATCAAAAGGAAAGCGATAAAGTTGACAGCGTGGCGGCTCTGCTGTCCTTGGCTTATTATATCGGGGATGATCCTCTGCAAATAGGACATACAGGCGAGCCTGTAGCGGCATTGCAATCTTTCTTAGGACTGCCGGCGACAGGAAACTTCGATGAAGTTCTGGAATCTTCGGTAAAACAAGTGCAAAAGAAGCTTGAACTTCCGGAAACCGGTGTATTCGATGGCTTAATTATTGACACATTCATTAGCTTGCTGACTCGTGCGGACGCTGATTTAACCCGGAAAGCGGAAAAAGAAGCTGGGAATAAATCACATCGCTTCGATCGGCAAGCATCTGTCGTGATGATGATACTGATGGCAACTATTGCCATAGGCCTGTTAATCGCGTCTTACAGGCTACCGGACTGAACCCCGCGCTGGGAATACGATTGAGTAGCCGCTATGAAAAAAGTTAATGCTGCTGGTAGTTATAATTTTTCTGATCCAGAAGGAGAGAACATGGTAACGACGAACTATACCTTTGATAAGCGCGGCAATGAGGATATTGCATATTATCTGGATGTATTAGCGCAGATGGATGACGAGAAGTGAAAAGGGAAAAATGGCAATCATTAAAAATAAGCGAATAAAAAAATATGTTTGCGTGATTTTGTCCATGCTTACCTTTTTCGGCTATTTTGGCTTCTTTTACACCGCGCTGAATGCAAAGCCTCGTAATGTGGGATATTTTGAAAAGCAACAACCATTACATGGGATTAACGATATTGTTATAGATCGTAAAGGCCATATTTATTATGGCAATGGTCTGCATAGTTCGATTCAAGTTTACGATAATGAAGGCCGTTTTTTATATGGGTTTTCTTTTCGATCCAGCAAAGAGTTTCCGTTTTATATGGATGAGCAGGATTATATTCATGTGGCGGCAGACAGTCTGCTAACTTTTTATAACGGAATATTGCTGGAAACCAAAGAATATAAGGATGATGATGAAGCGGAAAGAATGAAGGAAGAGTATCGACAGTGGCGGTATAAAAGCGAATATTGGGATGCGGCAGGCTATATGTACAAAGTTGAGCTTTTAAAAAGTAAAAGAATAAAAATGTATGACGCGAATACAGGCCAATTGATCCGAGTCATTCATCCCGACACCCCTATATGGCCGTTGAGTCCTTTTGTAGTTGGCCTGATTGGGCTGGCTTCTATGGCTGCATTAGGGGTGTTGAATAAAGAGTTTTTCGACCAGTTTAAGCAAAGCCGTTAAACTTCAAAGCAAGCGTCAGCCAAAACGGACGTCTGGAAGGAGTGGGTAGCTTGTGAAATATTTTCAGGTACTAGCTCTTTCCGCGATGTTGTTCCTCGGCTTGATCAGTCCGTCAATAGGTGTAAATTTTTGGCAAAAATTATTATATAACCAAGAAGATACAAAGGAGCAAAAGAAAAAGGATTTCAAAATATCGATCATTCTTTGGGCGATAGGAACCATAGCGATGTTTGTTTTTGCTATCATCTTTGGTAAGCAGTAGAAGTCATCCCAACTACGGCTATCCCGGTACACCCGGATTCAGCTGGCCCTTCGCCGGACTTGTCTGCATGATACAATAAAGAGAAGCTACCCACTATAGGCAGAGTGGTTCGGACCATTATCCTCAGCCAGGTATAAATGCTTATTGGGTCAATTTCACCAGTAATGTGTTCAGGGGGTCAGGGAGATGAACAAGCATTTGCTGGTTCGCGTCCTTTTTATCTTGGTGTTAATCCTCATCCCGTTCGACAAAATCATTAACCGGGAAATAATAAATCGTGTCCTGGGAAAACATTTTTGACAAGGCCTAAAATTTTGCCGTATAATCTATATGTGTCGTATAATCATAGGGTAATCAGGAATGGATATAATGAATATAAAGGTAAACCCGATGAACGAGAGGAAGAATCAAACGGGCCGTTCAGAGAAAAAATCCACCGCTGCGAGGATTTTTCGGGATCGGGGTTCGGGTCGCTCGGAAGGGGCGGAGGGGCATGAAGATGATCCTCTGACGGGTCAGCGCGTTATTGCTGGCAGAGATGTGGGAGATCCGGCGTCTGACGGGATTTTTGACGGCGGGCGGACGGATTATCCATAAATGAAGGTGGTACCGCGAGTCTTTCGCCCTTTTGGTGTAAGGCTCTTTTTTATGTTTAGCCGACCGCGCTGAGTTTTACCAGAATCAGCGGGGAAGGGAAGCGTGAAAATACTTTTCATGACAAAGGAGCAAAAAGGAATGACGGAAAAAAAACAACTGACAGAGCCGACCCATGAGGAACAGCCGCAGCGGGGGGAGATGGCGAGCGTCTATAACCCTTCTCAGGTGGAACAGAAATGGTACACATATTGGGAAGAGAATGATTATTTTCATCAGGAAGTCCGGACGGAAGCGGAAGCCTTCAGCATCGTGATGCCGCCGCCCAATGTTACCGGCTCATTACACCTGGGACACGCGATGGACAATACCTTGCAGGATATCCTCACCCGCTTTAAAAGGATGCAGGGCTTGAATACATTATGGCTTCCGGGAACGGATCACGCCGGGATTGCGACCCAGGCGAAAGTGGAGGAGCAGCTGGCCCTGGAAGGGAAGAGTAAGCATGATCTGGGAAGAGCCGGTTTTCTGGAGCGGGTCTGGAGCTGGAAGGCGCAGTACGGCGGTCAGATTACCCGGCAGCTGCGTCGTTTGGGGGCCTCCTGCGACTGGCGCTACGAACGCTTTACGATGGATGAGGGCTGTTCCAGGGCGGTGCGGGAAGTCTTCGTGCAATTATACCGGAAGCAGTTGATTTATCGCGGGAACTATATCATCAACTGGTGTCCCAAGTGCTTGACGACGATTTCCGACATTGAAGTGGAGCATGAAGAACGGGAGGGACAGCTGTTTTATCTTCGTTACCCGGTGAAGGACAGCGAGGAATATATCACGGTAGCGACGACCCGTCCGGAAACGATGCTGGGCGATACGGCGGTGGCGGTGCATCCCCAGGATGAGCGCTATGCCCATCTGATCGGGAAAACCTTGATTTTGCCCTTGATTGGCCGGGAAATACCCATTCTCGCGGACGACTACGTGGACAAGGATTTTGGGACAGGCGCGGTGAAGATTACCCCCGCCCACGACCCCAATGACTACGAGATGGGACTGCGGCACGACCTGACGGCGATTACGGTGCTGGATCAGGAAGCCCGCCTGAATGAAAACGCCGGGGTGTATCAGGGAATGGAGCGCTACGAAGCGCGCCGCCGGATCATAGAGGATCTGAAGGAGCGGGGATTATGGCTGAAGACCGAGGATCACCGGCACGCGGTGGGGGAATGCTACCGCTGCTCCACCGTGATCGAGCCGAGGATCAGTCGGCAATGGTTTGTGAAGATGAAGCCGCTGGCGGAACCGGCGATGCAAGTCGTGCGGGAGGGGCGGATCGAGTTTTCCCCGGAGCGCTTCAGCAAAATCTATCTGACCTGGCTGGAGAATATCCGCGATTGGTGTATCTCGCGTCAGCTCTGGTGGGGGCATCGGATTCCCGTGTGGTATTGTCAGGACTGCGGGGCGGAAATCTGCGCCCAGGAGGATCCGGACCGCTGTCCGTCTTGCGCTTCCGCTCGTCTGGAGCAGGATCCGGATGTGCTGGACACTTGGTTTTCGTCAGGGCTGTGGCCGTTTTCCACGCTGGGCTGGCCGGAAAAAACGCCGGAATTACAGCAATTCTATCCCACCAGCGTCCTGGTGACAGGCCGGGATATTATCTTCTTTTGGGTAGCCCGGATGATCTTTATGGCGCTGGAATTTCAAAAAGAGCCGCCCTTCCGCAAGGTGATGATCCACGGTTTGATTCTGGACAGCTTGGGTCGCAAGATGAGCAAATCCCTGGGCAACGGCGTCGATCCGCTGGAAGTGATCGATCAATACGGCGCGGACGCCCTGCGCTTTATGCTGGTCACGGGTAATACCCCCGGCAACGACGTCCGCTTTCATCCGGAAAGGCTGGAAGCCGCGCGTAATTTTGCCAATAAGATCTGGAACGCCTCCCGCTTTGTCATTCTCAATGTACAGGATATGGAGGACGACGGGCAGCCTTCGCTGTCGGCGGAGACGCTGCCTTTGGAGGATCGCTGGATTTTGTCCAGATTCAGCGCGGCCTGTCAGGAAATCACCAGGGGCTTGGAAAACTATGATCTGGGTGAGGCGGGCCGCTGGCTCTACGAGTTTATCTGGAATGAATTTTGTGATTGGTATATCGAGCTGGCGAAAATCCGGCTATACGATAAAGAACAGCCGACGGCGAAGAAAGGAGCGCAAGCGGTTCTGTTGAAGGTGTTGGAAGGGACGCTGCGCTTGCTGCACCCGTTCATGCCTTTTATCAGCGAGGAAATATGGAGCCATCTGCCGGGTCGTCGGACGAGCTTGATGTTGGAAAGCTGGCCGCGGGAGGACTGCCGCGATCAAACGTCAGAAAAGGAGATGGCCATCCTCATGGAGGTCGTCAAGGCGATCCGCAATATCCGCGCCGAGATGCATATTGCTCCCGGCAAAAAAACGGATATCATCGTCAGGGCGGCGGATGGGGAAACCCAAAGGGTACTGGAGAAAGGCGCGCGGGCGATCACGCATTTGGCTGGCGGGGCCACGCTGGAGGTTCAGCGGGAATTGGCCAATAAACCGGTTCAAGCGGCGAGCGCGGTCTTGCCGCTGGCGGAGATCTACCTGCCGCTCAAGGGACTGCTTGATATAGAAAAAGAAATTGCCCGGATGGAGAAAGACCTGGCGCAGATGCGGCAGGAGGAACAACGTTTGTCAGGGAAACTGGATAATGAAAGTTTCATCGGCAAAGCGCCGGCGGAGGTCGTAGCGAAGGAAAAGAAGAAAATGGAAGACGTCCGGTCGCGGCAGGAAGCCTTACAGGCGAGGCTGGAACAGTTACGGGAATAGCGGCGGTTTGCCGGGAGAGGATAGCCTCTATGCGGAATGAAGACGTAGAATATCAGGAAACGCTGGCCTATCTGACGGGATTGAGCCGCTTCGGCATGAATCTGGGTCTGGAGAGGATTCAAGCGCTGATGGAGCGCTTAGGCCATCCGGAACGCGGGTTACGAGTGATTCATGTCGGCGGTACCAACGGCAAAGGGTCTACGGTGGCGATGATCGCGGAAATTTTGCGCCAGGCAGGGTATCAGGTAGGGGTGTTTATCTCTCCTCATCTGCATGACGTTCGGGAGCGGATTACCATAAACGGCCAGATGATCGCCAAGGAGCGGGTGATCGCCCTGGGGCGGATACTGCGCTCCCGGATGGAAGAGCTGGCGGCGGGCGGTCTGGAGCATCCCACGGAATTTGAGGTCTACACTGCGATGGCTCTGCTGTATTTTAAGGAGCGGCAGGTGGATTTTGCCGTCGTCGAGGTGGGACTGGGAGGAGAGATCGATTCGACCAACGTCGTACAGCCGTTGCTTGCCGTGATTACGAATGTCGGACGGGATCATATGGAACAGCTGGGGAGCGAGATCTCTGACATTGCCAAGGTGAAAGCCGGGATCATCAAACCCGGAGCGTCGGCGGTGACAGCCGCCGTTCGCCCGGAGGCTCTGGCGGTGTTACATGAATATGCGGCCGGACGGGGGGTAAAACTTTGGCAAGTTGGCAAAGATATACGGTGGGACGTGCGCCGACAGGGGGAAACGGAGCAGGAATTTGACCTGTACGGGCTTCAGGAAAAATTCCCCGGCTTAAAGCTGCGGTTGACCGGCGAGCATCAGCTGTGGAACGCGGCGACAGCCGTGACGGCGGGAGAATTGCTTCAGGCGGAATATGGGATCAAGATTCCCCGTCAGGCGGTGTACGACGCCTTAAAGAGCGTACAATGGCCGGGAAGGCTGGAACGGATCTCCGCAAGGCCGAAAATATTGCTGGATGGCGCGCATAATCTGGACGGGGCGCAAGCGCTGGCGGCGGCGTTAGCCTTGTACCGGCGGCAGCGGCTGCTGCTGTGCCTGGGAATGCTGGCGGATAAAGAACGGGAAAAAATGCTGGATTGTTTGATCCCCTTGGCCGATGAGGTCATCATTACGAAACCCAATTCTTCCCGGTCGGGAGATTGGCGGCTGCTGGGGAAATATGCCGAAAAGTTTGGCAAGCCGGTCATGATGGTGGAAGATCCTGGTGAAGCGGCTGGCATCGGGGCGGACAAGCTCGGCCCGGAGGATATGCTGTGCGTCGCCGGCTCCTTGTATATGCTGGCGGATGTGAAAGAAAGTTTGCTGAATAAACTGCGTGATAAATAGACGAGCAATGAGTCTGAAGACAAAATGTGGTACAATACACAGGACAGGAAAGAAATTTTGGCAAGAATCGACGAAAAGAAAGAATGAATGGTGGGTGATGGCGAATGTTCCTCGGAGCGAAGAAAGAGGACAAGTTTTATTCATTATTTCAGCAAAGCACGGAATTAACTTGTCAAGCCGCGCAAAAGCTGGAGAAAATAATGCAGCAGGACCGCGTCAGCGAATCCGATGCGGAAGAAATGAATATTTTGGAGAATCAGGCGGACGCTGTAAACACGCAAATTGTGGACCGGCTGAATACCACCTTTATCACGCCGCTGGACCGCGAGGATATTTACAGTCTGGCGCAGGTATTGGACGATGTGGTGGATTATACGGAGGGGACGATAGAAAGAATGCAGCTGTATCGTACCGGAAAACCGTCCGCCGGGACGCTGGAAATGGCCCGTTCGATCGTCATGGCGACGGAACAGCTTCGTGTTGGTTTTAGCTGCCTGAATAATATTAAGGTTAAAAAGTCGGAAATATTAGCCGCCACCGAAAAGGTTTATCAAATTGAAAATGGCGGCGATAAACTCTATCAGAAAGAAGTCGCGCGTTTGTTTGAAGAGGAAAAAGACCCGATCGAGATCATCAAATGGAAAGAAATTCTGGAATTGCTGGAGACGGTGTTAGATCATTGTGAAATTGTTGCCGATCAATTAAAAGGAATGGTTCTGAAATATGACTGAGAGCGGAATTCTCTTATGCGTCGTCGTTCTGTGCGCCCTGGTCTTCGATTATATCAATGGCTTTCACGATACGGCGAACGCGATTGCGACCAGCGTCTCGACCAGAGCCTTGACGCCCAAGCGCGCTGTGGTCATCGCCGCGGTGCTGAATTTCCTCGGCGCTCTGTACAGTACCGGCGTCGCCCAGACGATTGCCAGAGATATCGTTTCTCCGGCCTTGGTGACGCAGGAGGTGGTGATCGCCGGCTTATTGGGCGCGATCGCCTGGAATTTGATCACGTGGTATTTTGGGATTCCCAGCAGCTCGTCCCACGCGATTATCGGCGGGCTGGTCGGCTCCATGATTGCCCGCATGGGTTTTGCTTCGGTAGAATGGTATGGGTTCGCCAAGATCCTGACGGCGTTGGTCGTCTCGCCGATGCTGGGAATGCTGCTGGCTTTTTGCGTGATGAA
>JAITOS010000028.1 GCA_031289815.1 Peptococcaceae bacterium | reverse complement strand
CGCTCTTGCAGAGCGCCCATTTCCGTCGCTAAGGTCGGTTGATAACCAACCGCAGAAGGCATCCGGCCTAACAGCGCGGACACTTCCGACCCGGCTTGGGTAAAGCGGAAAATATTATCGATGAAGAGAAGCACGTCCTTCCCCATCTCATCGCGGAAGTATTCCGCCATGGACAGAGCGGTCAGCCCCACCCGCAAACGGGCGCCGGGCGGCTCATTCATCTGTCCGAACACCATCGACATTTTATCAATAACGCCGGATTCTTTCATTTCATTCCACAAGTCGTTTCCTTCACGGGTGCGCTCGCCGACGCCGGAAAACACGGACAGCCCGCCGTGCTGTTTGGCGATGTTATTGATCAATTCCTGGATCAAAACGGTTTTTCCTACACCGGCGCCGCCAAAGAGGCCAATTTTACCGCCTTTAGCATAGGGGCACAGCAGATCGACCACTTTAATCCCCGTTTCCAACATGTTCGTCGCCGGATCCTGATCGACAAATTTAGGCGCGGAACGATGGATTTGATAATGCGCGGGCGCTACCACTTCCGCGCCGTCGTCAATCGCTTCACCCAGTACATTGAATATGCGTCCCAAGGTCACTTCTCCCACGGGAACCGTGATGGGCGCTCCGGTATTCACCGCCGCCATGCCACGCTGCAAACCATCCGTCGAGGACATCGCTACACAACGTACCGTGTCGTTGCCGAGATGCTGCGCGGCTTCCAGGGTTAATTTGATTTTTTGTTCAGGCACATCAATTCTAATCGCGCTATAGATTTCCGGCAGCTCCTCGGGAGCAAACTCCACGTCAACGACCGGACCCATAACTTGCAAGACTTTGCCAGTTATCACAGGTTTACGACCTCCTTCTCCAGAAATTCTACTGACCACTTATTCAAGCGCCGCCGCGCCGCCGACGATTTCAGATATTTCTGTCGTAATCGCCGCCTGCCTTGCCCGGTTCATCACCAGCGTCAGCGCCGATATCATCTCTTTAGCGTTATCCGTCGCGGCGCCCATGGCCGTCATTCTCGCCCCTTCCTCACTCGCCCTGCTCTCCAGCAGCGCGCCATAAATCAGGGTTTCCGTATATCTGGGCAATAAGGTACTGAGAATCACCGTCGGCGTTGGCTCAAAGATATATTGTTGCTTATCCGCTTGCTCTCCCGCCGGACGTTCAATGGGAAGCAGCTTGATGATGGACGGGCGCTGGGTCAGCGCGTTGACAAACTCACTGTAAACTAAATGCACTTCGTCTACTTCTTTGGTCACATACAGCTGAATGATTTTTCCCGCGATCCTTTTCGCTTGTTGATAACTCGGACTATCGCCCAGCCCTGTAAATTCATCGAGAATCTCCAGCTTGCGCCGACGAAAGTAGTCCCGGCCTTTACGGCCCACCGTTACTAAGCCCACCTCTTGTTTTTGTTCGGTTATTACACTGCTTGTCAGCCGGAGAAGATTGGCGTTAAAGCCTCCGCACAATCCCCTGTCAGAGGAGACCAACAGATAGGCCGTCCGTTGAACCGGCCGCTGCTCCAACAAAGGCTGCGCTTCCGTCAACTCCGCGTCCACATTCGCCGCCAGCCGCGCCAATACTTCTTGCAGCTGTCGGGCATACGGGCGGGAAGCGATAACCTTTTCCTGGGCTCTTCTCAGTTTAGCTGCGGCAACCATTTTCATCGCCCGGGTAATCTGCTGCATATTACGCACACTGCGAATCCGGCGACGAATATCACGTACTCCTGCCACCTCTACCACCTACTCCTTTGTTTATTAGCCCAAGAAACCCTGTTTGAACTCACCAATGGCTTTGTTTATTTCAACAAACAGTTCATCAGAGATCGCTTGTTTGGTGCGAATGGTTTCCAGAATATCCGACTTCACCGTGCGCATATAACGCAAAAATTCATCTTCAAATTTTTTGACCTTGTCCACTTCAACATCATCAAGATATCCCTGGTTGGCCGTATAGATCGTAATCACTTCTTCTTCCACCGGCATCGGCTCGTACTGAGCTTGCTTGAGCAATTCCATCATGCGCTCGCCGCGGCTCAGCCGCTGTTGGGTCACTTTATCCAAGTCGGAGCCGAACTGCGCAAAGGCCGCTAATTCACGATAAGACGCCAAGTCGAGACGCAACTGTCCGGCTACTTGTTTCATCGCTTTAATCTGCGCGGCCCCGCCGACGCGGGATACCGATATCCCTACGTTGATGGCCGGACGGAATCCTGAGTAGAATAAATCGGTTTCTAAAAAGATCTGGCCGTCGGTAATCGAAATGACGTTGGTCGGAATATAGGCCGCTACGTCCCCCGCCTGGGTTTCAATGATCGGCAAGGCCGTCATCGAGCCGCCGCCCAGCTCGTCCGACAATTTAGCGGCGCGTTCCAATAAGCGTGAATGCAGATAAAAAACGTCGCCCGGATAGGCTTCACGTCCCGGCGGACGCCTTAACAACAAAGAAAGTTCACGGTAGGCAACCGCCTGTTTCGAGAGATCATCGTAGATGATCAAAACATGTTTCCCGTTATACATGAACTCCTCGCCCATAGCGCAACCGCCATAGGGGGCGATATAGAGCATCGGCGCCGGTTCGGAAGCGGTCGCCGCGACGACAATCGAATATTCCATCGCGCCGTGATCTTCCAGCGTTTTCACTACGCTGGCCACAGTGGAGGCTTTTTGACCAATCGCCACATAGATACAAATCATATCTTGGCCTTTTTGATTGATGATCGCGTCGATAGCCAAAGCGGTCTTCCCCGTCTGGCGGTCGCCAATGATCAATTCCCGCTGGCCGCGGCCAATCGGCACGATCGCGTCGATCGATTTTAATCCGGTCTGCATGGACTCATGCACGGATTTCCGGTAAATAACCCCAGGGGCCATCGCTTCAATGGGGCGGAACTTATCCGTCTTAATTTCCCCTTTGCCGTCAATAGGCTGACCCAGCGCGTTGACCACGCGTCCGATGATGGCTTCTCCCACCGGCACTTCCACGATACGTCCGGTCCGTTTTACTTCGTCGCCTTCTTTAATTTGCGTATAGCCCCCCAGAATAACGCAACCGATATTGTCCTCTTCCAGGTTCATGGCCATCCCGTACACGCCGCCGGGGAATTCCAGCAGCTCTCCCGCCATGGCTTTATCCAAGCCGTAGATACGGGCAATCCCGTCTCCAACCTGAATAACCGTCCCGACATCACTCACTTCAACTGTGCTATCATAGCGCTCAATCTGTTGTTTAATAATTGAGCTAATCTCATCTGGACGTAAATTCAATCCTGTTCCCCCCTATACCCTTGCGGATTTTCGCAATTCTTTACGCATCCGTTCCAAGGCATGTACAATCGTGCCATCCCATACGCGATCCCCTACCTGAACTTTTATGCCGCCGACTAATTCCGGGCATTGTTCACTCATCACGCGCACATTTTTACCCGTTGCACGCACCAGCGCCTGTTGCAATTTCGTTTCTTGATCCGCGCTCAGCGCTTTGGCGCTGACCACTTTGGCCTCAATAATCTGACGGGCTTCATCCGCCA
>JAITOS010000004.1 GCA_031289815.1 Peptococcaceae bacterium | reverse complement strand
ACCTTGCTTTCAGAGAAATCCATGTCCCCGCAAGCACTTTGTCAAGTTACCTATTGGTTTGCCCAATTACCCAGTTATATTAAGGCGTTGATGCCTCCTTTGCGGTGCGAAAGTTGAGTGTATTACTTATTCAATGTCATTCTGGATGGAGACCGCAAGAGCTTGGTTTTATAAAACTCAAAGATGTCGATCTTGAAAAATGGTCTTTTAAGGGCGGAATGAAGACGGACGCTGGAACAGATAGAATAGTCCCCATTCACTCTAAGATACGACCGTTAGTCGATAAAAAATATAAAGAAGCTGAAAGTCTTGAAAGCGACTATCTATTTAATTATTTAGAGTCAACACGTGGTCGAGGAAATATATCGCTCACCTATGAACGTTATAAAAAATGCTTCGAACGGATCAAAGAAACGTTAAAACTCAACGCCGAACATAGACCTCATGACGGAAGAAAACATTTCGTAACCCTTGCTAAAAAATACGGCGTTGATGAGTATGCTATCAAATACATCGTCGGTCACTCGATATCAGACATGACAGAAAAAGTCTATACTAAAAGAGAATTTAATTGGTTGAAAAATGAGATGGAAAAAATAAAGTAGGCGTAGAAATGGTGTAGGAATAATGTATGAATTACATACATTTCCCTACTTCTCACCACTTCTACATACTACTAAAACCCTTATAAATACTGGATTTTTGACGAATAACTACTCACGACTGTCTGTATCTGTTAAAACAGGCGTCCGCGCAAAAACGCCAGACGCCCGTCAACCCCGCCAAAGGATAACCCGCTCTTATCTGCTCCGCTCAGTTCGGCGCTTCATGCTCCCACGCTTCCAGCTCGCTCAGCCACAGCGCATAGCTGGCGTCGCTGGGCATTCGCCAATCTCCTCTGGGGGACAGCGCGACCGAGCCGACCTTAGGCCCGTCCGGCAGGCAGGAACGCTTGAACTGCTGCGTAAAAAACCGCCGATAGAAGAGCTTGAGCCAGCCCAGGATCTCCTGTTTGCCATATTGATCCTTAAAAGCGATGGCGGCCAGATAAAGAATCTTGCCGGGGCCGAAGCCCTGCCGAATCATCTGATACAGGAAGAAATCGTGCAGCGCGTAGGGACCGATCAGCTCCTCCGTTTTTTGCCGGATTTTCCCGTCCGCGTCCGGCGGCAGCAGTTCCGGACTGACGGGGGTATCCAGAATATCCAGCAGGGCCTCCCTGATCTCCTGACGCTCGCTTTTGGCGGCGTACCAGCGCACCAGGTAGCTCACCAGGGTTTTCGGTACGCCCGTGTTCACCGCGTACATACTCATATGGTCGCCGTTATAGGTCGCCCAGCCCATCGCCAATTCCGATAGATCGCCTGTTCCGACCACGAGCCCGCCTTCTTTATTGGCGATATCCATCAGGATCTGGGTACGCTCCCGCGCCTGCACATTTTCATAGGTGACGTCGTGAATCGCGGGATCATGCCCGATATCCTTAAAATGCTGTAAACAAGCCTCCTGAATCGGTATTTCCCGAATGCTGACCGCCAGTCCCTTCATCACCTGGATCGAATTGCCATACGTCCGGCTGGTCGTCCCGAAGCCGGGCATACTGACCCCGATGAGATTGGCGGCGGGAAGTTGCAGCTGTTTAAACGCTTCATAGCTCACCAGCATCGCCAGCGTCGAATCCAGACCGCCGGAAAGTCCGAGGACGGCTTTTTTTATGCCTGTTTGACTGAGCCGCTGTCTTAATCCAGCGGCTTGAATGGCGAATATCTCCTGGCAGCGGCTGTCCATATCTTCGATGGTTCCCGGAATAAAGGGATAAGGATCGACCGTCCGCCGCCAGTCCTCCGGCCCGCTGTCCGGAGCCAGCGCAAAATCCACCGTGACGTAATCCAGCGGCAGTTTCCTCTCCATCCAATTATTCTGCCGCAGCCGGTCATGCGTCAGCTTCTGAATATCCACATCCGCCGTCATGACCAGGGCTGAGCCGGATGAGCCTGCGCTCCGTTCCTCCAGCAAAATCCCATTTTCCGCAATCAGGGAATGCCCGCCGTACACCACATCGGTCGTGGATTCGCCATTGCCCGCCGAAACATACACATAGCCGGCTATCGTTCTGGCCGATTGCTGGGAAACCAGCTTGCGCCGATAGTCCTTCTTGCCGGCGATATCATTGCTGGCGGACAGGTTCAGCAACAAATTCGCGCCGTACAAGGCGTGATAAGAACTGGGAGGAATCGGCGTCCAGAGGTCTTCACAGAGCTCGATTCCTACGATCAGTTCAGAATTCTCATCGTGGAAAAGCAAGTTTTCCCGGAAAGGAACCGTTTGGCCGCAGAGCGTGATCCGGTCACTCCTTCGCGCCGCCGCCGGAGCAAACCAGCGCCGCTCATAATATTCGCTGTAGTTCGGGATGAACGTCTTAGGCACGACCCCTAAAATGCGGCCGCGATGAAACGCCACCGCGCAATTAAACAACTGCTGATCCGCCGTCACCGGCATCCCCACCACGATCAGCATATCCGCTTGGACCTGGCGGATCAGGCGTTCCAGCTCCCGTTCCGCGCCCATGAGCAAGGAGCGCTGCTGAAATAAATCGCCGCAGGTGTAGCCAGTAACGCTTAATTCCGGAAATACAGCTACCTGCGCCCGTTCCGCAGCCAGCGTCGCCGCCAGGGCGATGATCTGATCCACATTAAAGGCCGGATCGGCGACTCGCACCTGCGGAACCCCGATCCCGGCGCGGACAAAGCCAAAATCGTCCTTTTTCATAAATGATCCATCTCCTTTCCCGTCTGCGCGCGATTCTACTTTTATGTTCAGTCGCCGGATGATTTCATCCTTCTTCAATCCGACGTCCATGCCTATCCCCAAATCATACCTCAGTATAACACCCGCCGACCAGCTAAAACAACCAAATGAAGGGAAATATGTTGCGGCAAGGCTCACGCACATACAGACCCATAGACGCATCATTTTACACATTATCTATGGGTCTATCGCGTTGTTGCCCTGTTTGCCGCAAAACCTGGCGCTCATATCCCTTTAAACTTGTGAAATAATTATGATATAACTGTGATGCGGAAGGATTCTCCCCCCTCAAGCAAGAATCTATTCCCAGATAAACAGACGGCGCCGTCGTCAATCTTAACGATTGAACGATCATTTCCGTCAAGACAAAGAGAGCAGGAGGAACCATGACGTATCAAAACAAGAGACTCGGATTCAACCGCAAAATCGCGCAAGTATATCTTTATATTTTTCTGACGGCTCTGTTCTTCAGCGTATTATGCTTGCCGCTGACCGCCGACGCCGCTGATCCCGTCAGCCGACTCGCCGGCGCTAACCGCTATGAAACCGCCGCCGACATTGCCGCACAGGGCTGGCCCAACGGCGCTGATATCGCCATCCTGGCCTATGGGGAGAACTTTCCGGACGCGCTGTCCTCTGTGCCGCTGGCCCAAAAGCTAAACGCGCCGATTCTGTTGACCGAAACCAACCGTTTAACCCCCGTGACCCAGGACGCCTTGCAGTCCCGCCGCGTCCGTCAGGTGATCATCGTCGGCGGCACCGGGGTGGTCTCCGCGACGGTCGAGCGGCAACTGTCCGACATGGGCATCTCCTATATCCGGTTAGCCGGTTTGGATCGCTACGCTACTTCCGTGGAAATCGCCAAATATATGGGCAGCGATTCCGGTCAGCTAATCGTGACCACGGGGAATGACTTTCCCAACGCCCTGATCATTTCCTCCTACGCCGGTCAAAAGGGTATTCCCATTCTCCTGGCGGACAATCAGGCGACCGATGGCCTCAAAAGCTATCTGAGCGGGCGAAATATCCAAAAAACCTACCTCATCTCCACCGCTTCTGATCTGCCTTCCTCCCTGATCCAGCTCTGCCCCAACCCGACGCTCATTCAGGGAGCCGACGCCACCGACACCAACCTCAAGGTTTTAGAAAAATTCGATTTCGACTATACGTTTGACAACGTTTATCTGGCGACCGATCAGGCCTTCGCCGACGCCCTGTCCGGAAGCGCGCTGGCCGCCAAGGCAGGCGCTCCCATCGTTTTACTGAGCAAGACAGCTGACAGCCGCATCACCGAGTATCTGTCCGCCAAGAGCCAAAACATCCGGCAATTTACCGTTCTGGGCGGCGAAGGCGCGGTGACATCCGCCCTCGTTCAGAGTTATGAGGACGGACTTGAGCGTTTCCAAAGCCTGAGCATCACCGCGATCAACGCGGTTCAGCCGCTTGCCGTCACCGCCGCCGCTGCGACGCCGCTCGTTTCCTCTGGCCGCTGGACGCCGTTTCCTGATCAGCGTCAGGTTTCCCTGAACGCGCCCTGGACCGTCTCTTTTTCCGCCGACGTCCATTTACGCGATTTTAGCTACATTGTACTCACAAAAAGCAACCAGGTCATTCCCGTCGAGCTGACGGTTGAGCAAAACATCCTCACCTTAACGATCACCGACGCCCAAAACTATACTGCCAACGCGACGTACAAGCTGACAATTTTGCTGAAAAACGGCCAAGGGTACTACGTATACTTCGATACCTATACCGGAAATTCCCCCGCCAGCCTCAAATACCAGCTGCAAAGTCCGCACTTTGTCTTTTATTCCAGCGATCAGGATCAGTCCATCCTGCAAGCCCTGGCCGCCACCCTGGAGAGCAATTACACCCAGATCCAGGCCGACTTGCATTTCCGTCTGGAAGGACTGCAACGGATCAATATCTATCCCGACCAGGAGAGCTACCTCGCCGCTTCCGGCATCTACGACTGGTCAGCCGCCTGCTCCTTCATCGGCGCCATCCAGGCCCTGTCGCCCCGCGTGCTACGCTATTCTTTCGACGATTTTGCCGCCACCCTGACCCACGAAGCCACCCACAACATCAACGCCCGCTTAAACATCATCACCGCCACGACTTTACCGCACTGGTTAGATGAGGGCGTCGCCTGTTTTGAAAGCAAAACCAACAGCCGCCCTGAGACGATCAGCAAATACGCACGCAAAGCCGCGATTCCGACCTTTGACCAGTTGGAAAACAACTACGACGTCTGGCCGGATCTCGGCGGCTATGAGCTTTCTTACACGATTATCGAGTATTTCATTCAAACCTACGGCTACGATAAGCTCAGCGCCGTCCTCAGAAATTACAACAACTTTGAGGAAATCACCGGCGTCTCCCTGGCCGTCTTTGAAGCGAATTGGCGGAGCGCGGTCAAGGCCAAATACGCCGCGGTTCCTACGGTCGTAATCCCGCTTTCTTTTCCATCAGCGCCCGGACTTTTAAGGGCAACCCGAATAGGTGGATAAAGCCTTCCGCGTCTTTCTGATCATACACCCCGTCACGGCCAAAGGTCGCAAACTCTTGATTATACAGGGAATAGGGAGACTGCATACCGGCCGGAGTGCAGCTGCCTTTATAGAGCTTCAGCCGCACCGTACCCGTCACGTTCTGTTGGGTCACATCGACAAAAGCGTCCAGCGCTTCCCGTAGAGGCGCATACCAAATCCCTTCGTACACCAGATCCGCGTACCGCAAAGCCAGCTGCTGCTTATAGTGCAGGGTCATCCGATCCAGGGTTAACTGCTCCAGCGCTTCATGCGCGGTATAGAGAATGGTTCCTCCCGGCGTTTCGTACACCCCTCTGGATTTCATCCCCACCAGACGGTTTTCCACCATATCGACGATTCCGACCCCGTTACGGCCCCCCAGCTCGTTCAGCCTTTCCAGCAGCTGAACCGGCCCGAGCGCCTGTCCGTCCACGGCGACAGGGAGACCCTTCTCAAAGCTCAATTCCACATAGGCCGCTTGATCCGGCGCGTTTTCCGGCGCTACCCCCAGAAGGTACATATCCGGCAACGGTTCATTGGCCGGATCCTCTAAATCCGCTCCCTCATGGCTCAGATGCCAAAGATTGCGGTCCATACTATAGGCGCGGGCTTTGCTGACCGGTATCGGAATGCCGCGAGCCGTCGCGTAATCATAGGCGTCTTCCCGCGAGGCAATGTCCCAGAGCCGCCAGGGCGCAATCACCTTCAGCTCCGGATCCAGCGCCATGACGGTCAGCTCGAAGCGTACTTGATCGTTGCCTTTGCCGGTAGCCCCGTGCGCTACGGCCACCGCTCCTTCCCGATGGGCAATCTCCACCAGCCGTTTGGCGATCAGCGGTCGGGCAAACGAGGTGCCTAACAGGTATCTGCCTTCATAGACCGCCCCCGCTTTTAATGTCGGATAAATAAAGTCCGTGATGAATTCTTCTCTTAAATCTTCAATGTACAGTTTGCTGGCGCCGCTCTTGATCGCTTTTTCGTTCAGCGGTTCCAATTCTTCCCCCTGGCCCAAGTCCGCGGCCATAGCGATCACCTCATAGCCATAATTTTCTTTCAGCCAGGGAATGATAATTGAGGTGTCCAGTCCGCCGGAATAGGCCAATACGATTTTTTCCATTCTTTCTTCCATCCTTCTTTCTGACTTTCTGACTTTGCGGCTCTCCCTGCCGATCGCAGCCGCCCCGGATATTGCAAACGGTCATACGCCTGAAGCTCTGGCTTACATGATCAGCGCCATGATGGCCTTCTCGATATGCAGGCGGTTTTCCGCTTCCTCAAACACCAGCGAATGCGGGCCGTCCATCACCTCGGCGGTAATTTCTTCCTCGCGGTGCGCCGGCAGACAGTGAAGCACGATACAATCCCGCCGCGCTATTTTCAGGGTCTCGCGATTGATCTGATAGCCGGCAAAATCCCGCCGCCGTTTCTCCGTCTCTTCTTCCTGTCCCATACTCGCCCAGACGTCGGTATAGAGTACATCCGCCTCTGCCGCCGCCGCCAGCGGATCATCCATAATCGTGATCGCGCCGCCATAGGCCGCCGCGTCTGTCCGGGCTGACGCCACCACTTCCGCCTTCGGTTTATAGCCGGACGGGGAAGCGATCACCACCTGCATTCCCATTTTAGCCGCATAGAGCAGGGAATGCGCCATATTATTGCCATCGCCGATGTAGGTCAATTTCAACCCGGCTAAACGCCCTTTATGCTCCTGAATGGTCATGAGATCCCCCAATACCTGACAGGGATGATGCAAATCCGTCAAACCATTGATCACCGGCGCCGAACTGTAGGCCGCCAATTCGAGTACTTCCTCATGGCTATAGGTCCGAATCATGATCCCATCCACCATGCGCGACAGCGTCCTGGCCGTATCGGCGACCGTTTCGCCGCGCCCCAGCTGAATATCCCGGTTGCTCAGGAATAAAGCGTGTCCGCCTAATTGAAACATCCCTACTTCAAAAGATACCCGCGTCCGGGTCGAAGATTTCGTGAAAATCATGCCCAGGGTCTTCCCCTGTAGATGCGGGTGCGGAATCCCGGCGCGCCGTTCTTCTTTAAGGGTACGCCCCACTTCAATCAAATACAGCAGTTCATCTTGCGTAAAATCCTGTAAAGACAAAAAATCCTTCCCCTGAAATCTCTCTTTGGCCAAGGTCTTCATGGATCAGCATCCTCTCCTCAAGATACATTGATTATACTTTTTTGTGCATAAATATTCAATTCATTTCTTCCCGGCGGCAACCCGACAGGATAGCGACCGCCGCCCAAATCTGAAAATCGCCCAAACCTGAAAATAAAAACAAAGCCCCGGCTGTTTCATTTCGGCAAGGGCTGTATAAAATCCTCTATAAAAGGACTCTACGGCGTACTATTCGCGTAGTAATTATAGATCCCCCGGAAGATGGCCGCCGCAACATTTTGCCGGAACACCGGATTCTGCAAACGGGCTTCTTCATAGGCATTGGACATATAAGCGGCCTCGATCAAAATCGCGGGCATATCCACATAGCTCAGCACATAATAATTGGCGGTTCTGACGTTCTTGCTCGTCGTCTTCAGTTCGCCGGTCATGGAGTTTAATACCATACCCGCCAGCCTGTTGCTTTCCGCCGCCTGAGGGTTCTTCAGAGAGTAGTAGACGGTCGTTCCCTGGATGGACAGATTGTCGTTCCAGTCATTGTGAACGCTGATGAACAAATCCGGCTGATACTGCGAAGCGATATCCGCTCTGGCTCTCAGATCCGCTGATTCCGAATACTCGGCGGCGACGGATACGTCCGAATCCCTGGTCAGGATCACGGTAGCTCCCGCCTGGGTTAAAATCTCATTTAAATACAGCGAAATCGCCAAGGTATTGGTCTTCTCATAGGTATGATTGACCCCGATCGTTCCGGGATCCGGCCCCCCGTGTCCGGGATCTACCAAGATCGTCTTGCCCGCCAGCGCCAGCGCATAGTCCGGAATCCCCTGAAAGGGGTCCAGCGCGATTTCCTGAGACGGATCATAGCCGCCCGGAGCCGGATTCTCCACCCCCGGCTCCGGTTCCACGACCGGCGGCGCCAGGACGGAGGGCAGCGGCGGAAACGCCTTCAGATTATCCGCATATTTGGAGGCCGTCTTCCCTTCGACAATGCTCTGAGTGGTCAGCTCAATGACCCCGGAGCCGCCTAAAAAATATACTTTTCCGTTCGGGCTTAAATCGATCTCACTGGCGAAGACGACGGTCTGGCCGCTATCCGCGGCGGCTGAGTCCGCCGACGGCGCGGTGGGGGGCAGGGTGACGTAATCGGCGTGAACCCAGCCGGTCTTCTCCTGATAGACCGTCTGATACCAGGAATCCCGCTGATCTGTAACCGTGATCGCGGCTCCTGCCGGTATCATGAGCAGCACCTTGCCGTTCGCTTCGGGCGTTTCCCGCAGATTCAGCCCGCCGGCAGCCGTCACTCTCCCTTGCTTATATTCATAGGTAATCGTCACATAACTCGCCGATACCCAGCCGGTTTTTCCCTGATAGCTCGTCTGATACCATTCCCCCTGCGCGGCGGCAATCTCGATACTCGTTCCTTCCGGCACGGTCAGCAGCGCTTTACCGTCCCGCGAGGCGGCGTCCCGTAAAAGCAACCCGCCGGAAGCCGTGATCTTGCCGCTCTTGTTTTCATTCGTCACCGGGATCACCTGCGGCGGCTCCACTTTCATATGTTCCCGCAAAATACCGTAAATCTCCGCCGGAATATCTTCTTTTTCCGTCAGCAGCAGCGGCGCTTTCAGCTTGGAAGTGAGCGAGGCCCCGGCGACCGCGTCCGGAAAGCTCATGCCGGAAGCGATAAACAGGTCGTTCGACTCCACTACGCCGCTCATATGCGCCACGACCTTGGCGTTCGTTTCAAAGCGATCCCGCCCGCCTAACCGCGTTTCTATCGTCAGCTGATGGGACGCCAGCTCCTCTGTCGGCACCACGCCCTCGCCGCCGATCACGATGATGTGCTGAGGCTGGGTGTCCCGGCAATACTCGGCCACGGAAGGCGGCATGACTTTAGAGGTCAGGATAATCGGAATCCGCCGGATACCGGCAAAGCTGGCCGCCGACAAGGCGTCCGGAAAATCATCGCCGTTGGCCAGAATGATGGCATCGCCGCCGATTTTTTTAGCCAATAAGACGGAGGTCTCATAACGGTCAGCGCCGCCAATCCGTTCCCAACGCCAAGACTGCGCGTTCAGATCCTCTTCAATAGAAGGTTGTAAGCAGCCGGTTCCGCCCAGCAGCACCACGTTCTTCACATTTAAACGCTTCATTTCCTCCGCCACGCGCGGATCCAAGGTCTTGCCCTCCGTCAGCAAAATAGGCGCGTCCAGCAACGCCGCAAACGGCGAAGCCGCGATAGAGTCCGCATAATCGGCGTATTCGCATAACATCACGGTTTCAGCCGTGCTCCACCCTTTTTGCGCAATGCGCAACGCTGTTTCGATTCGATCCTGACCCGCCAGACGTTCGGTCTCGTAAACCAACGGGCTGGCCTGCGCTATGAAAGGCAGGCTGAGCTGAAAAACCAGGAAAGCCGCGAGCATTAAAATATACTTCTTCAGAAAATCCATTCCCTTCGTTTTTTTCACACAATTTATTCGATCTATTTCGCTTTTACTATGACGATTATACCATAAATTTTCGTATAATTTGATGAAAAATCTATGAATTATTCTTGAGGATATTTCATTAGGTGCAGATCCTGCGGTTTTGTCAGGGTCTGACGTTGGTCCGAGAGAGGTTGAAAGACGCAGGGACATACACTTTCGTCCATTTTTGGCGTCTTTTTTCGTTCGCTGCTTCCGAAGGATCCAGCGAAGAGAATTATCACCTGGTGATAAAATCAGCAAGAAGAGAGCCTTTAACAGCCAAAAAGCGGCGGCTAAAGGCTCTCTTCTTTGCTTTACGACCCCATCCTATTTCGTCAACACATGCACCGCCAGTCCGGAAGTAACCGCCGTAAGCACCGGCATCAGCGCCAGCAGCCAGCCCGGCACCTGGCCTTTACTCTGCTCCTTGATCCGCTCATGTTCCAGCGCGTTCTGATCCGTGAGCTTTCCGAATTCCGTCTTGGTCACATAACTGGAGGCTAAGAACACGCGCATCTCATTCATGGAGGCGCTAACCTCTTTGACCATGACTTTAATCTCCGCGACGTCTTCTTTTAAGGTCTGAATTTTCGGATCGCTTGTATCCATCTCATTCCTCCCCTTGATTCATTCAAGGGAGAACAAATCTTTTACTTGTCCCCTTACACTATAGCGTATGATTTCAGGAGCCGAACCGTACCATGATTTTGCTCATTTTCTCCCGTTGTCGCTTCTTTATTTCAATCCTGCCACTCAAATTCCATGCCGCCGATTTGCACCTTGTCCTTCTCCTTAATCCCCTGCGCTCTCAGCGCCTGGTCGATCCCCATGACCCGGAGAATGGTCTGAAAGCGATAGAGTCCCTCGTCGCTGTCAAAATAGGTCATCGTCACATGCCGCTCGGCTTCTCTGCCCCGAATGATGAAGGTATCGCCTTCTTTATCAATCTGGAAACGTTTTTCCGCGTCCGCCTGGGTCAGGCGATGTCCGACCGGAGCATCCGCCAGCGGCGGAACCTCCAGATCCGGCAGCAGTTTTAACGCACGGTACAATACGGCTTCCAAGCCTTCGCCCGTGGCCGCTGATACCGGGAATATCTCAAATTCATCCCGCAAGCTCTCCCGCAAGCGTTGCAAATTCTCCGCCGCCTGCGGCAAATCCATCTTATTGGCCAGAATGAGCATCGGCCTTGCCGCTAATTGTCGGCTGTATTGCTTCAGCTCGCCTTGAATGATCTGAAAATCCTGGAGCGGATCGCGCTGTTCCGAGCCGGAGATATCCAGCACGTGCAAAAGCAGTCTGGTTCGCTCCGTATGCCGCAAAAAATCATGCCCCAACCCGGCGCCGGTATGCGCGCCCTCGATTAATCCGGGGATATCGGCCATCACAAAGCTCTCATCGTCAATTTTCACCACGCCCAGATTGGGCGTCAGGGTCGTAAAGGGATAATCGCCGATTTTGGGTTTCGCGGCTGACACCTGAGAAATGATCGTCGATTTGCCGACATTCGGAAAGCCAATCAAACCGACGTCCGCCAGCAGCTTTAATTCCAGCAGCAGCCAGCGTTCTTCTCCCGGCTCGCCATTTTCCGCCAGCGTCGGCGCTTTGTTCACATTGCTCATAAAACGCGCGTTACCGCGACCGCCGCGACCGCCGCGGGCAATAGCGATCTTTTGCGTCGGCTGCGTGACGTCCGCCAACAGCTCGCCGGTGGCAAAATCCTTGACCACCGTGCCGGGAGGAAGCCGCAAGAGCAGATCCTCTCCGCCTTTGCCATGCATGTTCTTCCCCTGGCCATGCTCTCCGCGCTCCGCTTTGTAGTGCCGCTTATACCGAAAATCGACCAAAGTACGCAGATTCTGATCCGCCGCCAGAATGATATTGCCGCCGCGCCCGCCGTCGCCGCCGCTGGGGCCGCCTTCGGGTACATACTTCTCCCGGCGGAAAGCGACGGCGCCCGCTCCTCCGTCTCCGGCCTTCACATAGATTTTTGCCTGATCGTAAAACATAAGCGCTATTTTCTCCTATTGCTCTCTACTTTATAGCCGGACATTTTCCGACATGCCCAACGTCTTTTTCATGAGCACAATCCCGCGGCAGGTCAGCATCATCTCACAGTGAAAGATGCCATTCCTGTTTTTCAAGGTGATCTCGGCGGCCATATGCTCTTTATATTTTTGCGCCTTGACCCTGGCTTCCTGCAAACACTCCGTCGTGAAGGCATAGAATCGCTCCGCGTATTTTTTCCGCCAATTCTCCTGCCAATAGACGTCATCCTTCATCTCCCCCGGATAGCCGAGATGGACGTCTACGCTTTCCAGCCGCATTCGGATCACCCAGCCCAATAAGCAAGCAGCCACGATGGGCTGAGCCAGCTGACTGATCTTTTGTTCCACCGTTAAGCCATTGATCACCTCATGCATATAGGCCAGCGCCTTTTCATTTTGCTTCAGCTGGAGGTATCCCATCATGACCTGCCAGTGATTCATAAAATCATGCCGCTGTAATTTATACCAATGCAGTTGCTCTGTCAGCAAAGTCAGTTCCAGATCAGACATCGCTCGATCTCCCTTTCCCACTTTACCAGCTACCACGCCATATCATCAAAGAGCCACGGGCTTTTACGTTAAGACAGATGATAAAACCCCCGGGCAAACCCAGGGGTACCATAGCCAACCATTCCGCAGGTTAGAACGTATGTTTTCTATCAAGCCTTGGCGGGAACGACCAGACGTTCCTGGTATATGCTTACCCGTTTGCGATGTTTGTCTTTACGCTCAAACTTCACATAGCCGTCGATCAAGGCAAATAAGGTATCGTCTTTTCCTAAACCGCAGTTTTTCCCAGGATGAAACTTCGTTCCCCGCTGGCGGACAATGATATTGCCAGCCGTCACGAACTGACCGTCCCCGCGCTTCAAGCCCAAGCGCTGAGCCGAGCTGTCACGACCGTTTCTGGAACTGCCTACCCCTTTTTTATG
>JAITOS010000003.1 GCA_031289815.1 Peptococcaceae bacterium | reverse complement strand
GTTCTTTGAAAAATCAAAAACCGCCAACCTGTGAAAACAGACTGGCAGCGAGGATTTTTGGCGGAGAGTCAGGGATTTGAACCCTGGAAAGGTTGCCCTTTGCCGGTTTTCAAGACCGGTGCCTTCAACCGCTCGGCCAACTCTCCAAATGGTGTCTGACTCGAAAATGTCCTGAAACGCTTCTCGGAAATTGAGCAGACATTCAGAGCAGACATGACGGACTTTCAGTTATCATCATACCGCCAAACTACGGTATATCAAGGGTTTGCGCGTTTCCTGCGGCAAATATCTCCTGCGGTTTTCAAGACCGCCGCGTTATGACCGCTTCGCTATTCCTCCATGTCTTATATCAACAGCGTTTCACCGCTTATCCGCCCTTCTCTCAGCCCCGGTTCTCCCCATTCAGGTCGCCGAAAAAAGAAATCAGACCGCCAAATTATATCATACGAACCCACTTTAGACAATCATTCGCCAAGCTCACACACCGATTCTCACACACCCGATTCGGACAGGCACGCACGGACAGATCCCGGTTCACCCCTCGCCCTTTAGCGGGGCCGCACTTTTGCCAATAACTTCCGCGCCCATATAGGGCTGCAAGAGCTTGGGTATCCTTACGCTGCCATCCGCCTCCTGATTATTCTCCAAAATCGCCGCTACGGTACGGCCCACGGCCAAACCGCTGCCATTGAGCGTATGCGCGAATTCCGGCTTCGCTTTTGCTTCCCGGCGGAAACGAATATTGGCCCGACGCGCTTGAAAATCTTCAAAATTACTGCACGAGGAAATCTCCCGATAATCATTAAAACTCGGCAGCCATACTTCCAAGTCATAGGTCTTGGCCGAACTGAAGCCCATGTCTCCACTGGATAACAGCATCACGCGATAGGGCAATTCCAATGCTTGCAGAATTCCTTCCGCGTCGTGGGTCAGGGTTTCCAATTCCTGATAGGAGTCCTCCGGCAAGGAGAATTTGACCAGTTCCACCTTATTGAACTGGTGCATACGGATGAGCCCGCGCGTGTCCCGCCCAGCGGCGCCGGCTTCCGCCCGAAAACAGGCGCTGTAGGCGCAATGCCGGATGGGCAGCTGCTGTTTTTCCAGGATTTCATCCCGGTAAAGATTGGTCACCGGCACCTCGGCTGTCGGAATTAAAAAATATTCTGTTCCCGCGATCTTAAAAGCGTCTTCCTCAAATTTCGGCAATTGACCCGTGCCGGTCATCGAAGCGCGATTCACCAAATAGGGCGGCAGAATTTCTTCATAGCCTCTCGCCGTATGATAATCGAGCATAAAGGAAATCAACGCCCGTTCCAATTTCGCTCCTAAGCCTTTGTAAAAGACAAAGCGCGCGCCCGTGACCTTACCGGCTCTGGCGAAATCCAAAATATCCAAGTTCTCGCCAAGCGCAAAATGCGTCTGCGGCGGCGACGCGAAAACCCTTGGCGTCCCCCAGCGGCGCACTTCCACATTGGCGCTCTCGTCTTTGCCGAGCGGCACCGAAGCGTGCGGAATATTAGGAATTTCATAGAGAACCGCTTCCATTTTTTGATCCGATAGCGCCAGACGCTCTTCCAGCGCTTTGATCTCCTGGCCAACGTCGCGCATTGCCAGGACCAGTTCCTGAGCGTCCTGCCCCGTTTTCTTCAAGCGTCCAATCTCTTCCGATACGGAATTGCGCTTGCTTTTCAGGGTTTCCGCCTCAAAGAGCAGCTTACGCCGCTGCTCTTCCTCCCGCAAAAATTCCCCTAAGTCCAGCGAGGAATTTCGGTGGCGCAACGCTTGTGCCACCGCTTCTGGATTCGTGCGTACATATTTTACGTCTAACATCGCAGGACCCTCCTGTATGCCGTTTTGTCATTTTTCCGCCATATCTTTCCCCACCGCTATTTTTGCCAATATTCCTCAATAATACGGATAAAATATTGGTGAATCCGGGTGTCTTCCGTGAGTTCCGGATGAAACGAGCTTGCCAGCAGATTTCCCTGGCGAGCAAATACGACTTTCCCCTCATATTCCGCTAAGATTCCCACATTGGGCGCCACCTTTTCGATGTACGGCGCGCGAATGAACACGGCGCGGAAGGGTTCCTGCCCCAGCGCCGGGATCTTCAGCCCAGTCTCAAAGCTATCCACCTGCCGCCCGTAAGCGTTTCTTTCCACGGTCATATCCATGAGCCCAAACCGGTATTGGTCGCTATGATTGATAATATCTTTCGCCAGCATGATCAAGCCGGCGCAGGTCCCATAGATCGGAAAATCCTTCCCGGCCAATTCCTTGATATTTTCCCCTAAACCATCAAACTGAAGAAGCTTGCCCATGGCGGTACTCTCTCCGCCGGGAATGATTAAACCGCGGATATCCTCTAAATCGGCGGGTCGGCGCACCTCTTTGACGTCGTACCCCAGCTGGTTTAAGAGCAAGCGGTGTTCTCTAAACGCGCCTTGCAGCGCTAAAATGCCAACATACTTTTCCATTGTCTCCCCTCCCGTCACCTCAGCAAGAGCACTACCAGCCCCGTTCCTGCATTCTGTCCGCCGCCGCAATGGATGATATCTCCAGGCCCGACATCGCTTCCCCCAGATCCTTGGAAATCTCAACTAAAAGTTGGGCGTCCTGGTAATGCGTGGTGGCAAGGACAATCGCCTTTGCCCGTTTTGCCGGATTCTCTGATTTAAAAACGCCGGAACCCACAAAGATTCCGTCCACGCCTAATTGCATCATCAAGGCGGCGTCCGCCGGGGTCGCGATACCGCCCGCCGCAAAATTAACCACCGGCAGCTTCCCATGCTCCGCGACATAGCAGACCAAATCATAGGGCGCGCCCATGTTTTTCGCCGCCGTCATTAATTCTTCTTTCGGCAAAACGGTCAGCTGACGGATCTCATTCACGACCGTTCGCATGTGCCGTACCGCTTCCACCACATTTCCGGTTCCCGGCTCCCCTTTGGTGCGAATCATCGCCGCGCCCTCGCCAATACGGCGCAGCGCTTCTCCCAGATTTCTCGCCCCGCAAACGAAAGGCACTTTGAAGTCCCGTTTATCAATATGATACAAATCATCCGCCGGGGTGAGCACTTCGCTTTCATCAATATAATCCACCCCCGCGGCTTCCAGCACGCGCGCTTCCACAAAATGCCCGATCCGGGCTTTCGCCATCACCGGAATACTCACCGTCTCCATAATCCGGGTGACAATGGATAAATCCGCCATTCTGGCTACCCCGCCAGCGGCGCGGATATCCGACGGCACTCGCTCCAGCGCCATGACGGCGCAAGCTCCGGCCTCCTCCGCGATCACCGCCTGTTCGGGCGTCGTTACATCCATGATCACGCCGCCTTTTAACATTTCCGCCAGTCCTGTCTTCACTTTCCACGACGCAATTTCCGCCATCATTTCTCTCCCCCTTATTTTAAGTTAATCAAGCAATGACTTATTCATTACCTGGTTCATTACCCGTTTCATTTTCTTCTTTACTCTCTTCCGGCAAATCCTCGTTATCTTCCTTGTTTAGGACTTTGGCGATGGCGACCACTTTACTTTCATCAATCCTCATCGCCTTCACCCCTTGCGCCGTCCGGCCCTGCTTCGATATGCCGCTGATCTCCTGCCGCAAGATGATGCCTTCCGCCGTAATCACCATTAATTCATCCTCTGGGTTGACAATTTTCACGCCCACCAGTTTTCCGGTCTTAGAATTCAGCCTCATGCTGATAATGCCTTTGCCGCCCCGGCCTTGCGTTCGATATTCGTCAATATCCGTCCTTTTAGCGCAGCCGTTTTCAGACATCGTTAACAGTTCCACCATTTCATTCTTCCGGATGACGTCCATCCCAACTACGATATCCGAGTCCTCCAGCCGGATTCCAATCACGCCGCGAGCCGTTCTTCCCATCTTTCTGACGTCCGCTTCCGAAAAACGAATCGCCAGACCGTTGCTCGTCGCCAGCAGCACATCGTCTTCTCCCCCGGATAAGCGTACCCCGATGAGTTCATCCCCTTCGTCGATCGTTAAGGCGATTAAGCCGTCTTTGCGGGAAGAATCATAGTCCTGCAACGCTGTTTTCTTGACAATCCCTTTCCTGGTCGCCATCACCAGGGTCGCATCCGTATACTCTTTGATCGCCATAATAGCGGTAACGCTCTCGTCCTGATTGATATTCAAGAGATTAATAATCGCGATCCCTTTCGCCGTTCTTCCCGCTTCCGGAAGCTCATGCGCTTTTAAGCGGTATACTTTCCCCCGTGAAGTAAAGAACAGGATATAATGATGCGTCGAAGCGATAAATAAATGCTCCACAAAGTCCTGTTCCTTGGTGGCCATTCCCTGCACCCCTCGGCCCCCGCGCCGCTGACTGCGATAGGTATTCACTGGCAGGCGTTTGATGTACCCCCTATGCGTTACCGTGATCACCATATCTTCTTCGGCGATGAGATCCTCCAGGTCCATTCTACCGGCTTCAACCGAAATCCGCGTTCTTCTCTCGTCTCCGAATTTTTCCCTGACTTCATTCAATTCCTGTTTAATGATTTCTTTCACCATGTTTTCCGAGCCTAAGATCGCTTTTAAATACGAAATCGTTTGCAGCAATTCCTGATACTGCGCCTCCAATTTTTCTCTTTCCAGACCGGTCAATTGCCGGAAACGCATTTCCAGAATGGCTTGCGCCTGTTTTTCGCTCAGGCCGAACCGCTCCATCAGGTTTCCCTTCGCTTGCTCGCCGTTCGCCGATGTACGAATGGTCTCGATGATCTCGTCAATATGATCCAGCGCAATGCGCAGACCCTCCAGGATATGCGCTTCCGCTTCCGCTTTATTCAGCTCAAAGCGCGTCCGCCGGACGATGACTTCCTTTTGATGCTCAATAAAATGGTGCAGCATCTGCTTCAGGTTCAGGCATTTAGGAACGCCGCCCACCAAGGCCAGCATGATGACGCCGAAGGAATCCTCCATCGGCGTATGTTTATAGAGCTGGTTGAGGATCACCTGTGGGTTGACATCCCGGCGCAGCTCGATCATAATCCGCATCCCGTCGCGCCCTGATTCGTCGCGCAAATCGGTAATGCCGTCAATTCTCTTATCCTTCACCAAATCGGCGATCTTTTCCACGAGCTTTGCTTTATTGACCATATAAGGGATTTCCGTCACCAAAATGCGCATTTTCCCTGTTTTTTCTATATGCTCCACGTGCGCTTTGGCCCGGATTTTCAGCAGCCCTCTTCCGGTTGTGTAGGCGGCTTCCATGCCGGACGTCCCCATGATAGTGCCATAGGTCGGAAAATCCGGCCCTTTAATATGCTGCATAAGCTCCGGTATGGTAATATCCGGATTGTCGATTTGCTGGATGACGCCGTCGATCACCTCCCTGAGATTATGCGGCGGAATATTGGTCGCCATGCCCACCGCGATGCCGGAGGAGCCATTCACCAGCAGATTAGGATATTTCGCCGGCAAAACCAGCGGCTCGTCCTCTTTTTCATCATAATTCGGGGCAAAATCGACGGTTCCCTTTTCCAGGTCCGCCAGCAGATACGGCGCTATTTTCGCCATTCTCAGCTCGGTATAACGCATAGCGGCGGCGGAATCTCCGTCCACCGAGCCAAAATTTCCGTGCCCCTCAATCAACGGGTAGCGGCTGGCAAAATCCTGCGCCATCCGCACCACCGCGTCATAAATCGAAGCGTCGCCGTGGGGATGATATTTGGCCATACAATCCCCGACCAGACGGGCGGCCTTGCTGAAGGGCTTCGTGGGCGTCATGCCCAAGCCGTGAAGGGTGTAGAGAATCCTCCGATGCACGGGTTTCAGCCCGTCGCGCACGTCCGGCAGCGCCCGGCTGGTCAATACGCTCATAGAGTAATCGATAAACGCCTCTTTTAACTCCTGCGATATTTCTCGCGGCAGAACTTTTCCGCCGTTAATTTCCATCGACATACCTGTACCACCACTCCTTAATCTACCCTTTAAATATCAAGATTACGGACTTCTCTGGCGTGTTTCTCAATATATTCGCGCCTCGGCTCGACTTTATCGCCCATAAAGACGGTAAACAATTCGTCGGCTAAGATCGCGTCTTCGACGGACACCTGTAAGATGGTCCGTTTCGCCGGATCCATGGTGGTTTCCCACAGCTGTTCCGCGTTCATTTCACCGAGACCTTTATAGCGTTGGATTTCAGTGCGGTCACGGCCGATTTTTTCCAAAATCTTGTTCAATTCCAGGTCAGAATACGCATAGCGAATATCCCGGTTTTTCTTGATCTTAAATAACGGGGGCTGAGCGATATAGACATAATGATTATCGATTAAAGGCCGCATATAACGGAAAAAGAAGGTTAATAATAAAATCCGGATATGAGCGCCGTCAACGTCGGCGTCCGTCATAATGACGATCTTTTTATAGCGCGCTTTCTCTAAATCAAAATCCTCCGAAATTCCGGCGCCCATCGCCAGAATCATGGATTTGATTTCTTCGTTGCCTAAAATCCGGTCCAAGCGGGCTTTTTCGACATTTAAAATCTTCCCCCGCAAGGGCAATATGGCCTGAAAACGGCGGTCACGCCCCTGCTTGGCGGAACCGCCGGCGCTGTTGCCTTCCACGATATACATCTCGCACAGCGACGCGTCCTTCCAGGAGCAATCCGCCAGCTTTCCCGGCAGGGTGCTTCCTTCCAGCGCGCTTTTCCGGCGCGTCAGCTCTCTCGCTTTCCGCGCCGCTTCCCGCGCCCGCGAGGCTTGAATCCCTTTTTCGACGATTTTCCGGGCAATCGGCGGGTTTTCTTCTAAAAACGAGGTTAAATTTTCGCCGGTGAGCGAATCGACGATGGATCTTATTTCACTGTTTCCCAATTTCGTTTTTGTCTGGCCCTCAAATTGCGGCTCTCGTACTTTCACCGAAATGACGCCGGTGAAGCCTTCCCGAATGTCCTCTCCGGTCAAATTATTGTCGTTCGCCTTTAAAAAATTGCTTTTACGGGCATAATCATTGACGACGCGCGTCAGGGCCGCTTTAAATCCGGCTTCATGCGTGCCGCCCTCTTGCGTGCGGATGTTATTGGCGAAGGAATACAAATTTTCCATGTAGCTGTCGTTATACTGAATCGCAATTTCTACGATTGAGGTATCCTTTTCCGCCTCAAAATAGATCGGAGTCGGATAGAGACAATCTTTATTTTTATTCAGATCGCGGACGAAATCGACGATCCCGCCGCTATGCAGATAGGTTTCTTCGGCCCCCGTGCGTTCGTCGGTCAATTGGATCTTCAAATCCTTATTGAGAAAGGATAGCTCTTTTAAGCGATGCGCAATAATATCAAACTGATATTCGATCTCTTCAAAGATCTCCTCATCCGCTATGAAAATGATCTTGGTTCCCGACGCTTTATCAGGCGTCGTTCCTGTAATTTTCAATTCGGTGATCGCTTTCCCCCGGCAATATTCCTGATGATAAATATTCCCGTCTTTCATGACCTCCACGATCAGACTGCGGGAAAGGGCGTTGACGACGCTTAAACCTACCCCGTGCAAGCCTCCGGAAACCTTATAGGTATCACCGCTGAATTTGCCGCCGGCGTGCAGGGTCGTCAAGGCGACTTCTACCCCTGTTTTCCCTTTTTTTGGATGAATATCCACCGGAATGCCGCGGCCGTTATCGATAACCTCTATGCTGTTATCTTCACGAATGGTCACCTCGACCTGATCGCAAAACCCCGCCAGCGCTTCATCAATGCTATTATCGACAATTTCATAGACTAAATGGTGCAAGCCCGAACTGCTTGTCGAGCCGATATACATCCCTGGGCGGCGTCTGACCGCTTCCAATCCTTCAAGAACTTCAATTTGCCCAGCCGTATAGTCCTGAGGGTTGATCTCATTCATTTCCTCTAATTTACTCAAAGATGTTCCCTCCAAAAATTAATGATCGTTAACCTTTATATTATAACCTTAATAACAAATATTAGCAAACACCGAGCGTTTACATTGGCTTTATTTCCCCATTTTCTACGAGGTACACCGTTCCTTTTCGTTCCTCTTTTTCGTCTAAGGCGTTGGTCATGACGGTTTGTATCTCTAAGGATTCAATAAAATGGATTAAATATTTTCTCCTGAATTGATCTAATTCTGATAAAACGTCGTCCAATAATAATAGCGGATAGGTTTCTTTTTCTTGTTTGATGATATGTAATTGCGCTAATTTTAAAGCGAGGACGATCGACCGTTGCTGCCCCTGAGAGGCGAAAAGACGGCCATTTCTTTGGTCCAGGCTGACTTCCAGCTCGTCGCGATGCGGCCCAACTAAAATGGTTCGCCTTTCCAGTTCACTTTCTTTCTTTTTTTGCAGGATGAGCGGAAACTCCGCTAAAGCCGTCTCGATATCCTTGCAACCCAAAGGCAGGTAGGCCATATCCATTTTTTCAGCGTCAAAGGATATTTGCTGATAAATCTCCGCCGCTATCCGCTTCAAGCGGTTCGTATGCTCACAGCGCAGCTTCAGCACTTCCGAGCCGTATTTTACGAGTTCTTCATTCCATAACTCCAACTGCTCCTGTTTTTCTCTAAAGCCCGCACGGTCTTCTCTCAGCAAATGACCTTTCTGCGTGAGAATCCGGTTATAATCGTTTAAAACCCCCACATAACTCGGCCTTAGCTGGATAATATGCGCATCGATAAACAACCGTCTTTTTCCTGGACTGTCCTTAATGATCGACAGGTCATCCGGGCTGAAAAACACCACGTTAATCAACCCTATAAAATCAGATAAACGCCGACAGGCGACGCCGTTCACCTTGATCATCTTCTTTTTATCCGTGTAGACGCTTTCCAGGCGAATCTCCCGTCCGTTCACGTTAAACGAGCCGTTCAGCCTGAAGGCGTCCTCGCCCCAGCGGATCAACTCCAGCTCCTTTTGCGCCCGATAGGATTTTCCGGTCAGCAGATAAAAAAGAGCCTCCAAAAGATTGGTTTTTCCTTGCCCGTTTTTTCCTGTCAGGATATTTAAACCCGGTGAAAAACAAATTTTCTGCTGTTGTAAATTCCGAAAATGATACATATCAATGTCTTTGATCATTGCCTTGCTAAGAAGCTCGAATGGGCAATACCAAATACACGTAATTCGGATCGTTTAACGGCCGTATAATTCCCGCTTGATTCGGGCCGGATAGCTCGAAGACCATCTGTTCGTCAATGACCTTTAAAACGTCCAATAAGTATTTTGAATTGATGGAGATCGTTATTTCCTTGCCTTCCGCTTCCACTTCCAGCTGCTCGGAAATTCTGCCGACATCCGAGTTTTGCTCCAGAAATAAGGTACTCTCCACCAATTTTAAGCAAATAATATTCGCGCCCAAGGCGCTATCGCGTGATATCAGCGACGCTCTTTCTACCGCCTCCGTAAAAGCAGCGACCGGCATATGAATTTTTGTTTCACAGGTATTCGGTATGACCTGCTTATAATTCGGGAACTGACCGGCGATCAAGCGGGACAGAAAATGGATCGCGCCGAACTGAAAGGATACCTGCGACTCCGTATACTGGATGTCCACCGTTTCGTCGTCATCACGCAAAAGGCGGTAGATTTCCGTTAAGGTTTTTCCCGGAATAATGCCGCTGAAGGTTGAATTTTCCGCCTCAGGAAGTTCCGTCGTCTTATAGGCCATCCGATGGGTATCGGTGCCCACCATTGTCAGGGTTTGATTTTCAATTTGCATGAAGAGTCCGGTAAATACCTGTCTTTTTTCTTCGCTGGAACAAGCAAAAACCGTCTGTTTAATCATATTCTGAAATAAAGAAACCGGAATACTAAAGGCTTGCGCCGCCTCTAAATTCGGTAATAAGGGGAATTCCTCCTGTTCCAGGGTCTTTAATACGATATTTGAACTGTAATAGGTGATATAGAGCTGTTGGTCTTTTAATTCTATATGAATCGAGGTATCCGGAAGTTTGCGCACAATTTCAGAAAAAATTCTGGAGGGAATGACAACGGAGCCTTCTTCGATCGTTTGCACCGGAACCTGGCACTGAATGCTGATTTCCAGATCCGTCGCCGTAAGGATCAACCGGTCCGCTTCTGTTTTTAGCAAGATTCCTTGCAATATAGGCAGCGTGCTTTTAGAGGAAACCGCCCGGAAGACAGTATTTACGCCTACGACCAGCGCGTCTTTCGTGCAATAAAATATCATATGCGACAACTCCTTTATGGATCGTCTGTTCAGGCAGACGTCGTTCCCTGAGAAAATGGTATCTGTAGTATTAAGAATATAGTCGTAGTCGTAGTCGTATACGGCGTCAACTTGTGGATAAGGGAGGAAAGTCTTTCTTGATCCCTTTTAAGCTGACGCAAAACATGTGGATAAGAGCAGAGGGGTTATCCACATGTTTTCAGCACCACAGGTTATCCCCAAGGTATCCCAGAAAGTATGCACAGGATAGGCACACCTGAGCGCCCATCGATCACTGGATCTGATCGATGATTTCGTGGATTCTTTTTTCCAATAAAGGATCGGTTTTCAGAAGTTCCGCAATTTTTTCATAGGCGTGAATCACCGTGGTATGGTCGCGACCGCCAAATTCATCGCCAATCTTTGGTAAAGAAAGGTCGGTGATTTCACGGCAGATATACATGGCAATTTGTCTGGGAAAAGCAACGGCGCGCGTTCTCTTTTTGGCTTTGAAATCGCTGAGAGGCATATGAAAATAATTGGATACGGCTTGTTGAATCATTTCAATAGAAATATGCGTATGTTTATTTATCTGAATGATGTCTTTTAAGGCTTCTTCAGCGATCGCCAGGGTAAACGGGCGGGAAGTCAGGGAAGCGTAGGCCATCACGCGAATGAGCGCCCCTTCCAATTCTCGGATATTGGACTGAATTTTGTTGGCGATATACTCCATCACCTCATTCGTTATCTGTAGGTTTTCCAGTTTAGCTTTTTTGCGCAGAATCGCAATTCTGGTTTCCAAATCAGGAATCTGAATGTCGGTGATGAGACCCCATTCAAAACGGGAACGTAAACGGTCTTCCAAGGTCGGAATCTCTTTTGGCGGCCGGTCGGAAGAAATGATGATTTGCTTATTGGCTTCATAGAGCGTGTTAAAGGTATGAAAAAATTCTTCCTGAATGCCTTCTTTTCCGGCCAGGAACTGAATATCGTCAATCAGCAAGATATCTACATTGCGATAATTATTGCGAAATTCAATTTGTTTTTTATCTCGGATGGAATCAATGAGTTCGTTAGTAAATTTTTCGCTGGTAACATAAAGAACGCGCGTACTCGGCGACTGCTGCAAAACCTGATATCCGATCGCGTGCATTAAATGGGTTTTTCCCAAACCAACGCCGCCGTAAATAAAAAGCGGATTGTAGGATTTTGCCGGGGATTCAGCCACGGCTAAACAAGCGGCGTGGGCGAAACGGTTGCTGTTACCGATGACAAAGGTATCAAAGGTGTACTTTTGATTCAGAAACGTCGGCGGCTGTACTTCTTTTTTTTCCGGCAAAAGATACAGCAGCTCTTCCTCCGCAGAAGAAATCACAAAGCGCAGATTGACCGACCGGCCGATAATCCCTTGAACCGTCGTTTTTATCAAGGAAATATAGCTGCTCTCCAGCCAGTCTTTGGCGAATTCATTAGGGACGCCGACCGTCAGAATATCTCCGTCCATTCTTAGCAATTGCGTGGAGCTTAACCAAGTTTCAAAGCTTGGACGGGATAACTTTTGTTCCAGTTTTATTAAGGTTTCTTCCCAGAGCTGAACGAGCGTTGGTGGTGGGGACGCCATAGATGAGGTAACCTCCCTAAACGGATACCGTTTATTTATTTTCTGAAGAAATGTAAAATAGGCTGGTAAAGGTTGAAAAAAGTTATACACAAACTTATACACATCTGTGGATAACTCCTACACAACACTGTGGATAACCGCTATAAGATAGTAGAAGAAGCAGAAACATACGGTAGATTAAGAAAACGCAGCCTAGAAATATAATACCAATTTTCGCGGACGTTATCAACAGAAACTTCTGAACGAGGCGTTTTATTTACGCTGAATAACAATTCTCCACCGCCCGGAGGGCAAGTTATTTTCTAGGAATCCCTTTGTTTGCTTGACAGAGGAAAAATAGGTGGAGTATAATTTCAAGCAGAATGGCTATGTTTTTTTGTTTTTAGGGAGGTGCAATTGCATGAAAAGGACATATCAACCGAAAAATCGGCGGCATAAACGTGTCCACGGCTTTTTGGGCAGAATGAAAAGCTCTACCGGCAGGAACGTCTTAAAACGCCGTCGTTTAAAAGGGCGAAAGAGATTGTCAGTTTAAGGCGCCGCAATCAAGGGGGCCTTTTTCTAGCGATGGGGAAGTTGTTTTCTTCGTGAATTCGGCAGTGGAGACCTTTCCCTGCCGACGAGGATGAAAGCGATGACCGGAAATGAATGTTTCAAAAAATTTGTGTTAAAATACAGATGATGGGGTTTTTATGCTCAAAAGAAGCCTGAGATTACGTAAAAATTCTGCTTACCGGAAAGTGTTTGCGGAGGGAGCCTGCTTTCCCGGTAAGTATGTAGTGATTTATATCATCAAAGGGGAAGAAAAATACGGGTTTGTCGCTTCACGCAAGGTGGGAAACGCGGTACAACGCAACCGGGCGAAAAGGCAAATGCGTGAAATTGTGCGGTTGAACAAAGCGCAGCTGTTTCCGGATAAACAGATGGTATTCATTGCCCGGTCGAGCATCAAGCGAGCGACTTATTTGGAAATTGAGAGATCAATAGACTATAGTCTGCACCGCATAAGGAAGGCGTTTCTCAAAAAATAGAAGACGCGTTCGGCTGGACAGAGCCGGTGACCCGGAACAAAATAAACGAAAGCGGAAAGGGAAGATCCTTGAGGGCGGGAGTCATGAAATATATTTTAATTTGGCTGATCAGAGGCTATCAAAAATGGATGTCGCCCTTAAAAGGCCCATCGTGCCGTTTTTATCCAACTTGTTCAGAATATGGGATCCAGGCCTTGCATAAGTATGGTTTTATAAAAGGAAGTTGGAAAGCATGTAAGCGGATACTAAAATGTCATCCGTTTCATCCGGGGGGCTATGACCCAATATAAGGAGTGTTTTTGTGTCTTATATCGTTGGTTGGATGACGTATTTCTTAAATAGCCTGTTTCAATTCGCGTCAATGATTGGACTCCCGTACTGGGGGGTTGCGATTATTCTTTTAACGGTCATCATTAAGATGGTGCTCTATCCGTTACAATTGAAACAAATGCGCTCGATGCGTAAGATGATGGATTTGCAGCCAAGAATTAAAGAATTGCAGCAAAGACATAAGGATCAGCCGCAGAAGGGCAATGCGGAAATGATGGAGATGTATAAGAAAAATAATGTGAATCCGGCGGCGGGCTGCTTACCGATGTTGGTGCAATTGCCGGTGTTTTGGGCGCTGTATCGCGCTTTTCTCAACTTTGATTATGGAGACGGCAGCAGCGCCTATTTTATCTGGTTTAGCCTGGCGGATCCACATGACCCTTTATATCTTTTACCGATATTGGCGGCGGGAACGACCTATTTACAGACGAAGCTGAGCAGCCCGAACGCGGGGACGGACCCGACCCAAAGGATTATGCTGTACGCGATGCCGCTCATGTTTGCCTGGATCACCGCGACCGTACCGCCTGGATTGGGCTTGTATTGGGTGGTGATGAATCTGGTGACAATTTTGCAGCTGCTGTTTATTAATCGGATATTGACGAAGGAGAAAGAAAGCGCGGGTAAGGCATAGTGGTTGGAAACGCGAGGGGGGTCGATTTGTCATGAAAGAGACCGTAACGACTGGAAAAACAGTGGATGAGGCTGTTGCCGCGGCGATCGGACAACTGGGAGTTGCGAAGGAGCGCGTAAAGGTTGAGATAGTAGAAGAACCTGGAAAGAAGGGGCTTTTCGGATTACTGGGAACGAAAGCGGCGAAAGTCAAAGTCACGTATGAGGATGATCCCGGAGTATTGGCGGTTCAATTTATTCAAAGCGTTTGCCAAGCGATGCAGGTAGACGCGCAGTGCGAACGCCATGACCGCGAAGGGCAAATAGGAATAGACATCAGCGGTTCGGAGCTGGGAATTTTAATAGGCCGGCGCGGCGATACCCTGGAAGCGTTACAATTCCTGACGAATTTAGCCGTGTCAAAGCATCTGAATGAAAAGGTAAGAATTATCGTCGATGTGGAAGGCTACCGGCAGCGCCGGGAGGATACCCTGCTTCAGTTGGCGAGGAGATTGTCAGAAAAAGTGCAGCGAACGGGAAACCGCGTCGTTTTGGAACCGATGAATTCACATGAAAGACGCATTATTCATACGGCCTTGCAAGATGAAACGGGAGTGACGACTTTCAGTGAAGGAGAAGAACCGAATCGAAGGATTGTGATCTCTCTCAACCGAAACAAAGGCATTTCTTAGAAGAGAGGGCAACGCCCTCTCTTTTTTACGGCGGCTACGCATTTTGATCGTCGCAGGGGTTCGGATAAAGGGCTTAGGCCGGTTGGAGGGGGCGTCTTTGGAGGATACAATCGCGGCGATAGCGACGGCGATGGGCGAGGCGGCCATTCACCTGGTTCGTCTGAGCGGAGCGCAGGCGCAAGCGATTATGGGGCAATGTTTTTGCCCTCAGAATGCCAAGCGCTGGCAGGAGGCAAAGAATTATACCCTGTATCTGGGGACGTTTCATGAGCGCGGGCAAAAAATCGATCAGGTACTGGTCGCCCGTATGGCGGCGCCGTCGTCTTTTACCGGGGAAGACGTCTACGAGATTCATTGCCACGGCGGGCCGCTGTTAGCCAAAAAAGTGCTGGAAGTCTGTTTGCGGGCCGGAGCGCGGCTAGCGGAGCGGGGAGAATTCACCAAGCGGGCCTTTTTAAACGGCAAGCTGGATTTGATTCAGGCGGAAGCGATCATTGATCTGATCAGCGCCCGGACGGACAGCGCCTTGAAATTGGCTTTTTCGCAAATGCAGGGAGGACTCTCTAAAAAGATTCACGAGCTCAGGGACGGGATTCTCGATATCTATTCCTTCATCGAAGCGGGTATCGATTTTCCGGAGGATGGGGTAGAAGATCTGGATCGCGGGGAACTACGGCAAAGGCTTCGCCGGGGAATCAGTCAGACGGAAGAACTGTTAGCGGGCGGAAAAACCGGGAAGGTGTTAAGAGACGGCTTGAAAACGGTCATCGTCGGGCGTCCGAACGTCGGCAAGTCCAGTTTGCTGAACGCGATGTTGCAGGAAGAGCGCGCGATTGTGACGGATATCCCAGGGACGACCAGGGATGAGATTCACGAATGGCTTAATGTCGATGGGATTTTACTACAGCTGATTGATACGGCGGGGATTCGGGAAAGCACGGAATTGATCGAACAGCTGGGGATCGAACGAACCCGGAAATTGCTGCCGGACGCCGATTTGATTTTGTTGATGGTGGAGGCGAATGTCCCTTTAAACGCGGAAGAGCGGAGCCTTATGGAGCAATATCACCCTAAAGTCATCGTTCTTGCCAATAAATGTGATCTGCTCCAGGGGAAAGAGTTGAAAGCGTATGCCCCGGAGAGCGTATGGCTGCCCTTTTCGGTGCTCGAAAAAAAAGGGTTTGCGGAGCTGGAACGGGAAATTAAACGCAGGGTGTATCAAGGGACGCTGGTGCAGCAAGAGGATTTGCTGTCCAATGTGAGGCAGATCCAGGCGGTAGAAAAGGCGAAGCAAGCATTGCGGCAGGCGGAGCAGGCACTGACGGAACGCTTTCCCTGGGATATCATTTCGATCGATGTAAGACAGGCCATGCGGGCGGTGGCGGAGATTACGGGAGAAGATGCGCAAGAGGCGCTGCTGGAGAATATATTCTCCAGATTTTGTATTGGAAAGTAGGATGCCAGGTGGAGTACCATGCCGGAAAATATGATGTGATCGTGGTGGGAGGCGGCCATGCGGGTTCAGAAGCGGCCTTGGCGGCTGCCCGTATGGGCTGTGAAACGATTTTAGTGACGCTGAATCTGGATACGATCGCGCATATGCCTTGTAACCCTTCCCTTGGCGGACCGGCGAAGGGGCATTTGGTGCGGGAAATTGACGCCTTAGGCGGTCAAATGGGGATCGTGGCCGATGAAACCTCGCTTCAGGCGCGGATGCTCAATACGGGCAAGGGTCCGGCGGTACACGCCTTGCGGATTCAGTCGGACAAAAAAGCCTATCAAAACCGTATGCGGGAAGTGCTCCTCGCCCAGCCGCGTTTGCAGATCAGTCAGGGGTGTGTGGAAAAACTGCTGATCCGCCAAGGCGCGATTAGCGGCGTGGTGACGCAGACGGGCGCTCGGTTGGAGGCGGGCTGCGTCATTTTAACCGGCGGCACCTTTTTAAGGGGCCGAATTATTATCGGCGACGCCATGTATGCGGGCGGCCCTAACGGGCAGCTGCCGGTGATGGCGCTGTCGCAAGCCTTGAAGGATAGCGGCGTGGAATTGGGGAGATTCAAAACCGGCACCCCGCCCCGTCTGCATCGGCGTTCGGTAAACTTTGATCAATTTACGATGCAGCCGGGAGACCCGCAAAGCCGTCACTTTTCCTTCCTGCCGACGGCGAGTCAATTCTGGCGGGACGACGTGACGCGGCAGGTTCCCTGCTGGCTGGGATATACGACGGCGCAAACCCATGAAATCATCCGCAATAATCTACACCGCGCTCCCCTGTACAGCGGCAAAATCGAAGGCATCGGCCCCCGCTACTGTCCCTCAATTGAAGATAAAGTGGTGCGGTTCGCGGAGCGCGACGCCCACCAGGTCTTTTTGGAGCCGGAGGGCTGGGAGAGCGAAGAGCTCTACGCCGCTGGGCTTTCGACCAGTATGCCGGAAGATGTGCAAGGAGAAATTCTTCGGAGTATTCCGGGGCTGGAAAAGGTTAAGATGCTCCGGCCGGGTTATGCGATTGAATATGATTATGTGAAACCCTACCAGCTTTCCCTGAGTCTGGAGGTGCGAAATATCCCGGGGTTATTTACCGCCGGACAATTAAACGGGACCTCCGGCTATGAAGAAGCGGCGGCGCAAGGGCTGTTGGCGGGTATTAACGCGGCCTTAAAGGTTCAGCGGCAGGAGCCCTTCGTGGTCAAACGTTCGGAAGGATATCTGGGAGTATTGATGGATGACTTGGTAACGAAGGGGATTCAAGAGCCTTATCGTTTATTGACTTCACGCGCGGAATACCGTTTGATCCTGAGACAGGATAACGCGGATTTGCGCCTTACCGAAAAAGGGAGAGCGCTGGGGTTGGTCAGTGACGACCGCTATGCGCGCTTTTGCCGAAAAAAAGAGGATTTGGCCCAGATCCGGGCGATCTGGAAAGCCACGCATATAGCGCCTCAGCGTTTGGACGTCCAGGAAGCGTTGGCCAAGGCGAACTCGTCCTCTTTGCGCGCAAGCCTAAGGGTAGAAGACATGATGCGTAGGCCGGAAATCACTCTGGCGGTCATGGAACCGCTGTTGCCGGACCTCTTTGCTTTTGACCGGGAAGTATTGGAAGAGGCGGCGATAGAGGTCAAATATGAGGGCTATATTGATAAGCAAATGGCGGAGATCGAGCGTTTTCTAAAACTGGAAGCAAGAGCGTTGCAGGAAATGGACTATCGGCTGGTCAAAGGGCTGTCAACGGAAGGGCGGCAGCGCCTGATGGAGGTTCAGCCGCTGAATCTGGGGCAGGCGTCCAGAATTACCGGGGTAACGCCCGCCGATATTTCGGTCTTGCTGGTATATTTAGAGCAGCGGCGGCGAGGCGGAGCGTATGTTTCGTAGTTTAGCGGCGCCCTTTGCGGAAATATGCCGGCAAAAAGCGGGAATCACGCTCAACCAGCAGCAGCTGGATCAATTCTGTCAATATGGCGAGCTGTTGCTGGAATGGAATCAGCGCCTGAATTTAACGGCGATTCGAGAGCCGTGGGAGATTATGTTAAAGCACTTCGCCGACTCCTTGCTGATGGCAAAATATGTAAAAGGTGTGGATTTGACTGATGTGGGAACAGGCGCTGGCTTTCCGGGGATTCCGTTAAAGATTGTCCGGCCTGAGCTGTCTCTGGTTCTCATTGATTCTTTGGATAAACGGCTAAAATTTCTGCGGGCGCTTATCGGCGTCTTGGAATTAGAAGGGGTAGAATTGGTACACGCGCGGGCGGAGGACGCCGGAAAGATGGAGCGGTTCCGCGAACGCTTCAGCACCGTGACCGCCAGAGCCGTGGCTTCGCTGCCGGTCTTATTGGAATACTGTCTGCCGCTGGTCAAAATAGGCGGGACCTGTTTGCTGCCCAAGGGGAAAAAGGCGCAGGAGGAAGTGCGGGAAGCGGAACACGCGCTGACTGTTTTGGGCGGCAAGCTAGATTCTGTTGAGAATTTTCATTTGGCTGAGAGTGCGGAACATCGCTCGCTCGTGATCGTCCAAAAAACGAAAACCACCCCGGCGGCCTATCCCCGGCGCGCGGGTATTCCCGAAAAAAAGCCGTTATGAGCAGAATAATTTTAGAAAGCGCGGAAAAGCGCTTTTTTTATTGCCTCCGTTTTGATAGTATAGGTGGAGAAGAGGATTGCCTGACAGAAGTTTACACTGAGGGAGAGGATCGAATGCCCCGAGTAATTGCGATTGCGAACCAAAAGGGAGGGGTCGCCAAAACGACGACGGCGATTAATCTAAGCGCGAGTTTGGCGGAAGCCGGCTGTCAGGTTCTGTTGGTGGATATGGACCCTCAGGGGAATGCAACCAGCGGACTGGGGATTGAAAAGAACCGCTTGAACGACTGTATTTATGATGTGTTTATGAACGGCGTTCCTCTGGCGGAGGTCATCCAACAAACAACGCAGGAAAATCTACAGCTGATCCCGGCCAGAATTGAATTAGCCGGGGCGGAGATTGAACTCGTGGGGCAGCCTGCCAGAGAATACAGGTTAAAAGAAGTTCTGGACCTTTTCCTGAAAGAGTCAGGCGATGGCTTTGACTTCGTTTTTATTGATTGCCCGCCTTCTTTGGGGCTTTTGACCCTGAACGCCCTGACCGCGGCGACGGACGTCTTGATCCCGGTACAGTGTGAATACTTTGCGCTGGAGGGCTTGACCCTGCTGATTAACACCCTGGAGCGGGTGCGCGAGAATCTCAATCCGCAATTGAACATCCTGGGGGCCGTGCTGACGATGTTTGACGCCCGCACCAATTTGTCGATTCAGGTGGTCGAAGAAGTCAAGGCCTTCTTTCGTCTTAAAATATTCCAAACCATTATTCCCCGAAACGTGAGATTAGGTGAAGCTCCCAGCCACGGAAAATCGGTGTTACTCTATGATTCGCGCTCCAGAGGCGCGGAGGTTTATCGTGAACTGGCGATGGAGGTGCTGGAACGTGTTGTCTAAAAAGGGCCTGGGCAAAGGTCTGGGCGCGCTTATAGCCGAAGAAGGATTCGCGGAAAAAAAAGTGAGAGAAATCCCTCTGCCTCAGATCGAACCAAATCCCGCGCAGCCGCGAAAAGATTTTCCGCAAGAGAGTTTAGAGGAACTGGTGCTTTCTATGCAGCAGCATGGGTTGCTCCAACCGATTCTGGTTCGTCCGGCAGGATTAGAGCATTATTATATCGTAGCGGGAGAAAGGCGTTACCGGGCGGCGGTCATGGCGGGATTTGCCGCAATTGCCTGTTTGGTGCAGGATTGTACAGAGCGGGAATCGGCCGAACGGGCGCTGATTGAAAACATACAGAGGGACGATCTTTCTCCCTTGGAGGAGGGAACGGCGTATGCCCGACTCATTGCGGAATATGGACTCACACAGGAGCAGATCGCGCAACGGGTAGGAAAAAGCAGGCCGGTGATCACCAACCTGCTGAATGTGGTCCAGTTGCCGGAAAAGATCTTGCAGCTCATGCGCGCAGGGCAGCTGTCGCTGGGACACGCCAAGTTACTATTGGGCTTCGATGAACAGGAGCAGCAGATAACTATTGCGGAACGGGCAGTTAACGAGGGATTATCGGTGCGGGCAACCGAAGCGCTGATCGCCAGATTGCGGGAACCAAAAAAAACGGAAAGAAAACCAACAAAAGAACGAATGGCGCTGGGATCGACGGCGGACCTGCTGAGCCGCGCCTTTCAGACGAAGGTCACGGTAAAAGGGGACAGCGCCAGGGGAAAGATAGAAATCTCGTATTATTCCGAAGAAGAGCTGAATCGCTTACTGGAATTGTGGCGGATAGAGGCGGAGTAGAGGGATGTTCCACGTGGAACATGAAGCGTTTTAAAGGAAAATTCGCCCTTGACAGTGACGAACAAGTGAAATATTATTAAATTAGAAGCGGTTGTATCGCTTTAAGAAAATGGAGGGTTTGACATGAACGTATTATCAATTTTGGAAAACAAAAAGGTCCGCACCTTTGCAGTGGGACTGGCCGCGGGGCTGGCGCTGCCTCTGATCGTGAACAGCAAGACGACGCGGAAGGTTGCCGTATCCGGGGTCGCTAAGGGACTGAAGATTAAAGAAGACGCGCAAGCGGCGCTTGAATCTATTAAGGAAGACGCGCAGGACGTGTACGCTGAAGCCAAGCAACAACGGACGGCGGGAAGCGCGGAGGCGTAAGCCATGCACTATGAAATTACCTGTGATCTTCCAGGGCGCATTCGTGTACGGTATGGGCGTGACGTCTTTACCGAAGAGCAGGGACGCGTTTTGGAAGAGAACTTTTTTTCTTTGCCAGGCGTCGTAGGGGCTCAGGCGGGATTTCGGACAGGTAGCTTGCTCGTGCTGTATGACGGCGATCAGCGGGAAGCGTTGCTGGAGGAGCTGTCTGCGCCGGATTTTTCCGCGGGGCCGGTTTCCACGGCGTTGGGTGTCAATTTGGCGCGGATGGACTCTGATTTTTACGGACAATTGTTCGGTATGGTCGCGTGGCGCGTGGTGAAACGCTTGTTTTTACCCGCGCCGGTGCGAAGAGCCTTGTCGCTCCTGAAGGCGCGGCGCCTGTGGAAGCGATCGCTTGTCGCTCTGTGTCAGGGAAAACTGAATGTAGACGTGCTGGATGGCGCCGCCGTCGGCGCGGCGATGATTCAAAGCGACTTCAACACCGCCTCGTCGATCATGTTCCTATTGGCCTTGTCGGAGCTTTTAGAACAGCATACCCTGAAGAAAACGCGCGTCATCCTGTTTGACAGTCTGCGTCTCCATGCCGATACCGTATGGATCGAGGAAGACGGCGTGGAACGCCTGATTCCGGCGAGTGAGCTGACCGTGGGCGCGCGTGTCGTGGTGCGCGTGGGGAGCGCGATTCCCGTGGACGGACTGGTTCTCGGCGGCGAAGCGGTTATCAACGAGTCCGCCATGACGGGCGAACCGTTGGGCGTGTTCAAAAAACAGGGCGACAGCGTGTTTGCCGGGACGGTTCTGGAGGACGGGCGGTTGACGGTAGAGGTTCGCGCTCTGGAAAGCGATACGCGTTTGCACCGGATTGTGGATATGATTGGGCAATCCGAGACGCACCGCGCCATAGTCCAGGGGAAAGCGGAACAGCTGGCGGATAAGATCGTGCCCTATAGCTTTTTGCTGGCGGCCGGGGTGTTTGCCGTTACGCGCAATGTGACGCGCGCGCTCTCTGTTCTGCTGGTGGATTATTCCTGCGCGATTAAACTGGCGACGCCGATCTCGGTGCTGTCGGCCATGCGCGAGGCTTCGGAACACGGGATCGTCGTCAAGGGCGGCAAATTTTTAGAAGCGGTCGCGGAGGCCGATACCTTTGTATTTGACAAGACGGGGACGCTGACGCTCGCCGAGCCGCGCGTCGCCGCGGTGCATCCCTTGAACGGTTTCGAGCCCGACGAGGTGCTACGGCTGGCCGCTTGCATGGAAGAACATTTTCCGCACAGCGTGGCGCGCTCTATTGTGCGGTACGCACAAGAAAAAAACCTCCGTCACGAGGAGGAACACGCGGACGTGAAATACATCGCGGCGCATGGCATTGCCACCGAGATACATGGACGGCGCGCCGTCATCGGTAGCCGCCACTTTGTCTTTGAGGACGAGAGCGTCACCCTGGAAAAGGACGCGGCCTCACTGCTCGACGCCGAGACAGGGTCGCTCATTTGTCTGGCGGTGGATGGGGTATTTGCGGGCTATATCACGATCAACGATCCGCCGCGTTCAGAGGCGGCGGGGGTGATCGCGGAACTGCGCACCCTTGGTGTGAAGCAAATCATCATGCTGACGGGCGACAGCGAGGCGGCGGCGCGGGAGGCCTGCAAAGCGCTGGGAATTGATACCTACCGCGCTCAGATTTTACCCGCGGACAAGGCGACGGTGATTGACGAGCTGCGGGCGGAAGGGCGCAAGGTCGTGATGGTCGGCGACGGTATCAACGATGCTCCCGCTCTGGCGCGTGCCGACGCTTCCGTCGCTATGCGCGGCGCTTCCGATCTCGCCCGTGACGTGGCGGATATTACGCTTACGCGCGCCGAATTGGATCAGCTGGTGACACTGCGGCGGCTGAGTCAGGCGCTGATGA
>JAITOS010000164.1 GCA_031289815.1 Peptococcaceae bacterium | reverse complement strand
CAAGAAACCTAAAACCGCTCCTGAAATTCTTCTAACGTCATCAATATTTGACGCTGTTTTGCCCCTTCATAGCCGCCGACGACCCCGCTCTCCTCCAATAAATCCATCAAACGGGCGGCTCTGGCATACCCTACGCGCAAACGCCGCTGGATAAAGGTGATGGAAGCGATCCCGCTAGAAATGAGCAGTTCCCCCGCTTCACAAAAAAGATCGTCGGTAAAATCCGATTTTTCGCCCGTGCCGCCGCTTTCAAAGAAAACGGACGGATCTAAATACTCCGGTTTCCCCTGCTGCTTCCAGTGCTGGATGACGCGGGTGACCTCTTCGTCTAAAATCAAACAGCCCTGAACCCGAATCGCTTTGTTGGTCCCCAAGGGCGCGTACAGCATATCACCTTTCCCATAGAGTTTTTCCGCGCCCACCGTGTCCAGAATCGTTCGAGAATCGATCTGAGACGCGACGGCAAAGGAAATTCTGCTGGGGATGTTCGCTTTAATCGTGCCTGTGATCACATCCACCGAAGGACGCTGGGTAGCGATCACCAGATGAATGCCCGCGGCTCTGGCCATTTGGGCTAAGCGGCAGATGCTGTCCTCCACCTCGCTGGCCGCGACCTGCATTAAGTCCGCTAATTCATCGATTACGACTACAATCCACGGGAGCTTGGCGTTGCTATCCGCACCCTTCGCCTGATTATAGCGTTCAATATCCCGCACCCCGGCGGCGGCAAAGAGCTCATAGCGGGTTTCCATCTCCTTCACCATCCATTTCAAGGAGGCGGCCGCCTTTTGCGGATCGTTGATCACCGGGAACAGCAAATGCGGAATTCCCTGATAGTGATTCAATTCAACCATCTTGGGATCGATCAGCAGCAGCTTCACATCCGACGGCAGGGCGTTCATCAGGATGGAAATGATGATGGAGGTGATACAGACGCTCTTACCGGCGCCCGTCGATCCGGCAATCAATAAATGGGGCATTTTTCTTAAATCGGCTACAATCGATTGATTGGCAATATCCTTCCCTAAGGCGATCTTCAGCTTGGAGGGAAGGCGGCGGCAGGTTTCCGTCTCAAATATTTCCCGGAAACCTACAGTACGCATATTTTTGTTCGGTACTTCAATGCCGATGGCGGATTTTCCGGGAATCGGCGCTTCAATCCGGATGTCGCCCGCGGCCAAGGCCAGGGCGATGTCATCGCTCAAATTTACAATTTTACTAATCTTCACTCCGGGAGCGGGAACCAACTCATAACGGGTGATCACCGGTCCTTGGGTATGGCGGACGACCTTGGCTTTCACGCCGAATTCCTGTAAAATTTCTTCCACCTTCAGAGCGGTCGTATCCTCTTCCCCGGAAATTGCCGGGATTGCTTGCGGCGCTCTGAAGATCGTAATTTCCGGTAAGGCATAGGACGTCCTGGCTGTCGATCTCCGTCCGAAACTGGAAGCCGGCTCTCCCCTCTCCGTCCTGTCCGTCCTGTCCGGCGGAGTTGCCGCTGGCAAAGATTTCACCGCCGAAGCGATCTCCGCCGCTTCGCCGTCAGCGTCATCATCCGGTTCGGGGGCAAAAGGCTCGCTCTCTACAGACGCAACCTCCTCCCTGACAAAATCACCGCTCTCTACCGGCGCGGCGGGCTTTTTCGTGATGAAAGGCTCATTCTCCGGCGGCGTGATCCGGGTAATTCTTTCGGCGATCCTTGGTTCCGGCTCCGGCGGCAAAAGCGTTTCGGCGGCAGGCTGAGCATTCGGCGGAGATTCAGGAGAACGCTGCGTCGCCGGTTGCGCTAAGGAATCCAACGGTATATTCCGGTCGCGCAACACGGCGTCCATAACCAGCCCTGCGGCCGCTTCATTATCGCTGTCGATTTCATGACGAACCTGTTCAAAATAATTGCGGAAGCCTTTGACGGAAACATAGTTGCTTTCTCTAGGAGAACGATTCGTTTCATTGCCTTCGTAGAAATAAGAGGGAAAATCAGCGCCTAATTCTTTAAGATCAACCTTCGGTTTGGCCACTTCCGCCCATTCAGAGGTTTCAAAATAATCCCGGAAACCATGTAAGGTCACAAGTTTTCCAGGCGGAACGGAAAATATTGATGGCGAGGAGAGCGTTTCCACGGGATTTTCAAGAACACGGGGGTTTTTCACCGCGGACTTTTTGTGATCCAAAAGTTTTTGATTCGCATCGCGGTCTGTCTGCGTTTTTACGGATTTTTTGGGGGAAGCGTCCGGCCTCTGGTTGAAGATCAACCAAAAAACAAAGGCGAATCCGAGACAAATGAACGAACTCAGATAAGCATAATCCCCCATGATATGCGTAAACATGCTGAAAATTTTTATTCCAGGCGCGGTAAAATCAAACGTTCCTAACAGATCCAAAAAGGCGATTAGCAGGAGAAAAACGATCAATAATCTTTTCACCCATACCGGCAGACGTATTTTCGGCAAAATACAGGTCACCTCCAATAACTTCTCATTTTCATTATGGTGATTTATTTTACAGATGTCAAAGATTTTTTAATGAATACAGTGACACCGCACGGCAGGTTTCATTAAAAAAACCCGAAATCCTTATACATCAAAGAACTTCAGGCTGGTTGGCTTCTGGCAGGGGATGAAGGAGTTGAACCCTCACTGACGGTTTTGGAGACCGCTGTTCTACCATTAAACTAATCCCCTTCAGGTATCCTGATCATGTATCCTAAACTAGTACCGAATAAAATTATAGACAAAAACAAAAAGCGTGTCAACTGTTTTCGTATTTCAGGGTGGTAATTGAGCCTGCACCCGACCGACGGCGCCGTCCTCCAGGCTGACTTTAATCCCGTGCGGATGCGCCGGACTGTTCGTCAAAATTTTCTTTATACGGCCATAGGTGAGCTTGCCGCTTGCCTGATCTTGTTTCTGGACAATGGCGACACGGCTACCGATTTGCAGTTCTTTTCTGGCGGGAGGTTTCGAGCCGGAAGCGCGGGCAGGCGATTCGCCGCCGTCCGTTACGCTTTTCTCCGCTTGCGTTTTAGGCAATGGGCGCATGTCAGGACTCCTTTCTTAAAGCTGGGCGATATATTTTACGCGACACTGACCTTATCATTTTACGTGACAATGATCTTATCGTCCATACCTTCGTCAATATTTAATTTCCGTCTTTTTCAGCTGCACGGCGTTTTCAGCCGCCATTGCAAGCATTGACAAAATCTCTCTTTTCGTTTACACTATTTTCGGATCAGAGATGTTTAGTGAACGCTGAGATAAGCGTTTTTGTCGTATAGGAGCGTGAACATATGAATCAGCCAATCATTTACGAAGGAAAATCGAAGATCGTCTGCCGCGGCGCGGATGATGAAAGCTATATCATCCGCTATAAAGATACCGCCACCGCCTTTAACGGTGAAAAAAAGGAAGAACTCGCAGGCAAAGGAAAATTAAACGCCGCTATCTCCAATATTCTCTTCGAGCATCTGGCGCAGAACGGGATTCAAACCCATCTGATCCGGGTTCTTGATGATACCTCCATCCTGGTCAAGCAATCTGAAATCATATTGGTAGAAGTGATCGTCCGCAATATCGCCGCCGGGGGGTTCTCCAAAAAATACGGCGTGGAGGAAGGAAGCCCGCTCCACAACACGGTCACTGAATTCAGTTATAAAAGCGACCAACTGGGCGACCCCTTGATCAACGACAGCCAGATCACCGCCATCGGGCTGGCAACGCAGGCGGAACTTGACTACATGAAGGCCCAGGCGCTGATGATCAATGATCTTTTAGCCGCTTTTTTCCGCAAGCGGAGGATCATTCTGGTCGATTTCAAGCTGGAATTCGGACGCTGCCAGGGCGAAATTATTTTGTGCGACGAAATTTCACCGGACTCTTGTCGGCTGTGGGATAGCGAAACCAACGAGAAACTCGATAAAGACCGCTTCCGGCGTGATCTTGGCGACGTTCTCGGCGGCTATGCAGATGTGCTGCGAAGAATCACCGGTCAATAAATCACCGCTCTCAGGACTGCTTTAAATGATACGCACGCGATACTTCTCCAGCCAGTGGTTCATTTGCAGAAAATAGGCGATCGTCTGCGGGGTCGTCATGAGCTGCCCATACCAAGGCGTCGGATCGTTGCGGCTGATCAGGTTTGTCAGCGCCTCTTTCCTGACGATTTGGAGGATAGGGGCGTCCGGCTCCTCTATGACTTCGCGCAGCTGTTTTGAAACCGCCGCCAGATAGGCGGGATGATGCGTCTTCGGGTAAGGGCTTTTCTTGCGCCATAATACCTCTTGGGGCAATATATCCGACATCGCGGCGCGCAGCAATCCTTTTTCGGTTTGTTGATAGTCCTTGTACTCCCACGGCAGGGTATACAGGTACTCGGCGATCCGGTGATCGCAGTAAGGTACACGCACTTCCAGACTTGAATACATGCTCATATGATCTTTGCGGCTGAGCAAGGTCTGCATAAACCAGCGGAAGTTGAGGTTCACCATTTCTTTCATTCGCTTTTCGCTGGGATCGACCGTATAGACCGCCGAGGTTTCTTTGAGCGTCTGCTGATAGCGCTCGTCAATATATCCCGCCGCGTCGATCCGGGCGGCAAATTCCGGACGCAAAAAGGATTGCCGGAATTTGCCCGACTGCGCCCAGGGAAAACCATAGCGCTCTCGGATCTCCTTATCCCGATACCACGGGTAGCCGCCAAAGATCTCGTCGGCGCATTCACCGGAAAGCGCTACTGTGGCCTGTTTCTTGATCTCTTGGCAAAAGAGTAAAAGGGAAGCGTCTACATCCGCCATCCCCGGAAGGTCCCGGGCTTCTACCGCCTTATACAGGGCGTCTACCAGCTCATCCGTGTCCAAAAGCACCCGATGATGTTCGGCGTTTAAGTACGCATTCATCCGCAGAATAAAGCGTTGATCGCTATTGGGCTGAAATTTGCCGGCGGTAAAATACTTCTCATTATCCTTGTAATCCACAGAGAAAGTATGCAGGGTTTTCCCCTGTCTCCGGAAACTGCGGTCGGCTACCGAGGAAATAATGCTCGAATCCAAGCCCCCTGACAGCAAGGTGCAGACCGGAACGTCAGAGACTAACTGGCGTTCGATCGCGTCGATGACCAGCCAACGCACTTTCTCCACTGCCTGCCCGAAGCTATCGGTGTTTTCCTGATCGCTAAGCTCCCAGTAACGCTTTTTTTGAAAACCCTGGGACGAGTAAACGGCGCAAGAAGCCGGTTCAAGTTCTTCGACGCCGCAAAAAACGCCATATCCAGGCGTTCTTCCCGGGCCAATCAATAGAAGTTCGGCCACGGATTGGGTATCAATAGCCGCTTCCAGCAAGGGATGGGCTAAGAGCGCCTTTATTTCCGAAGCGAACAGCAGGGTATCCCCTTTCAGCGCATAGAACAAAGGTTTGACGCCGATCCTGTCCCTGGCCATGAATAAGCGCCGGTTATGCGTTTCCCAAATAGCGAAGGCGAAGATCCCATTGAGCCGGGACAGTGCTTCTTCACCCCATTCCAGGTAGGCCCTTCCCAGTACCTCGGTATCTGAATAGCCTGCAAAGTGGTGCCCGCGGCCCTCCAACTCAGCTCGCAGCTCCGGCGTATTATACAGCTCGCCGTTATATACGAGTACATAATGCTCGCCGCCGCGTGTAAATTGCATCGGTTGTTTGCCGTTTTCGCTGTCCACAACGCATAAGCGCGTGTGGATTAAGGCGGCGCCGTCCTGTATGTAGATCCCTTCCTGATCGGGACCGCGCCTTCTTAACACATGTTGCATTTGTTCGTAGGTGTGCCTTTGTTTCTCTATAGATTCTTCCTGCCAGCCGATCTGCCCCGCTATGCCGCACATACACGTCAACTCCTCAAAAAAATACAAGGCCTCCGCCTCTCAGGGAGGGGAACGCCTTCGTTCCATCGTTAATATATGCGCTGGCTGGCTTGACCGATCACTATTTTTTCACCGGGTGTCCGACGCGTCTAAGCCTTTGTCCCAGGTCAGCATTGATTGGATCAGGCTGTGGAGATAGGTAATGATCGTTTTCCTTTGGCCGGGAAATTTATTCTCCGTTTGCCATAAGAGCAGATAGAGCAAGCCGCCGGCGCAAAAATCAGCTAAAACGACGTGCCGGAGGTCCGCAGCCGGAATCGGAGGCGCTAAGAAAGCAACGAATAATCCCAAGACCTCCCGATCCGCGTCCTTTAGCAGATGCGTTAATACGGTTTGATGATCCCGTATCAATTTTTCTATCGCCGTCTCTAGCTCTTCCGGCGCTGAAGCGGCCAGGGGTTGAATGATATTTTTCTTTATCCGGGTCAGACAATCATTCAATAAATCATATTTATCCTTAAAGTGCGTGTAAAAAGTAGCCCGACTTATCAGCGCTTCCCCACACAGATCCGATATCGTGATTTTTGTGAAATTTTTCTGTTCCAACAAGGCAAAGATGGCGGCGGCCAAGGCTTCGCGTGTTTTTTTTATTCGCAGATCTTTTCTTTTAGCCTGATCATCCATTTTTATCTCATCTGTCAATGCGCTGACATTCTAATGCCAAATCGCGAAGCGATCGGCAATCAAGGCGATAAATTCGCTGTTGGTTGGTTTTTCATTTTTTCGGTAAATTTTAATCCCGAAAAGATCATTGATATTTTCAATTTTTTCTCTGGACCAAGCCACCTCAATCGCGTGCCGAATCGCCCGTTCTACCTTGGTGGGAGACGAATGAAAGTGAAGCGCCACCATAGGATATAATTCTTTGGTGATTTTATTGATTAAATTAGGGTTATCGACCACATTTTTGATCGCGTTGCGCAGGAAATGATACCCTTTGATATGCGCCGGTATGCCTACCGACAGAAGGATATTGGAAATCCGCTCGTCAAAAGAATTTGGCGCGGCATATTCGGAATTCTGACATCGTAGCGGCGGTGGTTCTTGATGATGGGATAAAAGTTCCACAATACGCTGATAAAGAACCACGGGATCACAAGGTTTTAGCATGTAGTAATCTACGCCTAAGGACAGGCTGCGCCGGATAAGCTCGTCCTGCGTTAAGGCAGTCAAGACGATCACTTTTGGTTTCTTCATTAATTTTTGATGATGAATGGCTTCAATAAATGAGAACCCATCCAACCCTGACAGAATCAGATCGGTAATCACCACGTCCACTGATTCCGTTTGCAGAATTTCAAGCGCAGAGGCCCCGTCGCCAACGCTGCCGATGATTTTAATGCCGTCCTTTTGGCGCAAGGCGTGTTCAATTTCCCCTCGTACAGATGGTGAATGGTCTATGAGTACCGCGCGGATTGAAGCCATCATCGATTATTCCTCCTCTCAGATAGTTTAATGTCCCTTATATCCCCTAAAAGAATACCGCAAATCAGGGAGATACTTATACCTTAGTTTAAATTCCGCTGCCAAACAACACCCAAACGGCTAAAAACTTTGCTTTATCCGCCCATAGGAAAGGGGAGCTCTCTTCAAATTGTCAGAAAGCTCCCCTCTCCGGTTGTTAGTGTCCATGGATGTGACAGGTCAATGTTATGGCTTAGGTCAAGTAGGTTTTCCCACTGGGTTCCTTCAGTTTCCTGAGCGGCGGTTTCCCCTTTCTCCCAGTTAGAGGCGTCACCGATCTCTAAACTTGATCGCCACTTAGTCCATACTTCAATCCCTGTCATTTGACGCTCTAGAAGATTTCCTTCACACCACCCGGCAAACTAGCCTCTTTTGCAGAAAAGAATTTCCAGCGAGTTAAAAACCTATTGGCCAATAGATTTCCACTCATTACGCTTTCCCAACTTCTCCACCTCAAGGCAGGCTACGCTGCACTAAGTTCCTTCCTAATGCAGGTTCATCCCCAAGCCGTAACTATAACAGCCACAAACTCAGGCCTCCACGGAACAGGGTAGCGCCTGCATGCCATTGCAGATCCCCCTAATTCCTTAACCCCCAGCAGCAGCCCTCGACTGGGCGTCGTAAGCCACCACCAGGAACTTCATCGGTGTGCCCTCGGCGGATTCTTAGGCCCGCCTTCGTTTGCCTGTTTATGCACTAGAATAACGCTCCATAGACCCTGATACTATTATACCCCTTTTTTTCTTCTTTAAAAACCCGCGATTGCTTTTCCCTTTAATTGGTCAGTCCGGTGATCGGCGCCGGAATCCTGCCGCCGCGCCTGACAAACGCCGCGGAGGAAAAGGGATGAAGCCGCATCACTGGCGCGCCGCCTAACAAGCCGCCAAATTCTACCCGATCCCCGGCCTTCTTGCCAATCGCCGGAATCAGACGAACCGCCGTTGTTTTTTTATTGATCATGCCGATCGCCGCTTCATCGGCAATGATGGCCGCTAAGGTCTCAGCGCTGACGTCCCCCGGCAAGGCGATCATATCCAAGCCGACGGAGCATACGCAGGTCATGGCTTCTAATTTATCTAAGGTGAGCGCGCCGTCTTCGACCGCCCTCACCATGCCGGCGTCTTCCGAAACGGGGATAAAAGCGCCGCTCAAACCGCCGACATGAGAGGAAGCCATCGCCCCTCCCTTCTTCACCGCGTCATTCAGTAAAGCCAAGGCGGCGGTCGTTCCATGCGTACCGCAACGCTCCAAGCCCATCGACTCCAATATATCCGCCACGCTATCGCCAATCGCCGGCGTCGGGGCCAACGATAGATCGACAATCCCGAAGGGAACCGCCAATTCCGCGGACGCCGCTCTGCCGATCAACTCTCCCATACGGGTGATCTTAAATACCGTGCGTTTAATCAAATTCGCTAATTCGCCGAAATCCGCCTGGGGATGTTTTTTTACCACGCTGGCCACGACGCCCGGTCCGCTGACGCCCACATTGATCACGCATTCCGGTTCGCCGACGCCATGAAAAGCGCCCGCCATAAAAGGATTATCTTCCGGGGCGTTGCAAAACACCACCAATTTAGCCGCCGCGATGCCGTCTCTGTCCGCCGTCCGTTGGGCCGCCTCCAGAATCACCTGACCCATTTTCAGGACAGCGTCCATATTGATCCCCGCCTTGGTAGAGCCGATGTTCACCGAGGAGCAGACATACTCCGTTTCCGCCAAAGCCTCCGCTATATGGTCGATCAGATTCAAATCCCCCGTCGTACAGCCCTTTTGCACCAAAGCGGAAAAGCCGCCGATAAAATTGATCCCGATATTCGCCGCCGCCCGGTCTAACACCTTGGCAATCCGGACGGTTTCCGCCGGTTTCAGGTGCGAGGCGATCATCCCCACCGGCGTTACAGCTACCCGTTTATTGATGATGGGGATGCCATACCGGGATTCCAGCGTACTCCCCACCGCCACCAGGCGTTCCGCCTTACGGGAAATTTTATCATAGATCTTTTGTTCCATCCGCTGAATGCTATCTACACAGTCTAATAAGCTGATACCCATCGTAATCGTTCTGATATCCAGATGCTCGTTGACGACCATTTCTATCGTTTGGAGAATTTCATCAGGGGCAAACGTAATCTTCATCCTCTATCTCCTATATTCTATGCATATAGGCGAACACATCTTCATGTTGGATATTCACCTGTAAGCCGCGTTGTTTTCCTTCCTCAGCCAAAATCTTGCCCAGGTTCGCCGCCGCCGTTTTCGAGGGGCTTAAATCGACGATCATAATCATTGTGAAAAATTCTTGCAGGATCGTTTGACTGATATCGAGGATATTGACGTTGAACTCAGCTAAGCGATTGGCAATCCAGGCGATAATGCCGATTTGATCATTGCCCAAAACGGTAATGATCATCCGATTCTTCTGTGCTTCCATGCTAACTCCCCTCACCAAAAAACATTTTTAAATGACTGCATAAAGAAGAGCCTAAAAAATCAGGCTCTATCACCAGCGCACATACTCTATCCGTTTAGCCGCAGCATTGGCAATTGCCGCCGCAACTGTCTTTTTGACGATCGGTCTTGATCTCGAAGCCAGCCCCCTCATTTTCTTCCGAATAATCAACCACCGCACCTTCGAGAAAGGACTCCAGCTTCTTATCAGCGACGATAGAAATCCCAAACCCTTCGTCCAGATTGTCGTTTTCTCCTTTATTTTCATCTAAGGTTATGCCAAACGCCGGACCGCCGCAGCCAAAACCCGATACATACAATCTCAAATAAGCATCCGGCTTATTTTGCTCCGCTTTGATCTCATTAATCTTCCCGGCGGCAGCTTCTGTAATGCTCACCACAAAGCACTCCTCCTTTATACTCCTATACTCCCTAATGGTATTGTTATCATACTGTTTTTATCTCTTCCTGTCAAATCCGGGTATTTGACACTTGAATAATAGAAAAAACCCCCAAAGCCTTGTGAGGGCTTATATTTTTGTCAAATTTCCAATTTGCATATTGCACAACGTTGCATAATGTATTATAATGTATCCACTGGGAGGTGCTTATGTTATGAGGCTGCAAATATCAGAAACGAAGAATGCCGCATCGTTTTACGTGGTGAAATCCACCTATGTTAACGGTCGGCATTCTTCAAAG
>JAITOS010000151.1 GCA_031289815.1 Peptococcaceae bacterium | reverse complement strand
GGTTTCAATGGGCGCCACTTATTGGGAATTACTTTGTGATTGGGAAATATAAGGCAGTTTGAAGAAGGCGCTAATTGCGGGGAAAGAGTGCTTTTGAAAAAATGTTGGGTTGTTCAGTTGGCCCTATTTAGTTCAGTCGTATTTTGGCAATAGTGGGGTATTCGCTAACATCATGGCCAATAGCACGGGTGCGTTAGTCCTTTGGTCTCGTTCTTCTACAGCACGAGTTGGTGCAATCAATAATGCTTATCGCATCACAGCGCAATATACAATCGAAGAATTTATTTCAAAGGGTTAAGGTATATTGTCAAGTTAATGATACTGGAATCGGATCGGCACAGGGGAGGTGAACAAATGGACATCGACGCGGGGACTATACTAAGTATCATCTCCACCCTTATCGTTATCGCCGTCGGATACGGCACCCTCAAGCAGCGCCGCACTGAGCCACAAGAGAAGAGATGGAAAGAGCTTGAGGCTTGGCGAGCGGCAACAGATGCCAAGCTGGACCATGACAACCGCGAGATCAGAACGCATAATGACAAGTTGACGGAAAACACAAAATTTCAGCAGTTGATCCTGCAATCACTTAAAGGAATAATAGACCATTTAGCGCAGGGTAATCATGGGGAGGATATGACACGAATTAGTGGAGAGATCGACAGATTTCTAATAGAACGGCAAGTACGTTGATGGTCCAATCAAAAAGGGGAAAGGAGAAAACACATGAGTAAGCAAGTAATAATCAGACTGGTCGTTATCTTGGTGGCATTCCTCAATCAGGCGCTGGTGACGTTGGGGTTTACCGCTCTCCCGTGGTCTGGTGACGAGGTAGGCCTGTGGATATCCACAGCGTTTACCATCGTCGTAGCCGCGTGGGGCTGGTGGAAAAATAACAACGTCACCACTGCGGCTGTCACCTCTCAAAAAGTGCTTGATTTAATTAAAGATGGGACCGTGACCATTCAAGAAGCAGAAAGATTAATAGCTGAAGCCCTACTCCACGACAGCGGCAAATGAGGAGGATAAAATGGATGTTGGTGAACCGATTGTGGCTAAAAACGAGATACCCCTTTCCAAGCTGTACCGAGTTGTTGTAGATTTTGCCGCACCGGATGGAGCGCTGGAATTGATGGACATCTTACAAGGATTGGGCCATACGCCCTGTCTTGTTTATTATACAGATAAATTCGTCGCCAAGGCGGCAGAGATTAAAGCAAGGACGAACAAAAAGGAGGAAGAAGGATGAAAGTATGTATTGATCCCGGTCATAACTCGACCGGAAAAGATACCGGAGCGGAAGGTTACGGATTAAAAGAGCAGGATATAACCCTTATATTGGGGCGTAAAGTAAGAGAGTTGTTGATCGGGTACGGCGTTACTGTCGTAATGACGAGAGACGGGGATAACGCGCCATCTACTGCTACGGTAGAAACCTCATTGTCGAGTCGCGTTGCTTTGTCGAATGCCGCGAGGGCGGATTACTTCATCAGCATCCACACCAACGCCAGCGACACGCATTCGGGCACCGGCTCGGAAGTGTTCGCTTTGAAAGCGGGTGGAGAAGGGGAGAAGTTGGCCTCCGTTATCGCGCCCAAGTTAGCAATAGCTGGTTTGTGGGCAAACCGAGGGGTTAAATTTGGAAATCTTCAGGTCTTACGCGACACCGATGCGCCAGCTGTGCTTTGTGAATGCGGGTTCATTGACTATGCCAGCGACGCGGTGAAACTCAAGGACGATGTATATTTACAGCGCATCGCAAAGGCCATAGCTGATGGGTTTGCCGAGTATAAGGGGTTATCGACGATTAACCAACCGCCAACTTCTGAGCCGGTTAATAAAGTGCCTGTTACTTCGACTCCGCCAAAAGGAGATAATATTACACCGTTGAATGGTGATAAGGGATGGGACGAATATACGGAAGATGGGCGGCGTATTATACACGCCACGAATTACGCATATTTGACAATCGGAACGGACGGTAGTGTGTGGAGTTATGGACCCAATAGAGATGCCATAAAACTGGCTTAGATGTAGATTACTACTTGATTATTCCTACATTTTGACTCGGGAATGGCTTTGTTGCGGGGTTTGATGTTTTAACAGATAAAGGCAGATGACCAGCCCGGTTGAGGTGATGAGCGCGGCGGCGATGATCAGGACGCGCAGGGCGCTGATATAGGCGACCGAATGGGCGTGATGGACGGAAAAGAGCCGCAGCAACAGGGGGAAAACACTGGCGGAGACGGCGGCGCCAAAGCAGAAAGCCAGATTACGGGTGGTGCCCACGAAGCCGCTGGCATAGCCCGCGTAGGTCTTGCCGGCCGCCGTCATAATTTCGCTGTTGTTGGGCGTGTTGAGGAGGCCCATGCCGCTGCCCATGAGGATGAGACTGACGGCGATTTGCCACAGCGGCGAATGGTCGGACAGGGTGATCAGGGTGACAAAAGACAGGATGGAAAGCAGGAAGGCGATGGGCATTAAGCGCAGGGCGCCGATTTTATCGGAGAGCGCGCCGGAGAAGGGGCCGACGACGGCCATGCACAGAGGGGAGAGTACGATCACCAAAGCGACGGAGGAGGTAGGCAAGGCCAGAAGGTCTTCCATATAGAACGGCAGGAGGAAAAACACGGCCATTTGCGCAAAATAGGAGAGAAAGGCCAGCAGATTGCCAAAAGCGAAGCGTTGATTTTTTAGCAAGGTAAAATTCCAGAGCGGTTCCGGATGCCGTTTCTCCTGCCGGATAAACAAGGGGATGGCCGCCGCAAACAGCAGGATGAACCAGCCGCTGTAAGGAAAGCTGCCGTTCAGGCACAAGATCAGCGAGCTGATGATGACGGCCAGCAAAAGCGCGCCGAGGTGGTCGAGGGGAAGGAAAACGCTCTTGTCGCTGGGCACGGGCGAACGCAGAAAACGGATAGCCAGCAACAAGGCGATGAGGCCGAAGGGGACGTTGAGAAAGAAGATATAGGACCAATGGAAGTAGCTGAGGATGAGTCCGCCCAAGCTGGGTCCGCCCATATTGCCCAAGCCTACGGCAATCATTGACAGGCCGAGGGCGCGACCGCGCTGTTCCAGCGGAAAGGCGGCGGTAACCAGCGCCATCCCGGTAGACAGCATCATTGCGGCGCCGACCGCCTGAATCACGCGGGCCGCCAGGAGAAAGTGAAAGCTGTCGGAGAGACCGCAGCAAAGCGAGCCGGAGACAAAGAGCGCGAGTCCGAGCAGATAGATTTTATAGCTGCCGACGCGGTCGCCGATGCGGCCAAACAATAACATCAGAGAACTGACGATGATGAGATAAAGCGTGGAAATCCATTGCACCTGGTCGATGCCGATCTGAAACTCGCGGGCCAGGGTGGGATTGGCCAGATTGATAATGCTGGTATTCAAGGTGGCGGTCATCGTTCCTAAAAAAGTGACGCTCAGCGTAAGCCATTTTTTCCTGCTGGATGGTGTGTTTGCTGCGGACAATGGATATCCTCCTCCCGGTTTTCGGCGCTTGGTGAAAAGCTCAGGGAAATGCTTGTTTTACTTTTACTCCTTATCATATTAGTCTTCTTGGAAATCATAGTCAATAGATTTTTCGTCGCCGCTTGGGTAAATATAAAAATGTGAAACGAAAGGAAATGCGGCGGGTTCGCTTTTGTTTGCTGGGGAGCGGCGCAGGGCGGACGGTTCCGCTTTTTGTCCCTTTGCGCCTTCCTGGCGCAAAGGGACGCGCTCGGCGTTCCTGCTTAGTCGCCGCAGGCCAATCGGCTTTTGCGGCGAGTATAGTACCCGGCAAAAGCGGGCCTCCCTTTACACAAACCTTGAATCCGTCTAAAATAGAGATAAGGATACATAGGATACAAGGGAGGAGAACCCATGAAGCTATGGGGCGGTCGTTTTGAAAAAGAAACAGAAGCGCTGGTGGAAGACTTTCATTCTTCGATCCGTTTTGACCAGCGGTTGTACAAACAGGATATTGAGGGCAGCGTCGCCCACGCCCGGATGCTGGAAAGTATCGGCGTCCTGGATGAGGGGGAAGCTCAGGCGGTCGTCCAGGGCTTACAGGAGATTTTGCGGGACATTCAAAGAGGCGCCGTCGTCTTCGAGGTCGGGGCGGAAGATATTCACATGAATGTGGAGAAGCTCCTGACCGAACGGATCGGCGCTACCGGCAAGAAGCTCCACACCGCGCGCAGCCGTAATGATCAGGTCGCGCTGGATTTGCGCCTTTTTTTGCGGGAAGAGATCGATCAGATCAAAGACCTGCTCGGCGGCTGGCTGGAGACCTTGCTAGCCTTAACGGAAGAACATATAGAAACCTGGATGCCGGGGTATACGCATTTGCAAAAAGCGCAGCCCATCACCCTGGGACATCATTTCCTGGCGTATGTGCAGATGTTCCTGCGGGATCTGGAACGGCTGAAGGATACCAGAAAACGCTTGAATTATTCGCCGCTGGGTTCCGGCGCTCTGGCCGCCACCACCTTTCCCCTGCGGCGGGAGATGGTGGCGCGGGAGCTGCGATTCGCGGGCATTACCCGCAACAGCCTGGATGGGGTGAGCGACCGGGATTTCGCGCTGGAATTCCTGGCCGCCGCTGCGATCTTGATGATGCATTTAAGCCGTTTGTGTGAGGAACTGGTGCTGTGGTCGAGCGGCGAATTTCAGTTTGTGGTCATCGACGACGGCTATTCCACCGGTTCCAGCATTATGCCGCAGAAGAAGAATCCGGACGTCGCTGAGCTGGTACGGGGGAAAACCGGTCGAGTGTACGGGGATCTGATGGCCTTGCTCACCACCATGAAGGGCTTGCCCCTGGCGTATAACAAGGATATGCAGGAAGATAAGGAACAGGTATTTGACGCGGTGGATACGGTGAAAAAATCCTTGCTGGTCATGGAACCGATGCTGCGAACGATGCGGGTGAACAGAGAAGTAATGCATCAGGGCGCGAAGGGCGGTTTTACCAACGCGACGGATCTGGCGGACTATCTGGCCAAGAAGGGCGTGCCTTTCCGGGAAGCGCATGAAATCGTCGGCAGGCTGGTCTTGCGCTGCGCGAAACAGCAGGTGGGCCTGGAAGAATTGAGTCTGGCGGAATATCAGGAGATTTCTCCGGTGTTCGCTGAGGATCTGTTTACGGTCATTGGCATTGAATATTGTGTCCGTAACCGCAACATTCCAGGCGGCCCGGGGCCGGAAGCGGTCAGCGCCGCGGTGGCGCAGAGCAGGGAAGAGCTTCGGCGAATAAGCTGGCGGCAGGAAGAACCAGGCGAGGACGGCTAGATTGTCGGAGGATAGGGGATGGCGATGAAAAACCTGACGATGCTCACGGATTTGTATCAATTGACCATGATGCAAGGCTATTTGCGTCAAGGATTTCAGCATAAGGAAGCCGTCTTTGACCTGTTTTTCCGCGCCCTGCCGGGAGGGAGCGGCTACGCGATAGCGGCAGGTCTGGAACAGGCGGTGGATTATTTACAGAATATATGTTTTAAGGAAGAAGACCTGGAGTATTTAGACCGTCTGGCCTTGTTTGATCAGAATTTTTTGGCGGAACTCCGTACTCTGCGTTTTAGCGGCGACGTAGACGCCATGCCGGAAGGAACGCCGGTCTTTCCCCATGAACCGATGTTGCGGGTGAAAGCGCCTTTACTGGAAGCGCAGCTGATCGAAACCGCTTTACTGAATATCGTGAATCATCAGACCCTGATTGCGACCAAAGCCTCGCGGATTGTGGCGGCCACCGGCGGCGGCAGTGTGATGGAGTTTGGTCTGCGGCGGGCGCAGGGACCGGACGCCGGCGTGTTCGGCTCCCGGGCGGCCTATATCGGCGGCTGTCAGTCCACCTCGAATGTATTGGCCGGACAGCGTTTCGGGATTCCCGTGGCCGGGACGATGGCCCATAGCTGGGTTCAGAGTTTTGCGAGAGAGATCGACGCTTTTCGGGCCTATGCGGAGACCTTCCCGAGCCAGAGCCTTTTTCTGGTCGATACCTATAATGTGCTGAAATCCGGAGTGCCCAACGCGATCCAGGTAGGACTGGAGCTAAAAGCGAAGGGCCATACCTTCCGGGGCATCCGGATTGACAGCGGCGATCTGGCCTATTTGTCGCGAGAAGCCAGAAAGCTGCTGGATGAAGCCGGACTGCACGAGGCGATCATCGTGGGTTCTAATGACCTGGATGAGGATACGATCTGGTCGATCCAGGCCCAGGGAGCGGCCATCGACAGCTGGGGCGTCGGTACGCGCTTGATTACTTCCGGGCAGGAACCGGCCTTAGGGGGCGTGTATAAATTGGCGGCGGAAGGAAAGGACGGCGTGTTTGAACCCCGGCTGAAGATCTCGGAAAACGTTAGCAAAATCACGAATCCGGGAATCAAGAAAGTGGTGCGTTTTTACAATCAAGAGGGGAAAGCTCTGGCGGATGTCATCGCTCTGGAAGAAGAAGATTTCCCCCAGGATCAGCCGCTGACCATCTTCGATCCCGTGCAGGTCTGGAAGAAAAAAACGCTCTGTGATTTCCGCACGCGAGAGCTGCTGACGCCGGTTTTTCGCGGCGGCAAATGCGTATATGCGTTGCCGGAGCTGGCGGCTATCCGGCAATACGCGGCCGGGGAGCTGAATACCCTCTGGGATGAGGTCAAAAGGCTGAGCAATCCGCATACCTATATCGTGGACTTATCGGCGAAGCTTTTTGCCATGCGCCAGCAGCTGCTGCTGGAAATCAACGCGGAGCTGGGGAAGGCTGAGTAAGAGAGGTGGAGTGGATTGAGAATTGGCGTGGATATTGACGGCGTGATTTCCGACAGCTATCCGGTGTGGGTGAGCGAATTAAACGGGTATTATCGCAAGAATATTACCGTGTTGGAAAAATATGAAATGCATCTGGCCTATGACGTACCGCCGGAAGATATGAATACCTTTTTTGAGAACAATATGGAACAGTTACTCGGAACGCCGCAGCCGGTGGTCGGCGCCAAAGAAGGGATTGAAGGCATTCTGCGGCTGGGGCATGAGGTGGTTTATCTCACGGCCCGCCGCCCGGAAGACGAGGCAGTGACCAGGCGCTGGCTGCGTCGGCATCGCATTCCGCACGAAACGGTGCTGTTCAGCAATCTGGGCGGCAAGGAAAAGCTGGTCAGGCAATGGAGCATGGAGCTTTTTATTGAAGATTACCAGCTAAACGCCCGAAAAATTGCTGCGAGCGGCGTGCCGGTGCTGTTATTGGATACGACCTACAATCAGGGAGCATTGCCCCGGGAGATCGTGCGCTGCAAGGATTGGCCGGCGATCCTCCAGGCCATAGGGGAAATAACGTGTAAACAGGAGAAAGCGACGCGATGAAGACGACAGAGACCAATCAACCGTACATTTCTAAAACAGACATCCAAATTTCTTACGCCGACACCGATATGATGGGGATCATCTATCACGCGAATTATCTTAAATGGTTCGAGCTGGGGCGGACTCAGTTCGTCGAGGACGCGGGGTATGATTACCTGGACATGGAAAAGGCCGGCTTTTCCGCGCCGGTCTATCAGGTGGAAGCGACCTACAAAAAACCCGTCCGCTATGGCGATCAAGTCACCGTGGAGACGTGGGTAGAACAGAACGACGGCTTAAAAACCGTGTACGGCTATCATGTCGTCAACGGCGAAGGCGAGCTGTGCGCGACGGGATCTTCTACGCATATCATCGTGCGCCGGGAGGATTTCAAACCGGTTCAATTTAAAAAAATCTTCCCGGAGTGGTTTCAGAAATACGAGACCATCAAAAAACGGGTTTAACCAAGCAAACGCTGGCCCACCTGATAGACGTCACCGGCTCCCAAGGTCAATATGAGATCTTCGGGGGCTATGGTTTTGTCCAGATAGTCCTTGATCGCGTTTAAATCGCCGAGGTAGCGGACGTTCACGCCCTGCTCCCGGATCAAATCGGCGAGCGCGGCGGCGGATAGCAGGGTCGGCGAGTTTTTCTCGCGGGCGGAGGCGAAGATATCAGCGACCACGACCTCATCCGCCGCAAAAAAGGACTGCGAAAATTCATGTAAGAGCGTCTGGGTACGGCTGAACGTATGCGGCTGAAAGACGGCGCGAATCCGGCGATCGGGATAAGAGAGACGCGCGCCTTCCAGCGTCGTGCGGATCTCGGTGGGGTGATGGGCGTAATCGTCCACGATGAGAGCGCCGTGGCGCTGGCCGAGATGTTCAAAGCGCCTTTTGGAGCCGTTAAAACGGCTGAGACTGGCGAGAATTTCCGGCATGGGAACGCCGACCTCCCGGCAGACGGCAATCGTCGCCAGCGCGTTGAGGACGTTGTGACTTCCCGGCAGGTGGAGAGCCAGATCACCGGCGTACTTGCCCCCGGCGAGGATTTTCATCGTACACTTCTCTTGGCTGAAGACGAGGTCTACCGCCCGGATATCCGCCTCTTCGGAAAAACCAAAGGTGGTGATGGGGGCGCTCGCTTGAATTTCGCGCCGGTGCGGATCTTCCGCCCAGATAAAGACGCGGCCGTGAGACGGTACCTTCCGGGCGAATTCCTGAAAAGCTCGAATCACGTCGTTCAGATCGGGGAAATAATCCGGATGATCAAAATCTATATTGGTAATCACTAAATATTCGGGAGAGTAGTTAAGAAAATGCCGCCGGTACTCGCAGGATTCGGCCAGGAAGAAATCTCCCTGTCCGCAATGGGTATTGCCGCCGATGCTCGGTACGTCGCTGCCGACGATGATGAGCGGGTCGCAGCCGGATTGGATCATGGTCAGTCCGATCATGGCGGTCGTGGTCGTCTTGCCGTGCGTACCGGAGACGGAAATCCCCCGTTTTTTGGACATTAAACGGCCCAGATACTGCGGATAGCTCAGGACGGGGATATGAAGCTCGCCGGCGCGGACGATTTCCGGGTGCGTGGCGGGATAGGCGGCGGAAACCACCACCAGATCTTTATCCTGGACATTATTTGCTGAAAATTCAAAGACAGGAATGCGTGCCCGTTCTAAAACGCTGTCGGTAAAAAACCGCTCCGAGACGTCAGAGCCGGTCACGACCGCATCTTCCAGCTGCGCGCTGATTTGAGCCAGGGCGCTCATTCCCGTTCCTTTAATGCCGACGAAATGAACGTGTAGCGGCAAATTGCATCTTCCCTTTCCATCGTATCGATATCATTCGCATAACATTCCTATTCTATATTATACCCAATCAGACCGGAAATGCTATCAATTTTTTCTGTTTTTTTCATTGTCGGCGGCACGGAACGCCGATTTTAAGTGTCTATAAGGGTGACGGCCGTCAAAAGGATAGATGAGGAGGTGGTTCACAGCGATGATGGATGTACTCCTGTTACGCGCCATTCGGGGCGGTAGTGAAAAGGCCCTGGGAGGGATCATAGACAAGTATACCGCTTATGTCTGCGCAATTATCCGCCGTATCGTCGGCGAACGAATGACGTCTGAGGACGTCGAAGAAATCGCGTCCGACGTCTTTCTCGCCCTCTGGAAGAGCGCGGGCAGCTTACAAAAGGAAAACCTCAAAGCTTATCTCGGCGCTATCGCCCGCAACAAGGCGAAAAACAAACTGCGTGTGGTCTGCGAAAGTTTGCCGCTGGAGGAGGAAAGCATCGCTTCGGCTGGCATGAGCGTAGAAGAAGCGATGATTGCGGGCGCTGAACAACAGGCGGTAAAGGCGGCGATCCTCGGCATGGACGCCCCCGACCGCGAAATATTCCTGCGCCACTATTACGGTTCGCAGACGGTCGCCGCTATCGTCGCGGAGACAGGAATGACCGAATCGGCGGTCAAGCACCGCCTGGTACGCGGCCGGGAAAAAATCAGGTTCATCCTGGACAAGGAGGGGTTCGGAAAATGAAAAGACAAGGCATAAACGACAGCGCCTTTCCGAAGGAAACGTGGTCTGCCGAACGAGTAAAGGAGCTTACGATGAATAAATTACACAATGATCCCCGGCAGACGGCTGAATATCCGCACGCGCCGCGCCGTCTCCGCAGGCGTCTGGCGATGGTTGCGGCTGCCGCCCTGCTGACGCTGACAGTGGCTACAGCGGCGCTGGCGGTGAGCGGCGCGCTGGATGTCGGCGCGTTCTACAATTCGATCTTCAACAATTCCGCCGCCGCGCCGTATATCAGAACCGGCAACGGCATCACCGTCCAAGCCAACAGCGGCGAAGTCACGATTGAACCGCTGGCCGGATTACTGGATCCCATTCGTCACGGCGTCTATCTCCAGCTGCGGCTTCAAGACCCTACGGGCGCCAAACTCCCGGATTCGGCGTCGCTGTGCTTTGTGAATAACGGGAGTATACTTGAAACCAGCGACATCAGCGTAACGGTGGAGGACGCGAACACGATCGTCGTCAGTATGTTTGTCTATCTGCTCGACGTCATCGACGACGAATTTAAGGTGCGCTTCGACACGATCGCTTCCGACTTCCGCATCTTTGAGGAGGACCAGCCCACCGGCTTCAATATCGGAGAGCATATCGGCATGACCGAGTCCGTTCGCGTACCGGGTGCGGAATTTGCGGAGATTACCGGCATAACGCTGGACGGCGGCAAGCTCACGATCGCGCACCTGATTACTGACGCGCCTGTCTACGGTTGGGGTTTCGTCAGTATAGAGGTACAAAAGCCGGACGGTGAAATCATCTTGCCCAGTCGCGCTACCGGTCATTGGGGCGTAGCCGGACAAGCCGACGAGTTTGAAATCGGCGCTCTCGATCCGCGTGATTTGATCCTCGTTTGGCAAGGCAGTCGGGCGGCTAACATCATCACGGGAGATTGGGAGTTCACGGTTTCCGGCGAAAATCCGCTGCACCCGCGCGCCATTGAGGGGACATTCGAGGGACACTTTGCGCAAGCGGTTCTGGGGGCGACGAGCGTGGAGATTCGCGTCCACGCGGACTATTACCACAACCGCTTCCCCTATGACTACGAAGCCGACGGCGCGGTTAAGATTCTGCTGGCGGACGGAACGGTGGTACAGCCAAAACTTGGCGGCGCCGGGATGGACGAAACAGCCGCCTCGTTCTACTATGA
>JAITOS010000070.1 GCA_031289815.1 Peptococcaceae bacterium | reverse complement strand
GGCGCGGCGCGATTGACGGCCATGCGGCGCTATCTTACGGAGCCGGTACGATGAACACAAAATACGCGGAATGCGAAATTCCGTTCGCCGGGACGCGCATTGTCCTGTCGGTTTGGGAACCCGCCGAGCCGGAGGCTACGATTATCTTTATCCCGGCGACGATGACACACCCGCTGTTCTACGAACCGCTGCTACGCGGCTTTGCGGAACGCGGCTTCGCCGTCGTGGGAGTACACCCGATCGGACACGGCAAAAGTCCGCGCGAGGTACGCCGCTATACCTTGCGGGACATCGTGGAAAATAGCCGCGACGCGGTAACATTCGCCTTGGAGCGATACCCAAGTCTTTCGGTGATTGTATTCGGCTCCAGTCAAGGCGGGATTGTCACCGCCGCGCTTGCCGCGGAAGACAGACGCGTCGCGGCCGCCTTCCCCCACAACATGCTGCTCTCGGAGCTTCCCGAATCCATAGGCATATCGCGCTTTCCGCAATGGTTGCGCTGCATTTACCGTCCCACGCAAGGCGCGGTACGTCTTATGGCGCGGTTGCGGTTGCTGCCGAATTTGAGCTTACCGCTCGGTTTTTACCTGAATCCCGAGAGAATCAGCGAGGACGCGGCGATATGGGAAAACGTGAAACGCGACGATTTGTGCCTGTCTCGCTACTCCCTGCATTTTCTGGCAAGCCTGTTCACCACAAGATTCCCCGCGATAACCGACGGTTCCCTGCGCTGTCCGGTCTATGTTCTGGCGGATAGTGGCGACAAGCTCTTCACCGCGGAGTATACGCGGCTTGTATTCGAGCGGTTGCGTGCGCCGTATAAAGAACTGGTGACCTTCCACACCGGCGGCCATATGCTGATGGTGACGCACCCGGACGAGGTTTGCGATAAGCTCGCGGTCAAAATGCGCGAGGCTCTGCAACGGCAAGGGGATGGTAGGTGAGGAAGAATCCGCCGCTTGGATCTACGAAAAAACGGACGCCCGAAAATCACTTCTCGGGCGTCCTCAAGCTCGTATGGTTACGAGCTTTTTTTGTCTGCTATCTGCTATTTGCACGGGGCAATAGATTTTGGTGCGCCACCGGGGATTCGAACCCAGGACCTGCCGATTAAGAGTCGGATGCTCTACCAGCTGAGCTAGTGGCGCAAAAGCAAGATATGTTTATATAAAACAAATCACTATCTATTTTACTATAGAACAGGCTGGGATTGCAACGAAAAAATCGAGAATATAAGCAAAAATCTCAACAAAATCTCAGTATTTTTCTCTTAGGCGACTAAAATAAGGGGTTTTCTTCCAAAGAATCCTGGAGCAAAGCGACCAATAAAGCGATCGTTGTCTCCAGATCACGCTGATCGATCATTTCGCCCGGACTGTGGATGTAACGCGCCGGAATCGAAAGGACGCCGGTCAGGACGCCGGTTTTCGTCAATTGAATCATCCCGGATTCCGTCCCGCCGGATTCCAGGACTTCGTATTGATACGGGATGTTCCGCTTCTTCGCCGTTTGGATCATCCATTCCTTCACCGCGGGAGAGACGACAATCGAACGGTCCATGACTTTAATCGCCACCCCGTCTCCCAGCTTGACGGACATCAGCTGCGCTTTGGGGGTATCGCCGGTGCGGGTGACGTCCACCGTAATGGCGGCGTCCGGTTCTAAAGCATAGGCCGCCGGTCGGGCGCCCCGTAAGCCGACTTCCTCCTGGGTGGTAAAAGCAAAGGCTAAGGTATGCGGAGAGCGTACCCGTTTCATCGCTTCGATCAGCACAAAGCAGCCGGCCCGGTTATCCAAGGCTTTGGCCATGATTCTGGAACCCATTTCCGCGTATTCTCCCACGAAAACAGCGCTGTCGCCGATGCCCACCTTGACCGCCGCTTCTTCTTCGGAAGCCGCGCCAATGTCAATATACAGTTTTTCTAATTTCAGATCGCTGAGCTTATCCAGCTTTTCCACGCCAATGGTGCCTACCGTTCCGTTTTGGAAGCGGACGCGGCGGTACGGCATACTGCTGACATGGACGCCGCCGATTGCCGTGAAACGAAGAAAGCCGTTTTTATCCATGTAGGTCACGATGATTCCGATCTCATCAACATGAGACGAGATCATGATCTGTTTGCCGGAGGTTCCCTGTTTGATAGCGATAAGGTTTCCTAAGGCGTCTATTTTGGTTTCATCGCTAAACGCCTGTATTTCCGGCAGAATCGCCTGGATCACGCTGTTTTCCGAGCCGGACGGGCCGAATTGCTGTGTCAGGCGTTGGAGCAACGGATATTGAATATCCTCAGAATGATGCGACATACGCTAAGATCCCTCCCTTTACATTTTGTGCGTTTTCCCTGATTTTGCGCGTTTTTCAGGTTCGGTTCATTACCGCATAAGGCAGCTCCCGCAATATCGCCTCGGTCAGCCGGATACAATCACGATAATCCTGTTCGGCCATGACCGATACCGGCGAGTGAATATAGCGGCAGGGGACACTCAGGGTAATCGTGGGTACGCCGGATTTATTCAAGTGGATTTTGCCGGCGTCATTGCCGCCAGCCGAGCCGCGGCGAAATTGCAAAGGAATGTCGTTTTTTTCGGCTATTTTTTTTACATATTGCACGAGTTCAGGCTGATACAGGGTCGTGCTATCGATGATGGAGCAAGCCGGACCCTGTCCGACTTCCGTACTCCAGGCGCTCTCCTCGTCTTCCAGCAGATCCGCGGCTGCCGTCCCCTCCAGGACGACGGCGAAAGCGGGATCGACCTGATAAGCCGCCACTTGCGCGCCCCGCAGCCCAATTTCTTCCTGAACCGTAAATACTCCGTAGAGGGGAAACCCGTAATCCTTTTTCATGATTTCCGCGAGTATGGCGCAGCCCACACGGTCGTCCAAAGCCTTCGCTTTATAATGCCCTGTTCCCAGCGGCTCAAAAGCGGTGGCAAAGTAGGCGTAATCCCCCACTTTTACCTGTTTGGCCGCCTCTTCTTTGGAATTGGCGCCAATATCAATATATAACTGTTCCAGGGTAAAGTCTTTTTTCCGTTCCGCCGGTTTCTGCAAATGAATGGCTTTGGAGCCGATGACGCCATTCAGGGTTTCATGGAGCCTGACGGCTTTAGAAACCAACAGACGGGGATTGATCACGCCAACCGTTCGGAATTTTAAGGTCCCGTCGGCGTCAATCTCCGTAATCATCAAGCCCACCTCATCCATATGAGCGGACAGCATGACCCTGGGAGCGGTGCTTAACGTGTTTCTTGAGGTGATCAGATTGCCGATTTTATCGATCCGCCAGGCACAGCCGGAAGGTTCCAACGCTTGAATCAGGGCCTCCCGAATCGGTTTCTCCATACCGGCAACGCCATTTAACTCCGTTAATTCTTTTAATAGCATAGAAAGTCCTCCAAGTCCTCCGGCAAAGACGCGATAAAATACGCCAGCAATTTACCGGTATTCACCACATCTTTCATCTCCAGCATTTCGACCGAGGTGTGCATGTAGCGCAAGGGAATACTGAGTAATCCGGTCGGTATCCCGGCCTGTGTGATCTGGATCACGCGCGCGTCTGTTCCGGTCGCGCCGGGATTGGGATCAAATTGATAAGAAAGCCTGTTTTCCTGGGCGATTTCTCCCAGCTTCTTGGCGATAGCCGGATGGATGTTGGGCCCAATCGCCACCGCCGGCCCTTTGCCCAGTTCGATGGACGGGTTCTTATGATCGGATGTGGAAGCATGGGTCACGTCGATGGCGATCGCCAGATCGGGGGCTAAGCGATAAGCGCTGATCCCGGCGCCGCGAATTCCGACTTCCTCCTGCACGGTCGCCACGGCCATCACATCATGAAGATGATGCATTTTTTCCAATTCTTCAAAGCACACCGCCATCGCCACGATACCCGCCCGATCGTCAAAAGCCTTACCGGCTACCCGGTTATTCAGCAATTCCGTCATTTTGCGGCGGATGGTGACTGTCGCACCCACGTCGATCACTTCCCGGATCTGGGCCTGCGGCATCCCAACGTCGATCCTCATGTCCTCCATCTTTATGATGCTCTGTCCGTTATCGGAGGTCAATGCCCGCGGCGGGACGGAAGCAATCACGCCGGGGACGTCTTGTTCCCCGTGCACCGTCACTTCTTGTCCCAACAGCGTTTTGGCGTCCACGCCGGCAATTTGCGTGAAATGCAAAAACCCTCTTTGATCGACGTCTGTGATCATCAAGCCGATTTCATCCGAATGCGCCGCCAGCATGATCTTGCTCGTTCCTTTAGAACCCTTCTTCCTGGCATATACATGATGAAAAGAATCCTGCGTGATTTCATCGGCAATCAGACGGAATCCGGCCTCGATCTGTTCTATCAGCCGATATTCATAGCCGGACACCGCCGAGATTTCGGACAATGAACGCAAGAATTCTTTGGCTCTGTCTGCTTGTGCCTTCATCCTCTATTCATTCCTTTCTGGTTTCACGCCGGACGTATCAACCGCCGCCACCTTAAACAACGCCTGGGTATATATTTTCGTCAACAGGAGCAGATGATCTATCCGGATATATTCATCGGCACAGTGCGCCATATCCGGTTCTCCCGGGAATACCGCGCCGAAGGCTACCCCTTGGGGCAAGGCTTTGGCGTAAGTTCCTCCCCCGATGGCCAAGGCATAGGCGTCTTTTCCTGTGACTTCATGATACGCCGCTAAAAGCGTTTGCACTAAATCGCTGTCTTTAGCGACATGATGCGGCAATTGATGGACCAAAACGTTTACCGTATAGTCTTCTTGCTTACAAACCCGCGATATTTGTTCTACAATCCCTTCGCCCTGACAAGTAACCGGGTAACGGATATCCGCCACCAGGCGCGTTGTATGGGTTTGGATCTCCAGGATCCCCACATTCAGAGACAGCTTCCCGGATACCTCGTCGCTCAGAGCCAAATCGAAGCCTTCCCCGTGGAAGCCATTGCCCGGCTGATCGCTGATCCATTGCAGCAACGCTTGTTCTTCCCGGTCCAGTGGCAAGGTTCGCAGGAATTGTACGGCATAAAGGGCGGCGTTTTTACCTTCCTGCGGCAGACTGCCATGCGCGCCCGCGCCTTTTACCAGAAGGGTCTGTTCCTGGTTATCCGACGGCAGCAGGTCTAGCGATATTTCGGCGGGACAGGAAAACGCTTCTATTTTTTCCCTGATGACTGATTCCGCAATCCCTTTGATTCTGATGTGACAATGATCCGGCACGATATTCGGTCGTTCTCCCCCGGTTAAAGAGACGATATGAGAAAGCGCCTTGGTTTTTTTAGACAGTTCCAGCTGCAATAGGCCTTTCTCGGCGTGAATCAGGGGGAATTTGGCGTCGGGGGTAAAGCCCTCGCTGGGAAGCTCTTCACGCTGCCGGTAATAATCCAGATCCGCCCAACCGGACTCTTCGTCGGTTCCCAGGATCAACCGGATCGTTCTCCTGAGCGGCCATTGGGAATCCTTGAGTACCTTCATGGCGTGCAGCACCGCCAGGGTCGGCCCTTTATCATCCGAGGCGCCGCGGCCATAGAGCTTGCCGTCCTTGATCGCCGCCGCGTAAGGAGGAACACTCCAGCCGTCGCCTTCGGGAACGACGTCCAGATGTCCCATCACGCCAAAGACGTCGCCGCTGCCAAATTCAACCGTGCCGACGTAGCCGTCGATGTTCCTGGTTTTAAATCCCATCCGGGCAGCCTCCGCCAAAAACCATTCCAAGGCCTGTTGCACGCCTGGCCCGAACGGCGCTCCCGGAGCGGCTTGTTCCGGCGTCCTGACGCTGCGGATGCGGACGCAGCTTTGTACGTTATGAATTAACGCCTCTTGCTCTTTTTCCACCTGGCTTTCCAAAACCATGTTGTATTCCCCCTGTTTCACTATTTAACCGCTATTCATTGGAAATGGATGAAAATGTCACTTCTACCACGGTTCCTTGCGGAACGACTTTTCCCGCTTCGGGCTGCTGTTCAGCGACCAGCCCTGAGCCGGTGAAATTAAAATGTAATTCAGCTTGAGCGATCGCGTTGCCCGCCTGCCGCATCGTCAAGCCGGTGAGATCAGGGACGACGGTTTCTCCTTTGATAGGTTCATGTTCGGGTTCAACCTCTCGCGGCGACGGCCTTAACGTCATCGCGGTCTCCGGAATAGTGACCATGCTGGGCGTATCTTCAGCGACCGGGATATTATAGTATTGCAAGGTTCCTTCAATAATATTTTTTACGCGGGGCGCCGCAATCGTTCCCCCCTGATGAGATCCCTCTACCGGCGTATCGACCACGATTAAGAGGGCGATTCTGGGCGCGTCCGCCGGCGCAAAAGCTATAAAAGAGGCGATATAATCCGTCGTTGAATATTCCCCTGTTTCCGGATCAACTTTTTGCGCCGTCCCTGTTTTGCCGCCGACTCTGACTCCCGGAATTTTGGCTAAGCCTCCGGTTCCCTGATCCACCACTTGTTGCAGGATGCCGTTCATTTGCCGCGCCGTGGACTCTGACAATACCTGACGTACCGCCATAGGCTCAGTTTCCGTGAGAATCCTCCCCTCGGCGTCGGTTATTTTCTCTACGATATAGGGCTTGTAAAGCGTTCCGCCATTCACGATCGCGCATACCGCCGTCAATAATTGAATCGGCGTTACCAGATTTGCCTGCCCGAAAGACATCGTCGCTAATTCGAGATCTCTCACCTTCTCTAAAGGAACCAGCAAACCTGTTTCCTCCCCGGCAATATCGATTCCGGTTTTTTGGCCAAAACCAAAGGCATTGAGGAAGGTGTAAAATATGTCTTTCCCTATCTTTTGACCGACCTGCGCCAAGACGACGTTCGAGGATAATTCCATGCCGCGGCTGAAGCTGATCTGCCCGTGCGACTGCTGATCGGAATCCCAATTGGTTATGGTTCTGGAGCCCACCTTATAATATCCGGGATCGTCAAATAGTTCATCGGCGCTGATGATTCTGTCTTCCAGCGCGGCGGCGCCGGTAATCGGCTTAAAAGTGGATCCCGGTTCGTAGGCGAAGCTGATGGAGGTATTCCGCCGTTCTTCGGGGTCGCTCGTATCATAATGATTCGGGTCAAAATCAGGGAGCGTAGACATCCCCAAGACTTTGCCGTTCAGAGGATCCATCGCCAGAATCGTAACGCGTTTTGCTTTGGTTTCCGCCATCAATTCGACGGCCTGCTGATCCATTAAATACTGAATCGTTGAATCTAAGGTCAGTGTCAAATTCGCTCCCGCGGCTGTACTTTGATCGTTAGAGGCAATTCCTTGCGTGCCAAACAGGAGCTGGTCATAGAAAGCCTCCAGCCCTTCCACGCCATGTCCCTCCCCATTGACAATACCCAAAACGGAGGCCGCCATTCTCCCCAGAGGATAGACGCGTTTTGCCTCATCACTCAGGCCGACTCCGGGGATTCCCCAGGACATGATTTCGGTAGCCTTGTCCAGATCCACCTGATGGGCAAGACTCGTCCATTGGAGATGATTTAAATTCAATTTATTCAGCACATCGGTTTCATTCAGCTCCAAAATAGCCGCCAATTTCAGGGCGATCTCTTCTTTGCTCTCTTTCCATTTGCCGTCATCTATTTGAGCCGTTAAAGTTTCGGGATCCGCATAGACTTCTTTTACGCGCACGCTTTGGGCCATCACGTGTCCGGTATGATCGAATATGCTGCCGCGTTCGGCTAACATCATGTTTCCCGTGGTTGTATTTCGTTTTTCCGCCGCCGTCACCTTTAAACTTGAAGATTGAACGACTTGCAGCCAGACCAGTTTTCCCACGATCAGAGCGGCTACGATGATCAAGCCAAGGTAGACCCATATCTCCCGCGAAAAATATTCGCGAAATTCTCTTTGTTTTTTCCTCACCACAAATCCCTTTCGTTTTTCTACGATTATATCATAGTTCATCAGGAGGGTACAAAGAGTTAAGAAAGAGTCCGCTCTTTCTTAACTATCGATAACCAGTAGTGGTTACCTTGCTAAGAAGAAGCGGACTCTGCGCTTATTTTATCCTGATTCGCAGAAACCATACGGTATATAAGAAAATTTAGTTTTAGAAGAACCTCGCGCTCAGATTTAGCTGGATGGCAACCGGCGCGCGGCAGCAGCTGCCATCGTCACCGCTAAAACACGCCTTCTTACGCATACGCCGGAATCAGCAAACGTTGCCCCGGATAAATCAATTCCGGACGTTCCAGTTGATTGTACGAAGCCAGCGTTTCCCAACTCACCCCATTTTCCTGGGCAATCCTGTAAACTGTATCTCCCCTGCGAACAACATAAACGGCGGCATTCGCTCCTGATTCCCCGCGAACAGGCTCATAACAGCCATAGCCGGGCATACAGGTTTCCGGCATACACATATTAAACGCAGTAGGGCCGAAATAGCCGTTCGCAGGCGATGACATTTGCGGCATACAAGACTCCATCCCCGCCATCTGATTGGGATTGGGAGCGTTTAGACTGGCGTCCATAGGCGCATACGTCATCATCTGATTTGGTGCGCCAAAATTCATGATTGGCATTTGACAGGGTTCCGCGCCATTAGAATGTCGGCCAAAAAACATGGTAATCCCTCCTTTTTCCTTTTATATTGAATGGTATATTCTCTGTATTAACAAATTATGGATTTATGACGCTTTATGTTACTGTTTCGGCTTGATTTATTTTGAATGGCTATGGAAGGGATTTGCCGGGAAAGGACAGAATATATTATATCTAAGATCATTAAAAAAATTTGCAGGAGGTTTTTTATTTGCGCCGACTTATTCCCGTTGTCATCGTAATTTTTATTCTTGGCCTTGCCGCCGCTGCCAGCGGACTCTATGAAGATTGGCTGTGGTTTAAGGATTTAGGGTATCTTCAGCTGTTTTGGAAACCCCTCGTCAGTAAATCCATCCTTCAATCTATAAATACCGCCGTGTTATTTGTCTTTATTGCCGCCACCTTGCTGTCCATCCGGCACGCAATCATGACCTTCATTCAAGATCGTTTAAACAAACGACTGCGTTTGGTTCATGACATGGACCGATCCATATCGAATCTGAATAACCGATATATCATTTACTGGTTATTAATCATCTCGGCGGTGGTTAGCTTCTTAATTAGCTTTATTGCCAGTTTCACCGGTTGGCTGGAAGTATTAATGTTCATTCAAGCCACGCCGTTCGACGCCAGCGATCCCGTCTTCGGACGCAATCTCTCCTTTTATTTTTTCCGCTTGCCCTTTATGCAAACCCTGTATGAAGCCTTTTTTGCGCCCATAGGCTTTCTCACCTTCTTTACCATTCTCTTCTATTTCATAACCAAGGTCATCCGTTTTCATTCTCCGCGGCTATGGCTGCCTGGAGCGCTCAAGGTAGACCCTTCCGCCCGTCGGCATATCGCCTTTCTGTTTTCTATTCTGTTTGCCTTGAAAGCGTTCGGCTACTATTTGGATATTTACACCCTGCTCTATTCCAACAGCGGTCATGTTGTGGGCGCCGGTTATACGGACATCCATACCAGCTTGCCGGTGTTATATATATTGATCGTTATTTGTGTCATCGGTTTCCTTCTGGCCGCCGCCAGCTTATTTTTGAAAGATATCCGCTTATTGACCTTGCCGGTGATCACCGCTTTCCTCGTTTCTATTTCGCTTTACGGCGTTTACCCTTCCCTCGTCCAGTCATTGGTGGTGATTCCCAACGAGCTGGTCAAGGAAGCCCCCTATATCCAAAACGAGATTTCCTGGACGCGTTACGGCTATGGTTTAGACAATATTCAGGAAGAGGATTATCTGGGAAATACCCCTTTAAACGCGGATTTGCTCGCGCAAAATATGGAGACGCTCAATAATATCCGTTTGAACGATACGCGACCGATGCTTCAGACCTACACCCAAAAACAGGGCATTCGGCTCTATTATAAATTTCACGACATTGACGTTGACCGCTATACGGTCGATGGTGAATATCGTCAGGTGATGCTTTCCCCCCGCGAAATTTCCCCTCCTGATCTGGACGCGAAAGCGCAAACGTTTGTCAATCTTCGCTTTAAATATACGCACGGGTTTGGGATTGCCGCCTCGTTTGCGAATGCGGTAACGCCCGACGGCTTGCCGTCCTTTGCCATTAAAGACGTCCCCGCGCAGACTTCGTTTTCCGTATTTAATTTAGAACAGCCTCGGATCTATTATGGAGAGCTTACCAATGATTGGGTCGTCGTCGATAATTCCATCAAAGAGTTTGACTATCCGCTGGGCAATGAGAATGCCGAGAATATCTACGAAGGTACAACCGGTATCCGCTTCACTCCCCTGAATAAGCTCATGCTCTCTCTTCAGCACCGGACGGCTCGCTTTTACCTGTCCAGCGAAATTATCGCCGACAGCCGGATCTTGTTACACCGCAATATCAAGGAACGAGTCACTAAGTTAGCGCCCTTCCTGACCTATGACGAAGATCCTTATTTGGTTATCGATGAAGGCCGGTTAAAATGGATTCTCGACGCTTATACGACGTCGAGCGCCTTGCCTTACTCCAATACCTATCCGGATCGCGGCTTTAACTATATTCGCAATTCCGTAAAAGTGGTGATCGACGCCTATCACGGAACCGTGGATTTTTACGCCCTTGACCCTGCGGAACCTCTTCTGGCAACGTATATGAAGATTTTTCCTGATGTTTTCAAATCCTTTGATCAGATACCGAAATCCCTCGTTCCGCATTTGCGCTATCCTGAAACCCTTTTTACGATTCAATGCAATATGTTAAAAACCTTCCATATGACCAATCCTTCCGTTTTCTATAATAAAGAAGACGTTTGGGATGTGGCGAAGGAATTATATCTATCCAAGCCGCAGAACATGGAACCGTATTACACGATCCTGAAACTACCGGAATCGCGCGTAGCGGAATATGTTTTAATGCTTCCTTTTACGCCGGCCTCCAGCTCTACCAATACCCGAAACAATATGGTCGCCTGGTTGGGAGCGAGAATGGACGGCGCTAACTACGGCCAATTAATTCTCTATACCCTGCCTAAAAATATTGAGATTGACGGTCCGCTCCAACTGGAATCCCGTATTGATCAGGACGCTGAAATTTCCCAGCAGCTGGCTCTTTGGGATCAAAAAGGATCGAGCGTCATCCGCGGCAATTTACTGGTTCTTCCCGTCGCCGGTAATTTCCTGTATGTCGAACCTATTTATCTGCTATCGGAAAGCGGCAGCATTCCGGAAATGAAACGGGTTATTTTAGCGTATGCGGATCGCATCATTATGTCGGAGAACCTGGGAGACGCCTTAATCCAAATATTCGGCGACCGAGCGCCGCAGCCTTCGACCCTCGGCCAAAGCAGCGCCAGTCTGATCCCGCCTTCCGAGCCGCCAGCGGAAAGCAATCCCGCCGGAGCCGGTGAAATCGATATGGCCGCCATCCTTGAACAGATCAATCAATTGCGTGATATTTTAGATCACCTGGAAGTGCAGCTGACAGCTCCGCCAGTGAGCGAGTGAACGATAACTAGCGGTTAAATGGTTCCAGTTTCAGTTTTGTATTTTCATTCTCAGCGATGATTTGAATGAGTTCCGCTCCGTCGCCTGAAATAATCGCCCGCTCTCCTGTCAGAGGAATTTCTTTTTCTTCTCCGCCGGTAATGACATAGGCCCTGTCGTCATTATAAATAATGACTTCCCCTAAAGAGCCGAGAATGATCCGTTGGTCTTTGAAGGGAATCCGGCCTTGCCATAGCGGGGATAATCCGACGGTTTGCTTAATTTCTGTCCGGTCGTTGCCAATCTCTATCTTGATCAGGTAATCATTCTCCACTCTTCCGACATAGATTTTTCCCGCCCGATCCCCCAAAATATAATCTTTGACGTCGGTAGATACCACCTGCCGCTCTAAACCGCTTAGCGCGAATATTTGTTTGGTATTTCCGGTTTTACTTTCGATATATAGCGTTCCATAAAGATCAGACGCCGCCATATTCGTAATGGTTTCCCCTGACTTATGCAGATATCTTGTGGTCTTCATGACGTCGATTTCCAGCAATTGCAGGCCGCCGACGCTTGTCTTTACCGTCAGATAGATCAGATTCGTAAAGGTTGACGCGACAATCTTTTGTATTTGTCCGCCTGCGGGAAAATCATCAATCGTGATATTATAGCGGTCTTCCGGTTCGGCGTTTTCATCGCTGCTCTCTGGCAGCTGCAAGGTATTTAATTCCGTAATCTGAGGATTATTGGCGCGTTTTTCGTAGACCGGCTCGGCTGGAGGCGGCGTTCCCCGGTCTTCCGCGTTGGGATCTTCGGTGTCCACCACAGGGGCTTTCGCCGGTTGAACGACAACCATCGTATAGGGATTCGGATTTTTCTTCGCGTAAAAATAGATTAGGGTATCCCTGTCCGGAAGCCAATAATAATCTAAAATTCCCATGTCGTCAGTACTTCCGTCCGCCGCCTCTTTCGTAAACACAACTTTTTTCTGCGTAAGATTATACACCTTAAAAACGCCGTCCACTGTATACGCCAAATAATCTTTCTCATAAGAAATCTGAACGTTCTCCAGATTCGCATCCGGAATATCCGCTTCAATCGTTTTCGTAACGATCTGTTGCTTTGGATCCATCATCGCGTTTATTTTATGGTTTAAAAAGGCGTACATCCCCAATTGCAGCGCCAGTGACAGAGCTATCCACATAGCGACAGTACGCAGTATTTTTAACTTCATTCGCCTATACTCCCCATATTTTAACCTTCCGTCTTATTTTGCCATGTTTTGATTGGAGAGTTCCCGTTTTCGCGCATATGGTTTAGCTTTTAAAACTTTTTTTGGTATCGGTTTGATCGGCAGAATCAGAATGAGCAGAGAAACCGACAAAACAAAAAGAGAAAACACTTGAAGTTTCAGCAGAATACCAACGATCGAAATATATCGCTCCGGTGTTCCGAGCGCATAGTCAAATGGCTTAATGATCTGATAATTTTCGTTCTCGGTTGTTCCCGGCAATATCCATACGTCTTCGCCGTTTGGCTTAGGGTCAACCGCCGCAATTAAACGCTTTCCGCTCGCCGCAAACGGGTCTGACGACGAGAGATAAATAAACCCTTTTGAAGTATAAATTTTCTCCAATTCGATGAGTTCTCCCGTTAACGCCGCTTTTGAATACGTTCTTTCGATCCTCAAAACATCCTGCGCCAGAATATCCAGCGTAGCTTTTTCTGTGGTAACGGCATACACGCCGTTGTCCATGACCTGAATATCTTTTACCTCAACATTCAGGCAACGGATCCCTAACACGCATAAAGCCAAGAGGACGATGCCCGCAATCATGCCGACTCCGCATATTTGTTCACGTTCCAACGTTTTTCTTATCATACCAGCCCAACCTTATTTTTAAATTCACGGCTTTAGTCCTTCGCCTGAAGCCCTTTAATTTTCATAGCGATTTCCTCCGGCTCGACCGTCTGTCTGGCGACGCCGCTTGCCATCGCCGCCCTGGCGACCGCAGCGGCCACCGCCGGGGCGATGCGGCGGTCAAAAGCGGCGGGAAGAATATAGTCCGCCGTGATTTCCTGATCGGGAATAATCCCGGCAATGGCCTGGGCCGCCGCAATCATCATGCTTTGATTAATGTCGGAGGCGCGTACCTCTAAAGCCCCCCGGAATATACCGGGAAAGGCCAGGACATTGTTGATCTGATTCGGCCTGTCCGATCTACCGGTGCCAACCACGGCGGCTCCCGCTTCTTTGGCCGTATCCGGCATGATCTCCGGCACCGGATTGGCCATCGCGAAGATCACCGGACGAGGCGCCATCTCTTTCAGCCATTCCGGACGGAGCGCGTTGGCGGCTGAGACGCCGATAAATACGTCCGCGCCTTTTAAAGCGTCTTTCAGCGTGCCTTTTACGTGCGTTCTGTTCGTGATTTTCGCCAATTCTCTCTGGCTCGGATTGAGTTCGTCCGGGCATTCCTCGCAAAGGACGCCCGGACGATCGCACAGGATGATGTGCTTCACCCCCACCGCCAAAAGCAATTTACAGATGGCCGTTCCCGCCGACCCGGCGCCGTTAATGACCAAATGAATCGCCGCCAAATCCTTGCCCACCACTTTCAAGGCGTTCGTAAGCGCGGCAAAAACCACCACGGCGGTGCCATGCTGATCATCGTGGAACACCGGGATATTCATCGCCGCTTTCAGCCGTTCTTCGATCATAAAGCAATTGGGGGCGGCAATATCCTCCAGATTGATCCCCCCAAACGAGGGTTCCAGGCGTTTAACGGTTTCAATGATTTCCTCCGGATCCGTCGTCCCCAGACAAATCGGAAAGGCGTCCACCCCGGCAAAGGCTTTAAACAGCACCGCTTTCCCTTCCATCACCGGCAAAGCGGCTTCCGGCCCGATATTGCCCAGCCCTAACACCGCGGTCCCGTCTGTAACCACGGCTACGGTATTGCCTTTATTGGTATAAGTATATACATCGGCCACATTTTCATGAATCTTTTTGCAGGGTTCCGCCACCCCAGGAGTATAGGCCAAGGATAAATCCTGTGAATTGCCAACGGCCACTTTGCTATGTATCTCGATTTTTCCGGCGTTGCGGCGATGTAACGCCAAGGCTTCTTCGGCTAATGAAGTCAATTTGCGCACCTCCATGAATTTAAAGGAGTTTTT
>JAITOS010000129.1 GCA_031289815.1 Peptococcaceae bacterium | reverse complement strand
ATCGCCTTTCCGCTCAACCGCATATCCGTCAACGCGCCCGTAACGCCAAACGGCGATTTCACCGCTTTTACCACCACTACGGCAGGGCTTTATGAGATCACCTATAATATTCAGGGTATCAGGACAGCCGCTACCATCAATACCGCCGCTTTCTCGATCTATACCGGCCCGGCGCTGATTCCCTTCACGACCAGCACTCTGCCTCCGACCACCAATACCTTCAGCCCTATGGCAGCGGGGAACACCTTCATCCTGCGGCTTCTGGCCGGTATCGCCATTTCCATCCGATATGGCGGGGATTCACTGCCCATTGATATCGTTTCCTCGTATCTGGCCATTCAAAAGATCAGCGACTAATTTTTTTAATCAGGCCGTTTTTCAACCGCGCCAAGGCGGCCTGCCTGTTTGTTTGCTTAACGCCAAAGGAACCCCCTGCCAACGCGCTTTCTTGAGCGGCGTTTCCCGGGGGTTCCTTCCTGCTCCCGAAGGGGAACCGGCGCGGGTCGCGGATTATTTCAACAAGCGCTTCATCATGCGCCGGACAAGGCGGAAAGCCAAGGGTGATGTCTGATCCCGCCATCCCGTTTGTCTTTTTATCTCGCACCCAGAAAAAAAGACCGTCCTTTTTCAGACGGTCTTTTCTCCTGATTTTCGTGCCGCGTTATGCCCCAAGAAGCTCCCGCACAATTTGATTGACCAGCTTTCCGTCCGCGCGCCCTTTCGTTTTCGGCGTCAAAGCGCCCATGACCTTGCCTAAATCCTTTGCGCTCTGCGCCTCGACCGCGCGTATCGTTTCCTCGGCAAGCTGACGAATTTCTCCTTCTGAAAGCTGTTGAGGGAGATATTCCAGTAGCACCGCGATTTCCGTTTCCAGATCCTTCACCGTATCGGGCCGATCCACTTTGCTAAACTCTACGATGGCGTCACGACGCATTTTCACTTCACGCGCCAGAATCTCGACGACTTGCGCGTCGTCAAACTCCTGACGTTTATCAATCTCAGCATTCTTTATAGCAGCCCTGGCCATACGGATCACAGAAAGTCGCAGCTTTCCCTCCCCTTTGGCCTTCATGGCAGTTTTCATATCCTCAAAAAGCCGATCCTTTAGGGACAATGTGTAGCCACCCCTTACTTAAACTTACGTTTGCGCGCCGCTTCGGATTTCTTTTTCCTCCGAACGCTTGGCTTTTCATAATGTTCATGCTTGCGAACTTCAGACAAAACGCCCGAACGCTGACAGGTACGCTTGAACCGGCGGAGAGCGCTATCCAGGGATTCGTTTTTTCCAACTTTAACCTCACTCATATGCTTATCCCTCCCTCCACTGGATCATAAAAACAGCCTCTTCAATTATACCGGATGAAGTCAGGTGAAGTCAAGTTAACCCAACTTGGATCCCAGGGCTTTGCCGCCCATCAAATGGAAATGCAGGTGTTTCACCGCTTGCGCGCCGTCGCTGCCGATATTGGTGACGACCCGATAACCGCTTTCCGCGATGCCAAAGGAGACGGCCAAATCCTTGACCGTGTTAAGCAGCGCGCCGAACAGCCATTGATCCTCCCCTTGAAGATGATGCAAGCTATCGATATGCTTTTTGGGAATCACCAGAATATGCACCGGCGCTAACGGATAAATGTCGTGAAAAGCTAAAATATTGTCGTCCTCATAAGCAATCGTACTCGGCCCCTCTTTGGCCGCAATTTTACAAAAAAGACAATCAGACATCCCTTTCTCCTCCTCCTTCAATCTATTCAGCTTCCATTCCCAATGGACGGAATAGGCGTTATGGGTTAAGAAAATAGTTCCTTTCCAAGATTATACAGATGAATTCGCCGCTCGTCAACGTCCTTTCCGGCGGAACCGGCAGCTTGAGCGCCAAATAATTCGGGGTACGCCCCCAGACCGCGCCTGCCGCGACTCGCTCGATCAGCACTTCCGCTTCCCGGCCAATGAATTTTTCCTGATAGGCTTGGCGTCCGCTGGCAGCGACGCGCAATAATTCCCGGCTTCTTTCTCCTTTCACTTTTTTGCTGATCTGTTCCGGAAAATTCGCCGCCGGCGTCCCCCGCCGTTGGGAATAGGGAAAGACGTGGATCCCGGAAAACTGACAGCCTTGGACAAAGGCCAGCGAGCGGACATGATCTTCTTCCGTCTCTCCCGGAAAACCGGCGATCACATCGGTGCTTACCGCCAGCTCCGGATTCGCCCGATAGAGTTTTTCCAATAAATTCCCGTATTCGCGCAAGGTGTAGGGACGCCTCATCTTCGTCAATACCGCGTCGCTGCCGCTTTGCAGGGGAATATGTAGATGCGGGCAGACGACGGGCGAAGAAAAAATCTCTTCGATCAGCCACGGGGTAAGCTCCACCGGTTCGATCGATCCCAGGCGCAAGCGGCGCAGTTCTTTCAGAGCGGAAAGCTCTCTTATCAGGCGGGCCAGATCCCATGCCGCTCCCGCGTCTCTGCCATAAGCGCCGGTATGGATCCCCGTTAAGACGATCTCCCGGTAGCCCATCTCTACGAGCTGTCTGGCTTCTTCCAGTATTTTTTGCGGGTTCCGGCTCCGATTCGGCCCGCGCGCATAGGGAATCACGCAATAGGTACAAAATTGATCGCAGCCGTCCTGAATCTTGATCGTCGCCCGCGTCCGCCTTTCCTGAGCCAGCAGCGGCAATTCTTCAAAGGTGCGCGTTTTGAGGATCGGCGCTACCGCTTGGCAGGGTTGTCTCTCTTCCTTCACTTTCTCAATCAGCGCCGGAAGCTCTGACCGCCGCTGGGTCCCGATCACCAGATCTACGCCCTCGATCTTCAAAACCTCTTCCGGCGCGGTCTGCGCGTAGCAGCCCATGACCACGATCAGGCTGCCCGGATGCGTTCGGGCCATACGCCGGATCATTTGCCGCGATTTGCTGTCTCCCGTATCCGTCACCGTACAGGTATTGACGACGATCACATCCGCTTTCTCACCGACATTAGCAACGGTATATCCCGCTTCGCGAAATAACTGAGCAACGGCTTCGCTTTCCGTCTGATTCACTTTACAACCCAAGGTCGTCAGGTATACCGACGGGGTGTTCTTCATCTTACCCTAAATCCCCCCCATAGCCCAGAACCAAAGTCAGCGCGGCTAAGGCCGCCGTTTCAGCTCTTAAAATCCGGCTTCCCAGCGATACGGGAAGCGCCTTCAGGCTCTGTTCGGCCCAGGCAACCTCCGCTTCCTCAAAGCCGCCCTCCGGACCGATGATGACCGCGACCGGTTTGACCGGATCCAATTCTTCCATGACTGCCAGCAAACGCCGGGACGTTTCTCCCTCATAAGCGATCAGGCATTGCGTCTCCTCCGGCAGCAATCGTTTGATTTCCTGCCAGTGGCTGACGGGCGCAATCGTGGGTTCGATCACCCGCCGCGACTGCTTAGCCGCTTCTACCGCGATCTTCCGCCAGCGTTCCGTCCGTTCGGCGGCTTTCTTCCCTTCCAATCGCAGAACGGAACGTCCAGCCCGCAATGGCAATAAACCCGCCATTCCCAGCTCCGTTCCCTTCTGAATCACCCATTCCATCTTTTCGCCTTTGGTCAGGCCGATCACTAAATACGCCTGAAGCCGAGCCTCTACTTGCGGCTCCCGCACGGCTAGAATGGAGCAGGTCACACAGTCCTCGTCAATTTTTTCCACTCGCGCCAGCCATTCCCGCCCGCTGTTGTCAAAGCCCAGCAGTTCCTGTCCCGGTCTCAAGCGCAATACCCGAACCAGATGATCCCGCTCTTGCCCACGCAGCTGAAACGCGCCTTCATTCAGTTCAGTAATGCGAAACCGATGCAATGTTCGCCACCTCAATCAGCAAGCTCTTATCTTATGTATCGTATTTTTTTATCAATAGTTTATGCGGAATCTGACCCAGCCCGCTTCATTTTTCTGATCAGCGATTACCAACCCGGCCTGAAGAATGGCCGCCGCGACCTCCTCCGCCCGTGTCTCGATCACGCCGCAAAGGATCAGTTGACCGCCGCGTTTCAGCAGGCGCGGTACATCCGCCAGTAAACGCAAAATGACGGTCGCCACGATATTGGCCACGACGACGTCCGCCTGCCCGGTCAGAGAAACGCCCAAATCCCCACAGGTCACGGTCACGCGATCCTGCACCTGATTCAGGGCCACGTTTTCCCTGGCCACCCGAACCGCCAACTCATCCGAATCCACCGCTTCTACTTCAGCGCCCAGCTTAGCCGCCGCGATCGCCAGGATCCCGGATCCCGCCCCGACGTCAAAGACGCGCATTCCCGGCTGAACTCTTTCCTCCAAGCCTGCCAGACATAAGGTGGTGGTCGGATGCGTTCCCGTGCCAAAGGCCATGCCCGGATCGATCTCCAGCACGATCTCCTCAGCCCCCGCTGCCGCCGTTTCCCAGGTCGGCTTAATCAGAAAGCGTCCCAGCCGTACCGGCTTAAAATAGGCTTTCCAGGCATTTTCCCAGTCCTCTTCTTTCACCGTCAGTCCTTTGACTTGCAGAACCCAGGAAGGAAACCGCTCCAAAAAAGCCCGCAAGCCTGTCCGCAGCCGAGCCAGCTTTTGCGGCAGCGCCTCGTCTTCCGGCAAATAGCCCTTCACGACGGCGGTTCCCGTCAGGACGACCTCGCCAAAATCATGATAATCCCAAGCTCCGGATCCAATATAACCGCTCAGCAGCGCCGGATCATCGACGCTCACCCCCGGACATCCCAATTGATAAAAAAGATCGGCAACAGCCTCTTCCCCTTCCGGCGTCACTGTTACCGCTATCTCTCGCCAAGCCATCGTCTGCTCCTACCCCATCGCGTCGCGAATATTGTCTTTGATCTTTTCAAAAAATGTCTTTGACCCCATCTGCTGCTGTTCCGAGATGCTCTCGCCAAATTCACGCAGCAATTGTTTTTGCTTCTCGTTCAGTTTCGTCGGCGTCGTCACGACCACCTGCACGTGCAGATCGCCGCGGCCACTGCCCCGGCGGTGAGGAACGCCTTTATTTCTCACATGCAGGATCGTAGAGGTTTGCGTTCCTTCCGGTACTCTCAATTTCACGGTTCCCCCTTCGAGAACCGGTATATCAATTTCCGCCCCTAAGGCCGCTTGCATTAAGGTGACAGGATATTCGTAATAGAGATCATTGCCTTCTCGCTCAAAGAGCTTATGCGGTTTTACGTGCAGGACGACGTACAAATCTCCCGCCGACCCGCCGCGCTGTCCGGCTTCGCCATCGCCGCTCAGACGCAGATTCAAGCCGTCTTCCGAACCCTGCGGCACGGCGATCTGGATCGTCTTGACCCGGCGTACTTTCCCCTGGCCGCTGCATTCTTTGCACGGATGCGTGATGATGGTTCCCGCTCCCCGGCAGGCCGGACATGGGTGCGCTGTCTGGATCTGCCCGAACGGCGTGCGCTGAACGCTGCTCACCTGGCCGGTTCCCTTACACTGGGAACAGGCGGACGGGTGCGTTCCCGCTTGCGCGCCGGAACCCTGGCATTCCGGGCAAGCCTCATGACGCGGAATTTGGATTTCCTTCTTCACCCCGAAAACCGCTTCTTCAAACTTTAATGATAAATTATAGCGCAGATCATTCCCCCGCTGGGGACCGTTACGGCGCTGACCGCCGCCGGAGCCGCCGAAGAACATCTCAAAGATATCACTCATCCCGCCAAAATCAAACCCCGCCCCGCCGAAGCCGCCGCCCGCCTGGGGATCGACGCCGGCGTGACCGAATTGGTCATAGCGCGTTCTCTTGCCGTCGTCGTTGAGCACATCAAACGCTTCCGTGGCTTCTTTAAATTTTTCTTCCGCCTCTTTATTTCCCGGGTTAACGTCAGGGTGATACTGCCGCGCCAACTTTCGGTAAGCCTGCTTTATTTCCTGCTCGCCCGCCGCTTTGGGCACCCCAAGGACTTCATAGTAATCACGCTTCATGCTTTCTTTTCCTCCGGCAGACGTCTTACAAAGAGAACAGGCACAAAGGCGTTCCCCTGTACCTCATTCTATCCTATCGCAAGATCTCAAGATTCTTTATCTACTTCAGTATATTCCGCATCGACGACATTGTCATCTTTTTTTGGCACCGCTTCTTCATTGCCCGGCCCCGCGCCCTGGTTTTGCGCGGCTTGCTGCTGATACATCTTTTCTACGTAGGGATGCAGCACCTTGGTCAGCGCTTCCGTTTTCGCCTTCATTTCCTGGACGTCCTCGCCGTTCGCGGCTGTCCTTAACCCTTCCAGCGCCTGTTGGATCGTTTCGACCTCCGCGGCGTCCCCCTGACCCTCAAAATCCTTCAGGGTCTTTTCGGTCTGATAGACCAGCGAATCCGCTTCATTCTTCGTATCGACGGACTCGCGGCGTTTCTTATCCTCATCGGCGTGCAATTCCGCGTCTTTCTTCATCTGTTCGATCTCATCCTTGCTCAAACCGCCGGAAGAGGTGATCGTCACCTTCTGTTCATTGCCCGTCGCCTTGTCTTTGGCGGATACATGCACAATCCCGTTACGGTCAATATCAAAGGTAACTTCAATTTGCGGGATTCCCCGCGGCGCCGGGGCAATGCCGCTGAGCTGGAAACGTCCCAGCGTCTTATTATAGGCGGCCATTTCTCGCTCTCCCTGAAGAACGTGAATGTCTACCGAAGGCTGACTGTCAGCAGCCGTTGAAAAAACCTGCGATTTGGTGGTGGGAACCGTGGTATTTCGTTCAATAATCCGGGTGAATACTCCTCCCAGAGTCTCGATTCCCAAGGACAGCGGGGTCACGTCCACCAGGATGATATCCTTTACTTCCCCGCCCAGCACCCCGGCTTGAATCGCGGCTCCCAGCGCCACCACTTCATCCGGGTTGACGCCCTTGTGCGGTTCCTTGCCGCTCAGCCGCCGAATCGCGTCCTGAACCGCCGGAATGCGGGTCGAACCGCCGACTAAAATCACCTGATGCACGTCGTTCCAGTTCAGCTTCGCGTCCTGCAAAGCCTGCTTGGTCGGCCCAATCGTCGCTTCCACCAAATCAGCGACCAATTCCTCAAACTTCGAGCGGGTAATATTGATATCCAGATGCTGCGGCCCGTCTTCCGTCATGGTGATAAAGGGCAGATTGATATTCGCGGAGGTGATCCCCGACAGCTCGATCTTGGCTTTTTCCGCCGCCTCTTTTAAGCGCTGCAAAGCGACCTTATCTTTGCTCAGATCCACCCCGCTGCTCTTTTTAAATTCAGCGGCAATGTAATCGATCAGGCGTTGGTCAAAATCGTCCCCCCCCAGGTGGTTATTGCCGCTCGTCGCTTTCACCTGGACGATCCCTTCGCTCAGCTCCAGCACCGAAACGTCAAAGGTGCCGCCGCCCAAGTCGTACACCAGCACCGTCTGGTCTTCTTGTTTGTCCAGGCCATACGCCAGGGCGGCGGAGGTCGGTTCGTTGATGATCCGCAAAACCTCCATACCGGCGATCGTCCCGGCGTCCTTGGTCGCCTGACGCTGCGCGTCCGTGAAGTAAGCGGGAACCGTAATCACCGCCTGGCTTACAGGCTGCCCCAGATAGGCTTCGGCGTCGGCTTTCAGTTTCCCTAAAATAATCGCCGATATTTCCTGCGGCGTATAATCCTTATCGTCAATCTTCACCTTATAATCGGAACCCATATGCCGTTTAATCGAGCTGATCGTCTTATCAGGGTTTGACACCGCCTGACGCTTGGCCACCTGACCTACCAGACGTTCCCCTGTTTTTGAAAAACCGGCCACAGACGGCGTAATCCGGTTTCCTTCCGCATTGGCAATAACAACCGCTTCGCCGCCTTCCATCACCGCTACGCAGGAATTGGTTGTTCCCAGATCAATCCCTATAATTTTTCCCATTCTTAATTCCCCCTTTATGCTATTTGCTTCTTACCCTGATACCTTGACCATGCTGGGACGTATGACTTTATCTTTCAACAGATATCCTTTCTGTACTTCTTCCACGATGGTATTTTCCGGATGGCTCTCCGATTCCACTCTTAACACCGCCTCATGCCGCTGCGGATCAAATACCTGGCCGTCCGCCGCGATCGGCTGCAAGCCCTCTTTGAGCAGAACATTGGCAAATTGGCGGAAAATCAGTTCCACCCCCTGGGCATATCCCTGAAAATCGTTATGCGTCTGCGCCGAGGCCGTCGCCCGCTCGAAATTGTCCAAAATCGGCAATAACGCTTTAATCAGATGCTCCGACGCGTATTTGACGACTTCTTCCTTTTCCCGCTGCGTCCTCTTGCGGTAATTATCAAATTCCGCCTGCAAGCGCTGCCAATTCTTCAAATAATCCTCCGCTTGTTCCCGCGCCTTCTCTAATTCCCGTTCTTCATCGCCCGGCGC
>JAITOS010000119.1 GCA_031289815.1 Peptococcaceae bacterium | reverse complement strand
TCGGGGTCTATACTGGGGTCGGGTTTGGGGTTGGGCTTCAGGGGTTTTTTAGGGTTCATGGTATCAAACCAAAAGGTGCCGCTGTTGTCGGCGTAGCTCCACCAAAAGCCCATATAGCCTCGGCGGGTATTCCAGCCATATTCAACATCCTCCGTGGGGTACGCGACGAGATCCGTCGTGTCGTCTCCGGCGTAACCATAAGGCTCCTCGGCGTAAAACCAGGCGACAAAATCCCACGCCAGCACGACGCCGTCGCCAGCAAAACTTGATTCATCAGGCACGAAGCTGTCCGTATATTCGACGCCCGGTTCGATGTCCGGGCTGGCGCACTTGAAGATCACGTTCAGCGTATGGGAAACTTCAGCCGCTTCCGCTTCCGCGGTTTCGTCGATCGTGAAAACCGCGCCGCCGATGCCGTCTCCGTAGGCCAGCACCAGACCGCCGCTGATATACAGCTCGCCGCTGTAAAAGATGGCCGCGCCGTTTATCGCTTTGACCCGCGCCTCGTCCAGAACGGTCACATCCCTGGCGGTGACGGCGTTACCTAAAAGCTCCCCGTCCGCAAAAGCGAGGACGCCTAAGACGTTCACAATCGAATCCCCGCCGAGCAAAACATCGGCCTGTCGCGCCAGAATCGCGCCGCCGTCGCTCCAAACCTTGCTGCCGCCCAGCACCTGAATCTGAACATCCCTGTCCGAGCGGATCGCCACGCCAACGGGGCTGTCGGCCACCACCCGGCTGTCCTCCACCGTCACGTCGCCGTCAGCATAGATTGCCGTGCAGGCAGTCTCGCTCGCGGCCCAGACCTCGCTGCCGTCCGTCACGGAAACGCTGCCCGCCGCGCGTACCGCCACACAACTGTACGTGTCGCCCAAAACAGTGATCGAGCTGTCATGACTGACGATGAGATCAACGCCGCTGTCCGTCTGAACCGCGGTTCCGTAATCCCACTGGCTAAGCAGGGTAATGCCGCCATCGCCGAGCAGAAAGCAGCCTTCGCCCCGCACCTCTACCAGCACATAGCCGTCATCCGTCGAAGCAGCGCTGTAAGACGCGGTCCAGGTAACGATATGCCCGTCAGCAATGTCAAAAACCAGCGCGCCGCCGTCGTAATTGTTGCCAATGACGGTAACGTCGCCGGTAATGGTGTAGGTATCCACGCCATCGAATTCCCAGCCGTCGCCGCTCCGGGGGGAAGCGTCCCAGCCGACGTCAATGGCGTCACCGGGCAGAGGCCCGACCAGCCCGCCGTCCGCCAGCGCTGTCCGAGGAATCATCGGCGCCGCGCTCAGCGCTACCACGGCGCACAACAACAAGGCCGCCAACTTGGGAAGGATTTTACCAGCATAAATCATAGATTACTCCTGTCCGACGCCGATACAGCGTCAATTGATAGTATGATTGCGTCCTTTTTCGCTTTCCGCTTTCCGGCGGAACCGAAGGGACTGAACCCCATCTCAAGGCCGTTACCCTGCTAATCCTCATATGGTTTTTCCTGTGCGCTTCCCGCCCGCTCTTGAAGCGCGCGCAGCTCCTCCGCAGCAAACGCGTACCGTTCATTACAAAAATGGCAGACGATTTCCGCCTTTCCTTGCGCGATCAGCGCCGCTATCTCTTTTTCTCCTAAGCGGATCAGGATGTCCGCCAGCTTGCTCTGGGAACAAGAACAAGCAAAGGCAACCCGCCTCCGTTCATTCACGGTAAACGGGTGATCTCCCAGCAGCCGCGCGACATAGCCGTCCATATCCTTCTCTTCCGCCGCCAGCTGACTGATCCCCGCCTGAAGCTCAGACGCTCTTTCTTCCAGCGCCTGAACCGTGCTTTCGCTGGCTTCCGGCAGCAATTGCAATAATAAACCGCCCGCGGCGGCAATATGATGGTCTTTTTCGATCTTCACCCCGAGCAAAACCGCCGAAGGAATCTGCTCCGAGCGCAGGAGGTACTCCGCGATATCCTCAGCGATTTCGCCGCTGACCAACGGCGCCGTGCCAGTATAATATTCGCCGTTATCCAGCTCGCGGCTGACCGCCAGCTCCCCCAGCCCTACCGCGGCGGCGACGTCCAATTTTCCCGGTCTTTTCAAGGGAACCGCCGCCTGCGGGTCCTTGGCATAGCCGCGTACCGTCCCCTGGCGGTTGGCGACGGCTAACACCCCTTGTAAGGGGCCGTCGCCGAGTAAGCGCAGGGTGATCTCCCCTTCGCTCTTAAAGGTCGCCGCCAATAATAAGGCTCCGGTCATCAAGCGCCCTATCGCCGCCGCCGCGACCGGCGAAGCCTGATGCCTCCGGCTGGCTTCTTCCACCGTCAGCGTCGTCCGGGCGGCGACCCAGCGGGCCTCTCCCCCGCATAGCGTTCCCGTCCACATTTCATCCTGTTGCATTCTCATCACCTGTATTCTCTTTGCACTGTCATCGGGTTCCTTCACGGCGCAGTCAGCTCTGTCTATCGCCTGTAGCAAAGCGGTCAAATCATAATTTCTGCCAATGTTGGTCACATTAAACTTGTTGATACAACGACCTATCCACGGGAAGTTATTCTTCAACTTCATATGCCGACATAAAATCCATCGGCATCTTTCTCTAGCTTGCCGTTCATGAACATCGTGTCAACCATTTCAATGATTGAGGAAGCGTCATATTTTCCGTCAGCCAGTATTTTTTCGCTATCTAACTCAATTTTCAATTTCAGCATACAAACACCTGCTTATTGAAACTTACCAAAATTGGGTGACGCCCCTGTGCGTCTGAATAATTTAACTGTTCTGTTCCTATGTTCAGGCATCCTTTCTTGATTATAGCAATTTGTACATATAGCGTCAATCGTTCAAACGATAAAGAATTTTCCCCTGTGAAAAAGAACCGCGAACCTGCGGAGCCGTTCTTTGAGCTTATTGACTGGTGTCAGTCAATAAATGAGTTCAGCTACACCGCGTACTTGCTTGCGGACGAAAAAAACACGCCAAGGAAAAATACTAAACACCTTCTTCAAGAATAACAAATTGCTCATTGACAGGCAATAACGAATTTGTTATTCTATCATTGATAGGAGAGACGCAAATTGTACAGCGTAATCACATACAAAGACCGCGCCGGAAATGACAAAATAGCCGAATATATCCAAGAGCTTAACGGCCAAATGGCGACCAATAAAGACGCGAGAATACGCTACAAGAAGATCATGGAGTACATCGGGCAGCTTCAGACTTACGGTGTCGCGACGGGAAAGCCAGCCATAGAGCATATAACCGGTACGGAGCTGTGGGAGCTTCGACCGACCAGAGACAGGATATTTTTTGCTTACTGGCAAGACCATGTGTTCGTTCTGCTGCATCACTTTGTCAAGAAAACGCAAAAAACGCCGCCGCGTGAAATCGAACAAGCGGAGCGAAACCTTAAAGACTTCTTAGAAAGGTATGGTGAATCCTATGAGTATGAAAATTAAGGGCGATACGTTTACCACCTTTCACGATCTCTGGGAAGCGTCCCATTTAACGCAAGCCGAAAAGGACGAAATACAGCTTAAAATAGACCTCGTAGGCAAGCTGATTGAAGCCAGAGAGCGGCAAGGCATCTCGCAAAAGCGGCTTGCGGAAATGGCGGGCTTGAAACAACCGGCGATTGCCCGCCTGGAACGTATGCAAGCAACGCCGCAAATCGATACCCTTTTCAAGGTGTTAAAGCCTTTGGGCTATACGCTGGCTATCGTGCCGGACAGCGCGGAGCAGCGGAAAAAGGATGAAGCGCCGCGAAAACAGTGACCGGAGCATACTCCTACTCCTGCTCCTGCTCCAACCCCGGCTCTTCCTCACCTCAAGCCGTCGCCCCCTACAATATCGCCCGTGGCGCAATCGACAAACACATACACGGTCGTATCCCACCCGTATTCTGTCGTATTCTCTATGAGCAGCGTCACTTTCCAAGCCTTTACGACTTTATTTTCCGCAAAAAACGCCTCGCCGGGAACGCTGTCAATCCCCTCCTTCTCCTGCTCGAAGAAAGGAATCGGTTTGGTGAAGACGAGTACCGCCTCCTGCGCTTGCGCGTTACCGGAGAAGGAGATTTTTTCCTGCACAATCGTTTTCGCTTGTTCCGCCGTAATGGCAACTTCCCCAGACCCTTCGTAAGGGGTATGGTGTACGGTTAAAGCCGCGATTTTTTCCTGTTCCGGCGAGAAGAAAACCTTGATGGCATCGTAATCGTTATAAACGCCGTCGAGCTCCGCGGGGAAACCCGCCTCCCACAGACCCGCGCTAAAAGGCTCCAGATAGGTTAATTGGTATTGCTCCCCCCGGTTCAGATTCCGGAATATTCCGGTGATATACGCTTCGGCGGCCTTTTTATC
>JAITOS010000112.1 GCA_031289815.1 Peptococcaceae bacterium | reverse complement strand
TAAATCCGTCATTTTGCATAGTTCCAGGCCGAGTTTTGGGATAATTTTTGTTTTGGTCATATATTGACACAAGCTCAGGAAGGCGCAGCGGGACGAAAAGCGGAACCGTCCGCCCTTCGTGGCCCTTCAGCAAGAGTAAGCGAACCCATCCACCTTTCGCGGACTCAGCAAAGAAGCCAGCGAACCCATCCGCCCTCCGCGGCCCCCAGCAAAGTAACCAGCGCGCCCGTCCCCCGCCGTCGCCGGACACCGGCAAAGCCTAAACGAAAAAATAATAAAAAATACCCCGGATGCCCCCTCTGAAAAGTATGAATATCCGGCAAAGAATGATAGAATATAAGCGTCAGAAATACAATACGCTAGAGAACGGGGGAGAAAAATGTTGAATAGGGTGAAAGTTGCTCTGTGTCAGATGAAGGTAACGGCCAGCAAAGAGGAAAATCTGGATAAGGCTGTAGAGATGATAGCGCGGGCCAGACAAAAGGATGCGGAAATCGTCGTGCTTCCGGAAATGTTTTGTTGCCCTTTAGTGCATAAATACTATCAAAAATACGCGGAACGCGTCCCCGGGGGAGAAACGGTGAAGATCCTGTCGGAAGCGGCGCGCCGGGAAGGGGTCTTCCTGATCGGGGGATCGCTGCCGGAACGGGTGGACGAGGGCGCGATTTACAATACCTCCCTGATATTTGACAACCAGGGAGAACAGATCGGCAAATGCCGTAAGCTTCACCTGTTCGACGTGAAATTGAAAAACGGCTTTCAGTTTAATGAATCGGCGACCCTCTCGGCGGGAGATCAGATCACGGTGATAGACACGCCCTGGGGAAAAATCGGCGTTCTGATCTGCTATGATCTTCGCTTCCCGGAGCTGGCGCGGTTGATGGCGCTGTCCGGCGTGAAAATGATCTTCGCGCCGGCGGCTTTTACGAAAAATACCGGCCAATCGCATTGGGAGACCTTATTTAAAAGCCGAGCGCTGGATAATTTGGTCTTTATGCTGGGGTGCTCGCCGGCCAGAGATCCGGAAGCCGCTTATGTCGTTTACGGGCATTCGATCGCGGTAAATCCCTGGGGCAAGGTCATCGGCGAGCTGGAAGAAGAAGAAGGAATGCTGATCGTTGACGTCCAATTGGACGAGCTGGATGAGGCCAGACGCTCTCTGCCGGTATGGCAGCACCGGCGGGAGGACGTTTACTACCTGTCGAATTTAAAAGCGCTGGAAAACTTGACGGTTTTCTCATCGCAATCGGTGAAAATGGACTGAATGACGACGAATCAAAGCTTTAGCGGATCATTATTCAGGGCGCCGGTCAGAAAAGATTCAAGAAGTATTCAGATTTCAGGGTGAAATATTCGATATTATTACTGGTGAATGGTGAACGCTATACGCCGGTAATTTTTTTGCGGCAGTCCGTTAAATTCAGGCGGGTGATGATACAATACATTAACGTTTGCTGGTGATCATAAGGGATAGGGCCGAAGCGGATGCAGAATGGCGGGGTTTGGCCTGAATTTGGATAGTGTGGGAGGACGGACGGTGGAAAGATTCAAAAACGGAGGATTCGCGTTATGTCAATGGTATTGGCAAAACCGCCGGGAGCTTCCCTGGAGAAAAAATAGAGATCCTTATGGGATCTGGATCTCAGAGATCATGTTGCAGCAAACGCGAGTGGATACGGTCATCGAATATTATCGGAATTTTTTAGGGCGGTTTCCGGATATTTTTACGCTGGCGCAGGCCGAAGAAGAAGAGGTCTTAGGGGTATGGCAAGGGTTGGGGTACTACCCGAGGGCCAGAAATTTGTATCGTACCGCTCAAATCATCGCGAAAAAATACGGAGGCGTTTTCCCCGATACCTTTAAAGTGGTTTCGTCCCTCCCTGGGATCGGCGAATATACGGCGGGAGCGATTGTGAGCATCGCCTATAATCAGGCCCATCCGGCGGTGGACGGCAATGTACTGCGGGTGGTCAGCCGTTGGGAAGGGATCGAAGAAGACATTGGCAAAGATAAAATGAAAAAGAGGATTGGAGCGATCACCCTATCCATGATGCCGGAAGGGCAGGCCGGTGATTTTAACCAGGCCTTGATGGAGCTGGGGGCTATGGTATGCGTGCCGGCTCATCCTCTCTGCGGGCAATGTCCGCTGCAATCAAGCTGTAAGGCGTTTGCCGCCGGGAAGCAGGAGGAGCTGCCGCTAAAGACGAGGAAGGAAAAAAGACCGGATCTTTTGGAATATTGGGTGGCGGTGATTCAAAGGGATGGCCTTCTGTTGATGGAACACCGTCAAAACGAGACGCTTTTGGGAAAAATGTGGGGCTTGCCGATGGTAAAGGTGGATAGCCCTCCGGACGGCGCGCGGGGAAAGGACGCTCTTTCGCCGATTCAGCTGTTCCAGGAACAGTATGATTTTACCTTGAGAGACGGCAGAAAGCTGGGGCGGGTTCGGCACATCTTTACCCACCAGATATGGGAAATGGAAGTCATGGAATTCGATCTTTTAAATACCGTCTCCTTGGCGCAAGGCTGGCGTTGGGTCGCCAAAAGTGAAATGAAAGAGCTGCCGATTCCGATCGCGTTTCAAAAGATACTGCGGCTCTTATCATAGAGAATAGAGTGAAAAAAGGTGAAAAAATGCAGTCATCGGTGTGGTTTTTACATGGCGCCGGCTTTCTTTTTGACAGTCCCGACTGGGAAGGACCGGCTTCTTGGGTGAAGCAGCGCAATCAAGATGTATGGCAGACGTTTGAGGAGCTTCTGGCGCTTTGCCTGAAGGAAAGGATCGATCTCCTTCTTTTGACGGGGAATCTATTTGAGCAGGAGTTTGTGAAAAAGGAGACCGTGGAGCGGGTTGCCCGCTCCTTGGCCCGACTGAACGGGACGAGGGTTTTTATTGCGCCGGGAGAAAAAGATCCTATGGTGACGACCTCCGCTTACCGCTTGAGCGAATGGCCGGAAAATGTGCATATATTTGCCGGTGGGATGAGTCGGATCGCACTGCCTGCGCTTAACCTCTCCGTGTACGGCTCAGGCTGGATCGCTTACCGGCGGGAGGAAGCGGATTTGCCGACGGATTTCCAGATGGCCGACGATGAGGAGGAGATCCGGTTGATGCTCTTGCACGCCGGGGCGGAGACTTTGACGATCCCTGCCAGCGGTCTGAATTATTTAGCCTTGGGGTCTCGGGAAAATTGGAGTGGCATCCAGCAAACAGGCAAGACCTACTGGGCGGATTGCGGCTCGATAGAAGCGCGGAGTTTTCGCGCCGAAGGGCCGCATGGCGTGATTCTCGGACACCTGGAAGGGACGTCAGCCCAGTTTGAGTTCCTGGAATTAGGGCGGCGCCGCTATAGGGAAAAATCGCTGCGATTACAGCCGGAAACCGATATTAAAGCGGCGGCGAAGGGGATTTTGGCTGACATTGAGGAACAAGAACGCGCAAAGGATGTATTCAGAATCCGCTTGACCGGCTCTTTTCCTGAAACGGAAGATCCGGCAACGGCTTTGCAAAAACGGCTGGAAGAAAAGCTGGCTTATGTGGAAGTGCTGTTCTCCGGCGATGACACCACAGAACCGGCGAATCCGCCTGAGGAAGCTGAACAGCTGAGGGAAGAGCGGTTTGCGACTTTTCGGCGGATATTTGCCTATCGGCTTCAGATACGCTGTGTTGGCGCGGAAAAAGCGGAAGATCAGGTGTATTGGCAACTGGTTCAGAAGATCGGATTGAGCGCATTGGGGCAAGGACGAGAAGATGAGAATTGAGCATATAAGGAATAAAAATCTACTGATGAAATGGACGGAAGACGCTTGGAATTTCCCCGGGAATTTTACGCCGGTATTCTTTGAAAACGCCAGCCATTTAAAAAATTTTGCTGACCTTTGGCTGAAAGTGTTCTATAATCTCGACGTAAAAGAGTGGCGGGAAAAACTCTCGCTGGAGCTATGTCTGGCGGAGGGAGCGCAGCGTTTCTACATCCGCCGGAAGAGTGTTCCCGCGGATGGTGGGGAGCGCATCACCGAATTAGCGATAGAGGACGAGCTGGGGCAGGTGGTATTCCTGCCGGAAAAAATGAGCTTGGGAGAATATCTGTTTGACCTTAGCGCCGAAGGGTTTCAGCACGGCGGGCTGCTGATCTGGCCGGAAGGAAAAGATCAGGACTTTTACCGCTATGTAAATAATCTGCGGCAAACCGGCGATGAAAGGCTGTCCGTAGCAAAAGTGCGCGAATCTTTAGTTGGGGCTAAAAAGAAGATGGATGAGCAAAAGGAGGGCATGGGAAAAGCCAAAGAGGGGTATGAGGCGCTGAAAAGCGAATGGGAGGCGGCGAACCAGCGGCAGGAAGAAGACCGTTCCCTGCATATTGAAAGCAAGAGATTACAGGCGCAGCGGCAGAACGTCAGCGAAAAAATCAAGGAAACGGCCAAAATACAAGAACGCCTGGACTTGTTCCGTCAGAACCGGGACTATCGGGAATTGCGCCGGATTCAGGGAGAATTAGGGCGTTTGGAAGAATTGCTGAAGGAAATAGAAGCGCGCCTGACGGCCTATACGCAAGCGCCGCAAATCGATGAGACGATGATTGACGCCCTGCGGGACGAGTGCCTGGAGTGGGCGGCTTTCCAGGAAACCGTGGACCGGCTGGCCAGGGAAATCCAGGTGCGGACGGAAAGCGTGCGCCAGATGCAAACGGATATGGAAGCGTCCCCTTATGACGCCTTGCCGCAAGATGAGGATCAACGCCTGCGCCGGCTGGAGCAGGAGAAGATGGAGGCGCGGCAAAAATTGGACCGGCTGCCTTCGGTAAAAGTCCTGTTAGGAGAACAAGAAGAAGCCGTGCGGGAAGAAGAGGATAAACTGCGCGCGATGGAAGCCTTTTCCCAAGTGACGGCGGATGATGAGCGTCGGCTGGCGTGGGAGGTAAAGCGTTTAAGCTGGTGGAGAAGCTCGAAAATCAGCGGTCACGTTGACCGGATCCTGCGGGATTACGGGGGGCGGGAAAGTCTGGAGAGAAGATGGGCCGTTCGTCTGTATCGGTTCTGTGAAAAATATGGCGTAAGCGATGATGAGGAATTCAAGAGCCGTCTTCAGGAATACGACGACCGGCTCTCGCGGCTGAAAAAATTGCGGACGGGGATGGAAATCCTGTGGCAAGAAATCGGGCGGGAGCGGGAGTGGCGAGAGGCGGAACAATCCTGCGCCGAGCGTTTACAAGAGGCGTATGAGAGCGTGCGCGTCAGCGATGAGGCGGACTGGCTGAAGGGCTGGACAAAATATTGGTGGGAGAAAGCTCAACTGGAGTTGGATCGTGCTGAACTACAGGAAAAGAGCGAACAGCGACGGCGGGAAGAGGAAACGCTGGCGCGGTGCGTGGAGCAGCTACAGGAAAAGTTGAAAGGCTGGGTAGCGTCGGCTGCTGAACTGGAGGAGGTCTTGGCGGCGATCATGAAGGTGGCCAGCCAACTGCGGGCGAAAAATGAAGCGGAGAATGAATGGAACGACTGTAACCGGCAATATCATGATTTGCTTGGCGGGAGAAACATGGAGCAACTGATGGCGGTTTTGGAACCGTTAGCGGATCTGGAACGCCAGGAGAATATTCCCGATGAGGAAAGGCAGGCTCAAGTGAGCGTCTGGCATCAGGAATCGCAGGAAATCGACGCGCGCTGTTTGGAGATAGAGGGAATTTTGCGGCGGAACCAGACGCTGCCAAAGCTCTCTGATCTGGAAGGAAAGCTGGAGGAAGCGAAGCGGCTCTGGCAGAGTTATGAAAATTTATATCACGCCTTGGAGGATGCGCAGGCATTGTTAGAAAGATCCTGGCAGGAATGGCAGCTCAAACACGGAGGGAATATGACCGTAGAGGCGAATTGGATTTCCAGCCGGGTTTTCTCGGAGACGGAGGAGGAGGAAGCCGGACTGGCGCTGGAAAGCAAACAGAATTATTTTATCTACCGCATGGCCGTTTCTCAGCTTGTGGTCGGGGATCAGGCGGAGCTTCCCTTATTCTTTTTGCTGGAAGAGATGAAGGAGCCGGAGGCGTTCTGGAAAAAAATCCTGACCTATCTGCGTGGCTTGTCCCGTTCCCGGCAGGTGATTTTTGCTACGGCGGACGTCCGGATGTGGCAGATTTTACATGATCCCAGCGGGCATTGAGAATATTTTCCCGAAAAAGGGGGAAGAAGGTCCGCTGCGAAGATAAAAAACGCGATAAAAAACCGGCGAAACGCATGATGATAGACGCGCCGTTGTGTGATACAATAAAGGTGTTTCAATGAAAGGCGGTCATGAGGATCGGCGCGCGTTGAAAAGTTAGAAAAGCTGAAAATTAAAAAATTTGAAAGGATAGATGGATATGTATACCAATCTGAAATACAATGAAATGGCGTCCGAAACGCTGGAGAATCTGACGAAAGGCGCTTTCTTAACGGTAAAGGATCAGGAGCGTTTGAATACGATGATCATCGGCTGGGGAAATATCGGCGTTATTTGGCGGAAACCGATCTTTACGGTGCTGGTTCGCTATTCGCGATGGACCTATCAACTGCTGGAAGCAACGAAAGAATTCACGGTGAGCATACCGGTGAAGGACAATTTGAAGAAAGCCGTCGCTTTTTGCGGAACCTACTCAGGCCGGGAGTATGACAAGTTTAAAGAATGCTCGCTGACGGCGGAACCGGCGCAGCTCCTGCAAACGCCGATCGTTGGGGAGTGCGGACTGTACTATGAATGCAAAGTGGTGTATCAGCAGGCGATGGAACCCGCCTTGCTGAACGATGAGATTCGCCGGTCAGCCTACCCGGAAGGAGACTATCACGTACTCTATTATGGAGAGATCGTGGCCTGCTATAGAAAAGAAATAAAGTAAACGGAAAAGAGCGGCGGAGAAGCCAAACGCCAAGACACTCCGAGGGCGTCAGGGTTGCGGCGCCCCGACCCGCTTGCCTAATTCTCCCCCCAGCATGGGTAAAAGGGCGAAGGCGACAGCTACGGTCAACTGATCCGGCGAGAGGGGAATGGTTTTAAAGATCGGGTTTAAAACCTGGAGATAGACGGCGGCGCATAAGAATACGATCGAAGCGAGCGCGCTCTTATTGAGAAAGGCGTTGCTGAAGAAAGGCATCCGAAAGATGGATGTCTTTTCTGAACGGGAGGCGTATGCCCGTAATAACTCGCCGAGGATCAAGGTGACAAAACACATGGTGGTGGCGACGGCCGGATGTCCGTCGATCAAGAGCTCTCCGTATTGGACGAGCCCATAGGAGAAAGAACCTAAGGCGCCTACCGCCAAGGCGGCGCTTTGGAATAAGATGGCGATTCGCATCCTCTGATTGATGATGTGTTCGGACGGATTTCGCGGTTTCTCGCGCATCAAGCCGTTTTCTTTTGCTTCCATCCCCAAGGCGAAGGCCGGAAAGGCGTCGGTGATCAGATTGATGGCCAAAAGCTGGATGGCGAAGAGCGGGATGGGCAAGCCGATGAGCATGGCGACAAAGATGACCAGAATCTCGCCGATGTTGCAGGATAATAAATAACTGACGACCTTGCGGATATTGCTGTAGATCATACGGCCTTGTTCAACGGCGGCTACGATGCTGGCAAAATTATCGTCCGTTAAGACGATATCAGCGGCCTCTTTGGAGACGTCCGTTCCGGTAATCCCCATAGCGACGCCGATATCCGCTCTCTTGAGGGAAGGGGCGTCGTTTACGCCGTCGCCGGTCATGGCCACGATGTTGCCGTTCGCCTTGATCGCTTCGATCAGCCTGACTTTGTGCTCAGGAGAGACTCTGGCGAATACGCTGCTCGTTTTGACCCTTTCGCGCAGCTGGCCGTCAGATAATTCACCGATTTCCCGCCCTTCCATCGACGGCCCGAGCTGTTCGATTCCGAGTGCGTTGGCGATCGCCGTCGCTGTAACCCGGTGATCCCCGGTAATCATTTTTACGCCGATACCGGCCTGTTTGCAGACGGCGATGGCGGATTTGGCCTCTTCACGCGGCGGATCGATCATGCCGGCCAGTCCGACAAAGACGAGCGCTGTTTCCGCTGTTTCGGGGGCGGTTTCTGGCTGACCGCTGGTTTTGAAAGCTAAGCCTAATACTCGGAGCGCCGAAGCGGCGAAGGTTTCATTTACTTGGGCAATGGCTTCGCGGTCACGATCTGTCAGCGGGACGATTTCGCGGTCTCTGAATAAATAGGAAGAGCGCCGGAGGATTTCGTCAGGAGATCCTTTGGTGTACATGATGGTTTGATCTTCGTCGGCGTGGAAGGTGGACATGAGTTTTCGGTCAGAATCAAAGGGGATTTCCCTTAAACGGGGAGAGCGGCTGTGGAGGTCGGTTATGCCATATTTCGCGGCGGCCACCAGCAAAGCGCCTTCGGTGGGGTCGCCGATGATGCTTTGTTGGTCGGGATCATAGGAAGCGTCGTTACATAAAACGGAACCGGTGAGCAGGTGATCCAAGGCCGGATTAGCCGCTTTCCGCCCCTGTTCGTCGGTGATTTCCCCTTGCCTTTGGTAGCCGGTTCCGGAAACCTGATACATCTGAGCGTCGGCAAACAGTCTGACGACGGTCATCTTGTTTTGGGTAAGGGTTCCCGTTTTATCGCTACAGATCACCGTGGTACTGCCCAAGGTTTCCACCGCGCTGAGATGTTTGACGATGGCGTTGGCTTTTACCATCTGCTGCATACCCAAGGCCAAAACGACGGTAACGACGACCGTCAAGCCTTCGGGAATGGCGGCGACAGCCAAAGAAACGCTGGTCATGAAGATTTCCAGGAGCGGGATATGCCGCCAAAAACCAAGAGCGAAGATGAGCAGACAGACGGCAATACATATTTTTCCCAATAATCCGCCCAAGTGATCGAGTTTCTTTTGCAAGGGAGTGGATTCTTCTTCATCCGTTTCCAGCATGGCGGCGATTTTCCCCATCTGGGTATACATCCCTGTGCCGGTGACGATGCCTTTTCCCCGGCCATAGGTAACGATCGTTCCCATAAAAGCGCTGTTGAAACGGTCGCCCAAAGGCGCGTTTTCGGCTGATAAGGGAGCCGTGTTTTTATCAACCGGCAGGGATTCGCCGGTGAGAGCGGCTTCATCGATCTTTAAATTGACGGCTTCCAGCAACCGTATATCGGCGGGGATATAATCCCCGGCCTCAAGGAGAGCGATATCGCCGGGAACGACCAGGTTGGAGGGAATCTTTTGCAGGCTGCCGTCCCGCCATACCTTGGCCAGCGGGCTGGAGAGCTCCTTGAGGGCGTTAAGCGCGTTATTGGCCTTATTCTCCTGCGTCACGCCTAAAATCGCGTTTAAAACGACGATGGCAAGGATGATCGAGCCGTCCAGATATTCCCTGACCGCGATCGATATAACGGCGGCGGCGATGAGGATGACAACGAGAAAACTTTTAAACTGGCTGATAAACATTTGGAAAACGGAGGCGCCCTGTTTGCTCAGCAGTTTATTTTCTCCGTATTGCTTTAAACGGGCTTGAGCCATTTCAGCGGATAATCCTTGCAGGGCGTCGCTATGAAGTTCCTCTATGGTTTCAGCAATAGACCGGGTGCAAAAATCATTCATCGATACAGTCCTTCCTTTTAGAGGTTGCGGCTTTTTTTAAGTACTCGTTGGCGGTTGCAGATAGGCGGTCAATTCGGCGGTCATGTCATAGTGCTGGAACGGGGTGATCAAGTAGATCCCGTGGAAATAGCGGACGGCGACATCGAGCAATTCCCGGCAGAGCTTTACGCCCTCCCGCCGTCCGGCAGCGCCGCTCAGACCGCGCATACGCTCCAGGGATTCCGGGGACAGCTGAATGCCGGGTACTTCGTGATGGAGAAATTCGGCGTTGCGCTGGCCGGTGAGGGGCATGAGGCCGATAAATATCGGAATATCAAGATGCCGGGTGGTCTCGTGAATCCGGAGGATCATCTCCGGGTCGTAAATGGGCTGCGTCATGATGAAGTCCGCCCCGGCGGCAATTTTTCGCTCCAGGCGCTTGAGCGAGGCTTCAAAATGGTGGACATAGGGATTGAAGGCGGCGCCGATGACGAAATTGGCCTGCCTTTGGAGCGGACGGCCGGAGAAAGAAACGCCTTCGTTAAGCTGTTTGGTCAAGCGGATCATCTCAAAGGAATTGACGTCGAAGACCGAGCTGGAGCCGGGTAAATCGCCGATCCGGGTGGGATCGCCGGTGATGATGAGGATATGGTCGATTCCCAGAGCATAGAGACCCATGAGGTGAGACTGCTGCCCGATCAGGTTGCGGTCGCGGCAGGTGAGGTGCAATAAGGGTTCAATGCCATAGCTGTTTTTCAGGATCGTTCCCAGCGCCAGGTTACTCATGCGGACGCTGGCCAGGGAATTTTCGGCTAGGGTGATGGCGGCGGCGCCAGCGCTTTGCAACGCCCGGCAGCCGCGCAGGAATTCTCCGGTGCGAAGATCCTTGGGCGGATCGAGTTCGACGATGACGGTAAGACCCCGCTGCGCCTGATCCACAAGCGTTTCTTTTTTTGGCGGCGGCGCGACGTGGAGGGGAGAAGGCGGCGGCGGGATTTTGGCGGCGGGAGCGGGGTTGAGCCGGGGCATGGGCGCTAAGCCGTCCAGGGCGGCGCGCATCGCCCGGATATGGTCGGGGGTCGTGCCGCAGCAGCCGCCGATGATCCGCACGCCCTGTTCCCGGAAGCGCAGAGCGCTCTCCGCAAAATAAGCGGGGGAAGAGGTATAGGTGAATTCGCCGTCGGCGTAATCCAGATAACCGGCGTTAGGAAAGACGGAGAGGAAGGCGTCCGCAGGAATCTGGCATTCTTCGAGGGTGCGCAGCATTTCGGAAGGGCCGAGGCGGCAATTTAAACCGACGATATCGGCGCCGGCCTGTTTCAGTTGTTGAAAGGCGTCGCTGATGGGAATTCCGTCGCGGGTCTGTCCGGCTTCCGGCGTGGCCAATTGGGCGATGAGGGGCAGAGAGGTCAGCGCGCGCGTCACATCCAGCGCCAGCAGCAGCTCATCCAGATCGAGGAAGGTTTCCAGCAAGAGGGCGTCAACGCCGCCGTCCAGAAGGGCGAGGGCTTGTTCTTCAAATTGATCGCGGTAGGGGCGCATGGACTGGATTCGGATGTGGCCGGTATGAACGGAGCTGATAGCCCCGGCGACGAAAGCCCGGTCTCCCGCAGCCTCTCTGGCCAAGAGAGCGGCGGTTCGGTTGATGGACGGCGCCTCTTTTTCCAGGCCGTAACGGGAAAGGCTGTTGCGGTTAGCGCCGAAGGTATTCGTTTCCAGCAAGTCGGCCCCGGCTTCGAGGTAGGAGGTGTGGACGGAACGCACCAAGGCGGGATTGCTCAGGCACAGCTCCTGGCAGCAGATTCCGGCTGGTACGCCCAGTTTGTATAATTGGGTGGCCATAGCGCCATCCCCGACGATCAGAGAATGGGTTAGTTTTTCCAGCAGTGCGGACATGGTGACAGCTCACTCCTTGTTGATAACGTTTTGGGAACCTGATAAAATCATATTGCGC
>JAITOS010000017.1 GCA_031289815.1 Peptococcaceae bacterium | reverse complement strand
CGGCGCAACGCCTGGAAATTTAGTTCCCGCAATGTGGGATTTTGTTCAAATTTATAGCCCAGTTTCTTTTCCAGCGCCCTCTGAGCCTGCTCCAAATTCAGAACGCCCGTCGCTTCCAGGGTCGCGCCTAAAATAACCACATTAAACACCCGCGGCTGCAATTCATCATTGGCAACTTGCAGGGCCGGAATCGCCAGCACCCTCTTCGCTTCCTTCGGCAAATATTCTTCCGCCCCGGCGATCGAAGCCTCATAGACAAAGACCGTTTCCGGCCCCACATATCGCTGCATCCGTATGACCGCTCGACCGCTCAGAGCGACCACAATATCCCCTTTTTCAAACTTTGGCGCGCCGATCCGTTCATCAGCAATCTGGCAAAAGGCAATCGATATCCCGCCGCGCTGCTCCACCCCAAAATTCGGTATATAGAGCGCTTCTTTTCCTTCATCATTGGCCGCGTTGGTGAGAATTTCCGCCACGGATTGAACCCCCTGGCCGCCCTCTCCCGCTAAAGCAATCTTTACAACCTTCGCCACTGCTCTATTCCTCCTTCCTCGGCGGAGCTTTTAATTCCCCCACCTTGAAGTATTTGGGCATCGCCTGCTCGACAAACGCCCAGGTATCCCTGGCATTGGTGCTCCAGTTGGTCGGACAGCCCGACAACGCTTCCACAAAGGAAAAACCATTCCCTTGCATCTGATTTTCCAAGGCCCGTTGAATGTAGGTCTTCAGCTGGCGGCTATTGGCGATCGTCCCTCGGGCTACATACGATCCCTCCCGGGCAATCGCGGCCACCATTTCCGGCCCCTGCATCGGCTGGCCGGTAGTCTCCGCGTCTCTGCCGTAGGGTGAAGTCTCTGTTTTCATTCCCGGCAAGGTGGTGGGAGCCATTTGCCCGCCGGTCATCGCATAGTTACAGTTGTTGACCAAAACCACCGTGATTTTTTCATTGCGGGCCGCCGCGTTCACCAAGTGCTGCGAACCGATCGCATAGCCGCCGCCGTCTCCCATATAGGCAATCACGATACGATCCGGACGCGCCCTTTTGATTCCGGTCACTACCGGCGTCGTCCGGCCATGATGCGTCTGGATCGTATCGACGTTAAAGAAATCCCACGCCAGCAGGGAACAGCCGATATCGCAGCCAAAGATCGCCTGATTCTGGATTTCCAAGGCGTCGATCGCTTCGCCCAGCGCTTTCAACACGAGTCCATGACCGCAACCCGGACAGAATTTATGCGGCTTTGTTTCTTTTCGCCAAACTTTCGGCATCGCTAATTTTACCGTCATGATCCAGCCCTCCTTTCAGGATTTCCCTTATTTCCCTTATTGCCATTGTTTCCCTTTATCCCCAGCGCCAGGCGCTCAGCTTTGCCACGATTTCTTCGCTGGTAATCCCCATACCCGGCTTTAACAGCGTTTCGATAGGAAGCGGTAGCCCACAGAGACTTTGCTGGCACAACTTTAAAAATTGCCCTTCTGAAGACTCCACGACCAGCAATTTTTTCGCCTTCGCGACCGCCCGACGAATAGCCGCGTCCGGAAACGGGCGTAAGGTAATCGGCCGGAAATAGCCCACTTTCATCCCTTTTTCCCGCAATTCGCGTCCCGCGATCCTGGCCGAACGGCTCACAACCCCGTGCGAGAGGATGATCACCTCCGCGTCAGCGCAATCATATGCCTCATGTTCCGCTAATTCGGGAGCGATCCGGTCATACTCCGCCTGATAGCCTTTGATCAGCGCCAAGAGTTCCTCTTCCGTATTATAGGTATTCCTCAAATGCGCGGGGTCACGATCGACGCCCGGCGTTCCCGGCAGCCCAACCAACGGTTCAGCCGGAACCATCGTGATCCCCCTCGCTTCCGGATCATACAGCATCAGGGATTCCCGCATTTTCGCCTGATAGCCATCCCCCAGGATAAAGGTTGGAAAACGGTATTTCCAGGCGGCGTTAAAGGCTTTAATCGTGTAGTCAAACAAGTCCTGATGGCTGGCCGTCGAATATACAATACGGTATCCTTCGCCATTGCCGCCATAGGTCGTCAAAGTGACCTCCTGCTGAGAGTAGATGACCGTCGCCGTTGACGGGCCGCCTCTTTGCTGAATGAACATCACCGTGGGAATCCGCATCATTTCCGCCATGCTAATGGCTTCCTGCATCAGAACATTGCCCGGCCCGCCCGTTCCCGTAAAGGCCCGCGCTCCGGCCAATACGCCGCCAACCGTAGTAAATCCCGCGGAAATTTCATCTTCCGTTTGCAGGAATTTCTTTTCATATTTCGGCGCTAACCGCGTCCAGTAATGCATAATCTCATTCTGAGGGGTAATCGGGTATCCGTACATGATATCCGCCTGAGCCGCTAAACAAGCCCAGGCCACCACCTCATTCCCCGTCATAAAGGCCCGTTTTTCTCCGGTGATAGGTTTTTCCGGCATATACACCCCTCCTGAAATATTTCTTCAGCCGTTCTGTCGTGTTTGTCTTTGCTTTAGATCACCAGAAAGCTCTGGGCATAAAGCGCTGAAGATAGCGGATCGGTCGCCCGCAAACATCTTTTTCTCCCAGCCGCTCCTTGAACCGCGCGTCCGCGCAGGTGGCTGTAAGCGGCAGCTTCAACTTTTCAGCCACTTCGGCCACAGTTCTGGCGCCTTCCTGAATAAACGCAATCGTCGTATCGTCCCCCAGATGACTGTTATTGATCAAACCGTGTACCGGCCCCAACTCCCGGACATACGCCAACATACACTCATACGAGCCGGTCATGGGCCTTCCCAGATTCAACACCGCCAGAATCCTCAGATCCGGATCGCTCCAGGCCCCTTCCAGTAAATTCAGGCTCTGCGCGCCTTTCACGCCATAGCCGATATCCAGAACGCAGCTGCCCGACCGACGCAAAACCCAGCGGGCCGCCGGCGGCCATCCTGAACCGGCCTCTCCCAACCCTACCGTATCCCTGGTCGCCCAAGCGATCACGTCCAGCCCCAATCCCCGCAATTCTTCGCGGATCGGGCGCAGGGTATATACCGGTTCCACGGTATCCAAGTCCACCAGGATTACCGGCTGCATCACCTCTTGGCGGCGCAATAGCTCCAGCGCCCGGTTGAGAGCGCATTCACTCTTGCCGCTAGCATATTCTCCCACATAGGCTTCAACAATTCTGTTCAATTTATACCTCTCGGATGGCTTGGCGCTCCAAAATTTTTTTCAAGGCTTTTTTCAATCCCCGCCTGTCTTTTCATCTGTCTCTTCGTCCGTCGCTTCATCTGTCTCTTCGTCTGTCTCTTGCCTTATTTATCGCCAACATCCGCCTACCTTTGTTCATCCCGCTCATTTTAATTCTTCCTCCAGTCTCTGTTTTCATACGCCGGACAAGAAAAAAACGCCCGTCTCAAGGCGCTTCTTAATTCTTACGCTTATTCTTTTATGCTGATCATCCTTAACCGCTGTCCGCGATTTCTTTCTTTTAATGACCGTTCGCTTTAAGACGCCGCTGCCTTGCCATTTATACCCCCAGTAGCTGCAAAACCAGCAGAGCTCCGACGCCGGGAACGCCCAGTAATCCCGCCAAGACGACGGAAAAGACATTGATCGGAACGGCGATCCCCACGACGCTCAGGACGACATCCAGCAGCCATAAACCCACCAGCCCGCCCAATACATGGACGAGCATCTTCAAAAACCAGTTCGGCTTCCGCAAGGATGATCTTACCACCGCGATCACCAATAGTATCAACAAGCCTAAAAAGACGACGGTCATGGTTCTTCCCTCCGCTGCTCGCCTGCTCCGCTATCAAAGCATATGCCGACGGCGAACAAGTCAGAACCCCCGCCCGTTGTTTTTATAAGGTGCGGCGTCCTTCTAACGCCCTGGCAATCGTCACTTCATCCGCGTACTCCAAATCGCCGCCAACCGGCAGCCCGTGAGCGAGCCGGGTTACAAGAATCCCCATCGGCTTCAATAAGCGAGCCAGATAGAGCGCCGTCGCTTCCCCTTCTACCGTCGGATTCAGCGCCAGCACCACCTCTTGCACGCCTTCCAGCCGCTTGAGCAATTCCTTCAGCTTCAGCTCGTCCGGCCCGATGCCTTCCATCGGCGATAACACCCCGTGCAATACATGGTACCGCCCTTTAAATTCGCGGGTCTTTTCCAAAGCGGCGACGTCGCGCGGCTGCTCCACCACGCAGAGCATACTCTGATCGCGCCGCTCGCTGCGGCACAGGACACAAGGATCCTGATCCGTGAAGTTACAGCAAACCGAACAGTGCCGAATCTCTTTCATGGCCTCCAGGACGGACGCACTCAAGGCTTCCGCTATGTCCGGATGCTGAAGGAGAAAAAAGGCCAGCCGTCCGGCGGTCTTCGGCCCGATCCCCGGCAATTTGGACAGCTGATTGATCAGCTCCGCCAACGGTTTAGGATAAAATAAGAAATCCATCATGCCGCTTAAAACAAGCCGGGAATCTTTAAGCCGCCGGTGAGTTTACCCATTTCAGCGTTCACCAGTTCCTGCGCCTTGCGGAATCCTTCATTGATCGCCGCTTTCACCAGATCCTCCAGCATTTCTATATCCGCAGGATCGGCCGCGTCCGGTTGGATATGCAGCTCCAGCAGTTCCATATTGCCATTCACTACCACCCGCACCGCGCCCCCACCGGCGGTCGCTTCCACGGTTTTGCTTTTGGCTTCCTCTTGTGTGCGCGCCATTTCCTCTTGCAGCTTCTGCGCCTGTTTCAGCATTTGATTCATATTCCCCATGCCGCCCATCCCTTTTACCATATCAGCCACGCTCCTTTTTTTCTTTGCTCTTCGCTCTTCGCTCTTCGCTCTTTGCTCTTTACTCTTTACTCTTTACTCTTTATTATATCTTGCCGATCACTCTTTCACGACCACCAAGTCCGGCCCAAACAATTCTTCCGCCCGCCGGACGACTTGCTCCTCCGGCGAAAGCCCTTCTTCTCGTCCTTCTTCCGCCGCGGGAACGGCTCCCGGGCGAGGGTCATTGCCCCATTTGGCGTCCGCTTCCTCCTGCATGAGGCTGCAAATTTTGAGAGGCTGAGCAAACACCTTTCGCAAGGCGTTTTCTACGGTCTGCCGATTCTCCGCCTGCTCAATTTTATCGCGGTGAAAGGAAAATCCCTCCTTAAAGACCACGTATACGCTATTTTCGCGCAAAGCGCACGGCTTTCCTTCCAA
>JAITOS010000122.1 GCA_031289815.1 Peptococcaceae bacterium | reverse complement strand
TCTTCAGCTGGTAGTCGTAAGCCTCCCGGAGTTTTCCCGCAGTTTCCTCATACTCGATCAGTGGTAGTCTCGCCATTTTTGTCTCCTCGCTTTCGTCTTTCTTCTATTAGTTATAAATTAGATACAATTTTTGCCGAAATATCAATCGCCGCGGTCCGGCGAGTTGGTATGGCGCCGCCGAAGTGGCCGTGGACAAATCCCAGCAGGATCACGACCGTCCGTGACGAGGCCGTGGTTATGCTTCGCCGCCGCCGCGGTTTTCCTGCGCACGTCCGGCGCCGCAGGCTGGGATTGCCGTCACGCGTCATATAACATATATACTTAATATGTTATATTTGGATTAGTATAATCGCCCTGCTGCGGCTTGTCAACTTGCTTAGGAAGTGTTACGAAATAAATTGGACATTTGGCTTGTCTTTTTTCCGTCATGCATCCTCAGTTGTCCGCCCACAATTCGCATTGGCCGATCACCGTCGCGACCGAGAAGAATAAGTCAGCACTCGTCTCAGCTCTTTCATCTGCGCCGATGACAATACCTGCGCCATACTTGCCTGAATCTCTGTTATAAATTTGTCTTTCATAATCCTCCTGCCTTTCGTAAAGCTTCAGCAAAAATATTGGCAGAAGGCTTCGGCACATCACGAGGCATTGAGCATATTCATCACAAGCAGGCACATGATTTCATTTTCTTCGGGTCTTGAAAGGGCAATCATCAAAGTGATGGCCGCCAACGCGTTGTTCTCGATGACTTGCACGCCTTGCGCACTGCGCAGCGCGCCGTTTTTCTCAAGGAAGTACACAAACAGCGCGGCCGCAATGCGCTTGTTGCCATCAGTAAACGAATGATCTTTGACTATCATGTATAGCAAGTTAGCGGCCTTTTCCTGTACGCTCGGATAGAGTTCAGCGCCGCCAAAACTCTGATAGATACCCGCGACTATGCCTTTGAATGACTCATCGCGCTCAACTCCAAACAGGCCGCTGACCTCACCAAACTTCATAGAATCAATAAAACCACGTGCTTCTGCATAAGTAAGTTCCCATTCGGGCTTGCTGCCTTTGGGCTTGACGAATGATTGATGGTCATAGTTGTCAAGCAGGTCAAGGCCGTTGGTGAAGTCTTGCAATACGTCTGCAATTCCAGATACCAAATCCTCACATGAACGACTTAGAATATTGACTACCGTGCCAATTTGCTCAAGTCGTCGTTCGTTTACTGCCGCACCTTTGACAATGTACTTCTTGAGTACGGTGTTTGCCCACCGTCTGAATTCAATGGCTTTTGCAGAATTAGCACGATAGCCAACTGAAAGGATAACATCCAAGTTGTAGTATTTTACTGGTCGGTCCGATTTTGCAATGTGCATTTTTTGCACATTGCTTTCTTCTTCAACCTCGCCACTTTTGAAGATGTTATTGATATGCCTAGTAGCGCCGGTTCTGTCAATGCCAAACACCTCTGCTATCTGCTGATGGGTGGCCCAGACTGTTTCTTGCTCAGGATCGATGACCAAGCAGACATCCACATCCTTGGCGTTGAAGATAACTATCTCATCCTCTATTCGTGTCATAATTAATAACCTCCATCTTCATCATCTTCCTTTCGTCACGTCATTCACTCCATCGCCGTGACTTTTTCTTCGATGAAGGCGATTTCATTTTCGTCCAAGCCGTATTTAGCATAGAGCTGTTTATCTATTTCAGGTATGGATTTTGTCCAGTCAATGTCGCTTTGCGAAGTAAAGTCTTGCAGGGGGACTTTTGCCCAAGTGGAGCGTGAGTTATGCTGCGTAATTTTTAGCACGCCTAACAATGCGCGAGCAAATTTTGATTTGGTATATTTCATGCAGTTCTCAGCTTCGATACTGTCAGCAAAAGCACCAATAGTCAAAAAAGTATCTGTGTGTCCCACAAAGGGTTCCCCCACAAGGGGGGTAGATAGCACTTCTCCTATTGCACCTGAACCGTTAGCTTCGGGAATGAATACACGGTATTTATCAAAAGAATCAGGAACAGAAAGATATTTTAGCGAGATCCACTTATATTCACGCTTGCTATTGACCAAACCTAACATACAAACGTCATCAGGAATGGTTTTCTCATCGTGGAACGCAAAATCCATCTGGGCGAATGACTTAGAAACAATCTTGTTCTTTGTGCCTTTGCCTTGCATATCTTCTGCTTGCGGGAAGTCTGCAAAAAATCTTTCGGAAAAACGATATATCCCCTGCGGCTGAACAATTATAGAAAAATCCACGTCTTCTGCTTTACTGACTTTGCTGACAATGGAATTCAGTTCATCATAGTGCGTGAAAACACCAATACCGCCGTAGACCTGTTCCCCGTCACGATAAATAATAGCTATTCCACCCTTTATGTCGGTATTCGCGAACACGCTTGCGCTCTTTTGCTCGTAATACTCGACTTTCAAATGCTCATCACTAAGCATTTTAGCGTTCCAAGATTTGGGCGTTTGCCCCGCGTTAAACAAAAATCTGGCAGGTGAGATTAAGCAATACTTTTGCGAAGCCTGCTCTGCAAGGTCATAGAAATAGTGATAGATAGGCTCGTCTCTTGCCTCGCCGCTTTCCTGATAAGGCGGATTCCCCACCACGACATCAAACTTCATTTCAAAATCTCCTCCGTTCTTGGCAAGCTCGGTTAAATCACGGCATTGCAAATGTGAACTGTCGATATCGGCATATCCGCCGAAAACAAAGTTCTTGGCAATGCTGTAAATAATCTCGCTGGGCGCAAATCCGTGAATTTGATTTTCAAGAATGTGCCTGAGCCTCTGCCTCTCGTCCGGTATTTGCTCCGCCAGTCCCGCGTACAGGCGTGTAACGATTTCAGTCAGAAATAAGCCCGATTTTACATATAAGTCTGCAAACGTCTTATCTTTATCGGTAAATATATCGGGGTTTTCTTCTTCAAGTTTGTCCATCATCAACTTCACGACCTTTTTAGGCGTGAAAATCTGATTGGTTTTCTGCGGCGGGATATAGTCGAATATATCCTCGTCCTGACTATCGTCAAAGTAGTCGGCAAGCTGCTCTTTCTTGTGCAGGAATTCTTGAACAGATTCGTTGAACACAACAGCGTCAAAGAAATTATAGGTATCCCGCAAGATACGGAACTGGTCAAGCGTGATGCCGGTTACTTCTTGGAAAACCTCGTCCCTGATGTTTTCGTCAAAATTAGCAAGGGATGTGTCAAATGCGCCGTATGCCATCAAGAACGATGGGATGGTACGGGCAAAACCGCGCAAACGGGCCCGGACATCATCCTCAACCGTTGCCTTCTTCTTCTCTTCGGCTTTTTGCAAAATGGTCTCGGTGGATTTTTGCGCTAGCTCCTTTGTCTTTTCTTCTACTGTGGAGATGACCTCCTTTTGGAAGCCATATTGTATTTGCTGTTTTGCGGCCTCGAACTTTTTCTCTGCCACGGCAACAGCCGCCTCGTCGTTTTGGGCGACGGCAACCTGCCGTTCAAACTCTATCTTTGCTTCGGCCTGCTTGATTTCGGCTTGCTTTTGGACGATTTCAACCTCGCGGGCGATGATGTTGGCGTTTTGCTTTACCACCTGCTCCGCTTGCGCCACGGTGACGATATTATCTTTGGCCAGTTCTTTGACCGTATTCAACACATTTTGGGTGAAAGCCTTGGCCACTGTACTTGTCAGATTCGGAGCGGATTGTTCAGCCGCTTGCGCAGCAGCGCCGACAATATCAGCATACACCTTCTCACCGAAACGGGCTTCTGTTGCAGCTAAAACAATAGAGGGGGATACGATCACGTCCCCATAGTCGTCCACCTCAACACCCTGCGTATCAATAGCTTCGCTTGTTTGGCGCGGTGTAACCTTGCTCACATCCACAGGATTAAGCTGTTCCAGAATCTCCCTTGCTTCTGCCCCGGCGAAAATGCCGGATATATTCTGGAACAGGAGGTTGGACATGAAGCCGCGCTTTACGACTTCCCGCGCTTTGATGGCTTTTGGAATAGTGAGAACCTGCCCGACATCAAGCTCTACCATCTTGCCGCCGCTATCCTCGGCTATTACAGGAAAGAAGTTGAGCAACGTCTTGATGTTTGCCTCGCGGTCGTTTGTTGTACCGCCGCCGCTGGCAGTTTTGTTGTTCAGATTGTTGGCAAACTCGTCATAGACGATGAGGGTGCGTTCGGGAGCGAAGTCGAATACATAAGCATTCTGCTTCCGGTGCTTTTTGCCGTCCGCTTCATAGTCCCACGGGTTTTGCGCCCGAAACGCCGCTTGCATATAAAGGCTGGGGGATTTAACGTTGGAGAGCATTAAGACTGCCGACCATTCAGGGACGGTAACGCCTGTCGTCAGCTGACCTACGGAAAGGGTGATGGTTTTCTCGTGGTCTTTTATTGCGGAGCGAACCCTGTCTAAGGAATTCTCGTTGGCGGTAGGGTCATCGGTGGGGTCGTCCTCTGTCCTGCCGTCGCCCGCCGCCAGGATGATTTCATAGTTCTCAAAGACCGGGTGTTCTTTCAGGAGCTTGGCGAGAGCCTTGGCGCTGGCGACACGGTTCAACAGCCAAAATGTGTGTTTCAACTCGGCGCGCAGTTCTTTGGTGGAGAATGGGTATTTTTCATTTTTGGAAAGCGTGTCCAGCCATTTATTCACTTCGGCCTCATGAACGAATTTGCCGCTCTCGCTTGTTTCAAAAAACTCGTTCAAATCGAAGGCGAAGTCTATATCCTGGCCGTCAATCTCCGCCCCTTTGTTCACCGCAGCGGTAATCATCTGGCTCATCTGGTAAGAGAACAGATTAAGGCGCGGCAGCTTCTCATAAGGGTTGTTTAGCTCTGCGTCAGACCAACGAGCTTTTGCTTCCTGTTCGTCCGCATATGTCCAGTTAAATATCTGCCCCTCGGAGAATTTGCCGGAGGCGACAGCCTTAAACGGGGTGCCGGATAAATGCAAGGTGAAGTCGCGGGTGATGTTATTAAAGGCAACGTCGGTCTTAAAGGTATCGACACCCTCATGCGCTTCGTCAATGACGAGCAAATCCCATTGCAAGTTCTTGACCCATTCCAGTTTGTCATACTCTCCGCCGAATGAGATCGCTCCCTTCAAGTCTTGCAAGGAGATAAAAGTGATATGACTGTCTGACCGTCCCTCTTCCGACGTATCCGCCATGATTTGCTGTAAGAATTCCTCCCGGGTAAAGACAGGCCGGTTTTTCAATGAATCCGCAGTGGAGATGAAGGAGTATCTTGTTTGCCAAGCGATGAAGGTTTCAAAATCGTCAAACCAGGAATTAGCAATGGCCGGGCGGTTTGTAACAACCAGCACCTTTTTCGCATCCATCCTGCGGACTAAATCATAGGTGGTCAAAGTCTTGCCGAAACGGGGTTTGGCGTTCCACAGGAACTCGCCGTTCGGGTGCGCCTTGGCATAAGCAAGCGTCCTTTCCACGGCTAATTCCTGCTCCGCCCGAAGCTGGTATTCAAGCTGGCTGCTCGCCTGAACAGAGTTATTCAGGCGGTTGTTTCGGAAATCATCAAAATCGTCGTGTGCTTGCTGCGGCGTGCCGTCATAGTAGAACCATTCAGTATTCGGCTCTTGCTCAATCCCCTTGAATTTTCGCAACCAGGTATGCAGCTGTTTATCGAAAAACCACTCGTCGGAATCAGTAAACTTGGCTGGCTCCGACCACAGCTTTGAATATTTGAGATTGACTGCCGCCGTATGCGTCTGCTCTTTGATCCGGCTATCAACATCTTGCCGCTCGGTGTAGCCGATTTTTATCCAGCCGTCTTTAGGGCCGTATTCAAGCAGGACATAGGCATAGATTTGCGGATAGAGGGTCTTAGTGGTTTTTATTACGGTATTATCACTCATATCCGCTTAACCTCCCTATCAAAAAACTCCATTTTATTTATAGCCCAGTTCATTATTCTAACCCGCTTTCCGGGAATGATTTGCCACTCCTCTTGCGTCTCATCTGTATCGAACAATGACAGCTGCGTTTCCACGACCTTCTCCCTCTTCTCCGTCAGCGGAATGGTGAATTTCAGCCCATCCATCTGAAAAACATTGTAGCTGATGATTTTTGCGATTTCCTCGAACAAGCCGTATAGCGGCTCATCGCCCCATTTTGCAAAATAATAGTCACGGTATGTGTAAAGCAGGTTTTCGCGGGCAAGGAGCAGTGAATCCCCGTTCCACTCAAAACCGTAGCTTGATTTATAGGCAAGCTCAACCAAACGCTGCCACTCCGCCTTGTCTGTTATCTCATTGTTTATCCGTGCAAGTTTTCTATCCACGAAGCCCGCGCGCTCGGCAAGTGGAACAAGCCCGCCTGTCTCCATATCATAGCGTGTTGCCATATAGGGAGCTTCGCCGCAGGTGATTTCAAGCCATTTGCGGCGCGTGTATGCTTCTAAAGCATCGCCCTTGTAGCTCTCGTCTACCGCATCGTTTTGCTTTCTTACAATCCAGGTAGGCGTAAAAACCTCAGCTTTTACCCTCGTCCTTTCTTTTTGCAAAGCCTTTGTTTTCAAGGCCCTCGGCATGATCAAAGAGCCTCTTTTGCCCGTTATGAGTTCCGGTTTTATTTGTGCAGCCGCAGCATAGGCAGTCGCGCCGTATTCCTGGTAATTATCGTTTGCCCAAATAATATTCTTTAGGGTGCTCGTCGTTGAAGTTGTTCTGTCCAGCAACAGAATTTCCAGTATGCGCGGCATATGTGTCCTGATGTCATTCTCCAAAACATCAGATGAATACGCTGTGATTATTTCTTTTTCTGTAGCTGCGATGGCCGGGGTATAGCTTGCGCCCATAGTCTGCACCTCACCTCAACTCCAGAATTCTCTGATTGGACGAGCCTCTGAACCTCAGACTGGTGTCGCGAAGATCGTGAACGTACTTCCCGTCGATCAGCATATCGCTCTCTGCGAGCAGGGCCCGCGCCGCCGGATCATCGTCCCGCAGCAGTTCCTCATACACAAATCCCGTATAGGTGACGACGTCCAAGCCGAGTTCATGCGCGAACGCCGCGATTTGCGCCAATTCTTGCGCCTGAAGGAAAGGCTCGCCGCCCGAAAAGGTTACGCCGCGCACCTTTTTCCGCTGCCGCGCCAGGATCCGCTTCACTTCTTTTACGCTGATTTCATAGCCGCCGTCCGGATCGTGACTGTCCGGATTGTGGCAATACGGGCATTGATGAAAGCAGCCCTGCGTAAACAAAACGAACCTGATTCCCGGCCCGTCCACAACGCTGTCGGACGCGATCCCCGCGATTCTCATGGCCCTTCCCGCCTCTCTCCGGCTTCAGCGGTCACTGATCCCCTTGCGCGGCGTCGCCGCTGAGATAGTGGAACTGGCGGTGATTGACCTCCGCGAGCTTGCTGTCGTTAAACTTATCCAGGGTCGAAAGATAGCCGGTAATGCGGCGGACGCGGCTGATATTGCCGCTGCCGCAGACATCGCAATAGTCGGTTTCAATGATCCCGTTAAAGCCGCAATCACGGCAGATATCGACGGGAAAGTTGATCGCGGCGTAGCCCATGTCCGCTTCCGCCATCGCCCGCAGTAAAGTCTCAAAGGCCTCAATATTGTGGTTCGGCGCGGCGGGAAGCTCGACGTAGGAAATATGACCGGCGTTACAATACTTGTGATACACCCCTTCTTTGGCGATTTTATTCAGGGCGGTGGTGGCATACTCGACGGGAACGTGAAACGAATTGGTATACCATTCTTTATCGGTCACTCCGGTCAGGACGCCAAAGCGCGCCACGTCGAGCTTGGTGAATTTACCGCTCAGCTGTTCCGCCGGCGTCGCCAGCAGGGAAAAATTCAAGCCGTATTTTTGAGTGGCGTTGTCGCAGCCTCGCCGCATATGCGCGACAATGGCAATGCCCAGCGCCTGACTCTCATCGCTTTCCCCGTGATGTTTTCCCGTCAACGCCACCAGGCATTCCGCCAGCCCGATAAAGCCGACGCTCAGCGTCCCGTGCTGAATCGCTTTTTCAATGGGATCGCCGTTTGCCAGACCCTCGCTGTCCAGGTAGAGCTTTTGCCCCATAAGAAAAGGGAAATCCCGCACTTTTAAGGCTTTTTGCGTGTCATAACGCGTAAGCAGCTGCTCGACGCATAGCTCCAAAGCTTCGTCGAGATATTTCCAGAACAGGGACAGATCTTTAGCCGCCCGCAAACCGAGGCGCGGCAGATTGACCGTCGTAAAGGAGAGATTGCCCCTGCCGTCCGTCTGCTCCGCGCCGTTGACGTTGGCGATCACCCGCGTCCGGCAACCCATATAGGCCACTTCTTCTCCCTCATAGGGCGCGTTGAAGCTGGAGTCTTGAAAAGAAAAATTAGGAAACAGCCGTTTGCAGGCCACCTTCATGCTGAGCTGAAACAGATCGTAGTTAGGATCGCCGGGTTCAAAATTCACATCTTCCTTGATCTTGAAGCAAACATTGGGAAACAGCGGCGCTTCGCCCTTCCCCAGGCCGCGCTCATAGGCGCGCAAAAAACACTCCGTCACCAGGCGGCCGCCGCGTGATACGTCCGTGCCAAAATTCACGCTGGAAAAGGGCACCTGCGCTCCGGCGCGGGAATGCATGGTGTTCAGGTTATAAATAAAGCCTTCCATCGCCTGATAGGTTTCCTCTTTCACCCGCTCATGGACGAGCGCCGCCAGATTTTCTCCGTCGGCGTCCAGACCCAGGCTATCCAGATTCTTACGCAGGATTTCATGCTGCCGCTTAAATTCCAGCTCCACATACGCGCCCAGATCCCGGTCAAAACTGGCGAACGACTGGCCGCCGTGCATATCGTTCTGATTGCTTTGCAGGATAATCGCCGCCAACGCCGACGCCGTCTTGATCCCCTTGGGCGGTCTGATATAGCCGTGGCCGTTGCTGAAGCCGTCCCGCAGCAGCTGCTCCAGCGGAATTTGCAGGCAGGTCAGCGTCTTGCCGTACCAGGACAGGTCGTGAATATAGATGTCGCCCTCCAGGTGGGCCTTCGACTGTTTTTCCGGAATCACCCGTTTCAAATAGTAACTCCGCGACGCCGCCTCCGATATTTGCAGCACCTTCGCCGACGGTGAATTGCCCACATTGGCGTTATCCCGGTTGGTTTCGTTTAATATCTCAGCGACCGCGTCCATCAGCTCGCTTCTGGCTTCCCGCACGTGAGAGCGTTTCTCGCGATAGAGTATATAGGCTTTCGCCGCCTTCGTATGTCCGGCTTCCATCAGGGTGGCTTCCACCAGATCCTGAATCTCTTCGACGCTGAAATCCTGTCCCGCGTAATCCTGCTTCAGCTTCCTGATCACGGCGAGCGTGAGCTCCATCGCTATCTGGAGATCCGCTTCCCCCACCGCGCTAAACGACTTGAATATGGCGTCCGTTATCTTGCTTTCATCAAAAGGCGCCACCCTTAAATCCCTTTTAATAATGGATGTGAACACCGCCAATCCTCCCCTCTTTACAGTAAAAAACACGGCTCCAACGGGAGACGCGCACAAACACAAGCAAATGGCAAGGCGATACGCCCGCGCAATCATCGGCGCCTGCGCTCCCACTCCCGGAGGAACATCAGACTAAACGCCCACAGGTTCCTGACTTCACTTCATCCTCGAAGAGCCTTTCCACGCGGACGCAACGGCCTTTCTTCTCGTCTGTGTTACAGTTGCCGGACAGTACCGGATTTACACCGGTTTCCCTGTATAAATACTTTTCTAGCTAAATCATACGCTTGTCGCTTGCTTGTGTCAATAGTTTTTTCGGGGGCGGAGCGCTGTTTGGCGTATCCCTGTTCTGTACGTGTTCTGTACGTTGGCCGGTGAAGGGGGATAGGTGCGCCGACTTTTGCCGGGAGGGCGCGAAGGGCGGGCGGTTCTGCTTTCGTTTGCTGAGACCCGCGAAGGGCGGGCGGTTCCGCTTTTCGTCCCGCTGCGCCCTCCTGGCGCAAAGGGACGCGCTCGGCGTCCATGCCTCGC
>JAITOS010000021.1 GCA_031289815.1 Peptococcaceae bacterium | reverse complement strand
GCCCAACACCACTGCCGCGGCTCCGGCGGTGACGACGACCAGCGCTACGACCGCTACCGCTGCCACGACGCAGGCGGCCAGTTGCAACCAGCTGAACTTTTCCTCCGCTTTTTCTTTATAGACGATTGCCTGGTTGAGGCGATCGGGGAAGCGCTCCCGATACCGGCCATCTTCCAGCAGCTTGTTGGCCGCGTAGATATGGGTATCGCCGTTGACGCCGCTCATCAGGAGAAGCTGAGATAAGGAGGCGTTGGCGCCGGAGCCGATGATGATATCGCCGGTGTTTGCTGACATCTTGATTTTCTCTTTGGCTTCCAGGGTGAGGCTCCTTTGCGATAAGATCGTCAGGTCTTCACGGCTGTGAACGAGGATGCCTTGGGCCGCGTCCAAGGTGATGGAGACGCCTTCGTTGTGGCTGAAGGCCACGTCCTTTTTGCTCAGCTTGATCTCCTGGCCGCTGGGGATTGACAGGTACTTGGTGTCCGGTTTAGAGGTTTTAGAGCAGCTGCCGCCGTTCCGCCGGACGGAGTTGATCACGATGGCGCTCTTCTCGTCGGCGGTTGGGAAATACAGCGACGCGTTCTCTCCAGTTTCAGGCATACAGTAAAAGAGGTTATTGGACGGAGGGGCGTAGGGGAGCCAGCAGGCCGGATCGTTTTTTTGTTCGGCGTCCAGACGCAGGTGCAGCTGAACCGCTGAATCTCGCGTATCCAGTACGCTTCCCAGCAGGGATACGCCCTGAAGCTGTGGATTGTGCCGCTTGGCCTGTAGCAAGCTGCCTTCCTGGCCGAGCAGGTATTGGTAGCGGAACAGACCCTTGCTAAAAGAGGCGTCTGCGCGCTCGACGATGCACGGCTTTCCCTGAAAGGTCAGGCGTTCTCCCAAAATGAGCCTGGTTCCGCTCTCAAGCCCGTACTTCACAAAGTAAGCCCTGCGCACGTTAAAGCCCTGAGCGGACGCTTTATAATAGCCGTCTTCGTCAGTTTTTACGCGCACGTTCGCTTCATGTTCCAGGGCGATATCCTTGGTGTTCTGGCGGACGCCCAGCCAGAAACGGGGGCCGGTTCCCAGGTCTTGCGGGATGAGCAAGGTGTTAAAGTGCGTCGCCAGCCGTCGGATAAACTCCCAGTCCGTTTCCTGGTATTGCACCAGCAGTCCGCCGGTCGGGCGATCGTCCGGTATTTGAATAAAGCTGGCGTCATCATAATCCGAGAGAATCTGGGCGATGACGGCGGCGTAACCGGCGTTTTCATCCTGGAAGGAGCGGCTTTTGACTTCTATGTCCAGCAGATGGGTATAGGACAGTCCTTCGATTTCGATCGTGTAAACGCCCGCCGCCACGTTGACGCTGAGGTGGGTGACGATGCCGGCGAAGATCAGCGCGTCTTTTCCGTTAGCAGTCCCCGCGCCGGTTTCATACACCTGAATGGCGTCCTGGGCTGTGGCTGTGCGGATACACTGATCCTGCTCTTCCTCGCGCAAGACGCCTGTGACCAGAATCCGGCTGTGTTCGTTCAGCCGACTGCTGATTTCCAGTTGCGTGATGTATTGCAGCGGATAGGGGCAGCTAATTTTTAGTCGGTCATAAGTTAAGATATTGTTCATCTGCGTCATCCCACTTCCTGCCCGTCGTCAATAAAACAGATAATTCCTCCGTATTGACACGTAATGGTGCAGTTTTTCGTTAACGCGGGCACGCCGTCCACCAGGGTTTCTTCCTGCGCGTCAATCCATTTCGCGGGCAGGGCGGGGGCGCATAACCGCCCTTCAATCGGCAGCGGCGGCGTTACAGCTCTGCCGTATTCATCCTGATAAGGGACAAGATCCGCCGCGTCGCTGATGCTGATTTGCTGGCCGCTGTTTTCCGGAGACCGGCAGACGCCAAAGGGAGGGATGTTGGCGTCCAGTCCCGTCTGGCAGTCTTTTTCGTGCATCATGGCCTTTTCGCGCACATAGGAGCCGTGACTGACCGGCATATCCAAACGCCGGATGTGCGACCCGTTGCTGCAATAGATCCTCGCGCCTCTTACGACATAGGAATCATGATTCTTTGGCGTCATTTTTACCGGTCTCCTTTATGCCTGCGCTCTCAACCCTGACTTTCTCGAACCAGACCCCGTAAGGATCCCGCCGGAGAATACTTTCCGCCACGTCTAAGCGTACATATAGCTGTCTCCCGTATTTTCCCGTGCTAAATATTCTGGCGTTGCCCGCCTTTGCTTCATCCACGACGTCCTTTGTACGATATTCTGGATGCTCCTGCTTCGTCTCCGTCACGACCCCTTCAAGCAGCGGCGCCGCGGTGAGATAATAAAGCTCTTGGCGTTTTTTTTTCTCTTCGATCAGCATGAGCGGTTTAAAGATCACGTCGCTTTGGTATTGGCTCATGATGGCTTTCAGTTTGCCGGAAACGAGGAGTCTGCCCGCCTGAATGAGATCGGGATACTCGATCTGAAAAGCGTCTTGGACGTAAAAACTCATGGTATGGGTAATGCGCTCTATTTCTTTGCGGGTAAGGTTCGCTAAACTGACGGAGCCGCGCTGCGAAGCGGAGGCCAGCTTCCCCACGGTATGAATCTGTCTTTCCGGGCACATTATGAAGTAGTCCATGCGTTCACCCTCGTTCCTTCCCAGACCACCTGTTCAAGATCCAAATCCTCCGCCAATATGGCCTCTTCTAAATTGACCTGGCTGAATTTTGCGCCTCTGAAGGACACATTTTTAAGCAAAGCGCCCTTAAAATTCACGTTTTCCAATAAAGCCCCGCTGAAGTCAGCGCCGATGATCTGCGCCTTTCCGAGATCCACGTCTCTGAGCCTGGTCCCTTTAAAATCGCTGTAAAGGATCACGGCGTTTTTCAGGCTGCTGCCGCTGAAATCGCAACCGCTGAAGTTTGAATACAGCAGGCGGATATCGTCATACTGGCCGTGAGATAAATTAAGATTTTCGCATATTTCATGGGTATATACCGGCAACTTCTCTTCCAGACCGCGCTTTACGGTTCCGGCGTCCTTGACCGTGGTATCCTCTTTGTACACAATATCGCACCTGTCCTGAAATTCACCGATACAAACGGCAAATAGCGGATTCCGGTTCAGCCGCTGAAACCATTCCGTCTCCGCCGCCTTTCTCAGGGCTATCCGCACGAATTCCGCTATTACTACGAGATACTTTTTACTCTCTTCAAAAACCGCTTTTTGCACCTGGCGGGGCTTCAAGTCTCCATACGGTTTGGCGGCGGTATGCAGGGCGTCCGCGAACGCGTCGAGTCCTGTATAAAATTCAGCCGCGTCATATTCACCGCTTAATTCCGCGCGATCCGCATACCAGTTTTCATCATAGGCGTCCAGGCGGATGGTGTGACGCCGGGCCAGGATATTGGTTCGCAGTACGGACAGGTGAATAAAGCTGAGCGGCTGCTTTTCCCCCGTCTCCTGTCTGGAGGCGATTTTATGGCAGTATTGCTCAAATTGACGAAGAAACTTGTCCGTTAGCGCGTCAGTATGGAGGCTCAGGTATTCTTCTAACCGCGCGAGACATTCCCGGCTTTTCTGCTCGATTTCAAAATGTGAGGCCCGTGAGTTTCCCGACGGCATAGCAACACCTTCTTCTTGGAATCAAAATCACTTTAATTCGCGTTGACCTTCTGGCCGATGAGCTGTACGTTGTCCTCAATCATGACGCCGGCTGTTTCGCCGCATGTGATTTCGACACTTGCACTGCCGCTGATATTGACGCCGTTCTCGGCGCTCATAATAATGTTTTTATCTGACTTGAGCGCTATATCGTTCTTGCTTACGAGTGAGAGGGTGTCATTCGTCAGCGAGATCTTTGAGCTGCTCGTAATAATATGCACGCCTTCAGGGGTCAGGCGGATTTCTTTATCGCCATACGTCAGGGATTTCACCTGGGGATCGTCTCTCAGCCCGCTGTATTCACCTTCGCTTCCGGGCGGCGCGCCTACGCTGCCGTTCGCTGGTTGCAAGTTGTTCGCGCCCAAGCTCTCCCGCGGAGGTTCTTTATTCACCGCCTCATGGACGGAGCTGATAATATAGGCGTGATCCGCTTCCGCGTCCGGGAAGTACAGCCGCACGGTATCCCCCTGCTCCGGCATACAGTACCAGCCGCTGCCATCGGGGGAAGAGTAGATCGTGGCGTAGGGGAAAAAACACGGTTCTCCCGGCTCATGACCCTGATCCAGATCCAGGCTCAGCTTGAGCCTGTCGTTGCTCGCTTCTAAAACACGCCCGCCAAGGGACATCCCGGCAATAGGACTCTGCGGCAGGTACGGTTGGCTGAATGCGCCTTTAGGCGCTAAGGTGAGGCGGTTGATCAAGACGTCATTTTCCGCCAGGTTCAGGATTTCAGATACATAGAGCTGTTCTCCCCGGAAGATGAATTCATCCCCGATTCTCACGATACAGTTGGTTTCAATCTCATAGCAGATAAAATCCTGCGCCCGCAAGTCCTTGAGGCCGCTGCTCTCCAGTTTGTGCAGTCTTTGCAAGTCTCTTCTTACTTTGTAATTCAGGCTGTCGAGGCTGATGCTCTGTGCTTTCGGGATGCCGAAAAAGTAATTTGCTACGTTAAAACGGACGTCGCAGACGAGGCCGGTATGGAAATGCGACGCCAGCCTTTTTAAGAATTCCCAATCCGTCTCCTGATGTTGAAGGATGAATTGGTTCGTTGGCGCGTCATGTGAGGCAAGATCGATCACCCCGGCGTTATCATAGCTGTCCGTCACTTGCTTGAGCAAGGCGGCGTAGGTCATATTTTTGTTCTGGAAGGACCGGCTTTTCCGCTCTATGTCCAGTACATAACTGCACGAGACGGCTTGCAGTTCAATAAAGCGCGACCCCTGTCCGGTTTGAATTTCCAATTCCCTTACAAGCCCTTGAAACAGGATGTATTCGTCTCCTGAAGCGTCCAATACGCTTAATGAGATTTTCTCCTCTGCGTCCAAGATATCCGTAAGGCTTTCTATGGGAGCGTTCGTGTTGGGCGCAACCGCGGTTTTGTCGTCCGCTAATATGCCCTTGAGAAAAAGAGTGCTATGTTCATTGATACTCTGCCGGATTTCTACTTCCAATAATTGCTCTATGGCATACGGAGCTACCCTGATGTTCCCTACGGGGATAGCTTTATGGGATTGTTGGTTTAATTGCTTATAATCATAGTTCATGTGGGTTAGACCCCCATTCCTCTTTGCCGCGTTTTGGTACCTTTTATGGTATGTATTTTACGGTGTTTATTCGTATTTTTAGGCGTATACGTTTTTCACAGCTCTGTTCCGGGGAGGATTTGGAGGGAACGCATCATCTCAAAGGCTGACTTTTGCCAGTATTTCATGGATTTTGTCAGACAGTTAAAACTGACCATCAGCGGTTTTGCTTCCAGTTCCAGAAAGAACATCAGATTGTATATTTTTCCGTCCAGCGCCGGGTTCGTGAATTCAACATAAGCGACGTTTTTATCCGCCAGCGTTTCCTCTCCCTTGGCTTGTTGTTTGACGCCCGGATTTAAGCGGCTCATCATGGCAAACAATTTGTCTCTGATCATGGCGGCGTCGTCATTGCTCATTTGTCCGTCCATATGATTCAGTAAAAGGTTGATCGTGCCGCTGGCGTCCGTGAGTATCGTTTGCGGTCTTTGCTCCATCGGATACTTTATTTTCGCCAGCTCCGCATCTAATTCTTTAAATTCTTTAGGAATCATCATCGTAATTTTGTCTCCCGCCAGGGTGCGCGCCTCGAACTCGAACCATTTCCCGCCGACTTTTATGCCGCTGTAAATGGTTCGGTTTTCCGGAGCAATCTCCGTCTTGTTGTCCCTTGAATCGGGGTTGGGGAGCTCTGCCTGATCGATCATCTTCAGGATTTTTAAGTCTATAAATTCATTATCCGCCATATTACCTTGCCTCCGCGCTGTTAGCGCTTTATCCTGAGTTTTGTATACCATTTTCCCATAAGTGCCACTAAGTATCCACAAAATCACAATAACAGAAGAATTCTATGATGTCAACACGGGGTCATACCTTTATTTTTGCTCTATCGACATCGTTTCCGCATACGACTGATGCCAAGTGTACTGAGCAGTTTTGTTAGAGGAAATGCAATGTACGGTGAGCATTGTTGTAGGGAGCGTTTCGGCAAAAGGTCCCTACGCACAAAAAAGACAGCCTTGGCGCTGCCTTTTTTGCTTATCGTAGCTATTGTTACCTTGCCGTTTTGAACCAGCGTGATAACGTCCATGTACCCCTCGGCGATAATACAATACTCTTGTTGAGACTGCATCGCTTCCGAGAAGTTAAAAATCTCACAGTCAATGAGGATTTCCACGTCCGTTTCCGGCGCGTCTATTACATTCAGCGGCGATACGGAACCGGGACGTATGCGGAGGTTGTTCCACAATTCGCCTTCATTGCCAAAGCTGAACCGCGTTTCGCTGATATGGCTCGCGAGCGCCGCGAGGTCGGCGCGTTTCATAATCGGGAGCGAGTAGAGGTAATAGCGGCTTTTGTCCTTGTTACGCAGGAACAGGTTCTTGAAAATCGTCGCGTTAATGTCGCGTTCGTGAAGCTCGTTATCCGCCGCCGAGAACATCGCCGGGTGTTCCACGATTTCGTATTCTATGCCAAGCCGATTGAGAAGCGCGTAAACGCGCTCACGGCGGTTGTTTTCCAGTTCATTCGGCTCCAAAATTACTTTCCCGCCTTTCCCGGCGCATAATCGCGCATTTCAGGTATCGCGCCGCCCGCTATCGCCCACAGGTACAAGCTCGCCACCGTGCCATATGGCGAATACCGCTGGGCGTACTTCTCGAATAGTGCGCGGTCGATTTTCTTGTGGTGGTAAAGCATCCGCAGACCGCGCTGTATAGCCAAGCCGCTTTTCCTTGCGCTTCAAATATCCGGTTTCCATGTCGCCGTAGTAAAAAAACATTCATGCTCTCACTCTATTATTTCAAGAGTACACCAATGCCCTGAATCGCCACTATCCATTATTATCCTGACAATACTATCAAACAACGTTTGCCCGGTTTTGGCAATTGCATTCATAAGCAGTTCCTCAATATGCTCAACGTTTGTCGAGTGACATATTTTAATGATGTCGCGATAGTATTTAGCTGTCGTCTCGTATCCGAAATCGGTACGACTTTTAGCCGCATTTGTCCACACAACCCGTATAGGTTCGCTATATTCGTGGACACCGAACCCTCCGCGAAGAATGTCATTGAACGCGTTCAAATTGCGCCCGATATGCCAATTGAGTCCTTGTGTAAACTTACGCTCAATTTCGTCATAAAAGCCGTCAAGATCATAAAACGCATTGCCGTCAATTATAATGGTTTTCACGTTTACCCCCCCAAAATCGGCTTCTATGTTCATGAAATAGTTGCTCCCTTCTATTCCCGTGCGGGTTTTTTCCCTTCGACATTCCACCGTTTTAACGTCGGCAGTTTCTTGGCGAGATAGGCACGGGCTTTCTCCACGTCCATTTGATGTTCTAAAAACGGCAGGCAACGTTCTGTCATCTGCTCAACCGTCAGTTCGTCAATGAACCGCCCATCGTGATAGCAATGATGACAGTAGTCAGGATTCGGCGTCCCAACAGCGTTTGTGCCGTAGGCTTTATCGCTCGTCAGCGGCATAGTACAGCTTTGGCAGATATTCATATTCATCACTCCCCGATGATCTTCACCAGCGCGCGTTTGTCGCGCCTACCATCGAATTCGCTGTAGAAAATCTGCTCCCATGTTAGGATTTCATATCTTACACCTCGATTCTGTTCACTGTGTGTCGTCCTTGCGCGGCGGCGCGGGAGACGTTTTTTTAGTAAACCCCGCCGTTGCCGATGAGCAAATTACTTTATCAACACGGCGCGGACAGGCGAACCGTCGCAATCCGCGCCCAAGTTCAGCGAGTAAACCTCCGCGCGAACTTCGCGCCCGACGGGAATACCGCGATGGATAACGTCATCTAATTTGGCGAAATCCAACGCGCGCTCGGCAATCTCTACAGTCTCCATGCCGCAGCCGATGTCCACCCCGACCATGCCTGGGACAATTTTGTCCTTTATGGTCATCGTCGTGCCGATGGTGCAACCTTTACCCGCGTGAACATCGGGCATTATGCGGATTTTGCAGCCCTCGAATTTGCTCTGCCGCCTTGGTCTCTAACTCGTCCGTGTAGACGACAGCGGTGTTATACGCGCCTGAAATTTTATAGTACCGTATGATTAAGGACGGTTGTGTTCTAAAACATATCCTACCACAGCCGCGCCTCGAAAAACTCGCCCCACAAATCTTCTAAATCAGCATATAACGACTCTCATTGCTCGTTTATTTAGATTCCGCGCATTTGGCGTTTTCTCTCTTCCCGCGCCGCTGCCGCTTCTTTTGCAGCCACTCACGAGAAAGACAGCGTTGAGCTGTCTTTCTTGGTGTCTCACAAAGCAAACATGCTGGGGGAAACCAGGGCAAGCGCAATCCCCGTTTCAGGAAGGCTCGGATCGGATTGGTTCTATCGTTGATTTTTCCAGCCGAACGGCCTATAATAAGATGTCCATTGCCGCTGATGGTGAGATTTTGGCGGGGAATCTCCCGCGCAAACAGCAAAAATATGTTGAAGCCTGGGTCGCGCTCCGCGAGGACGAAATTAACGCGGCCTGGATTGCGCTTAACGAAAACGGCGAGGTTATCAAGATTAAGGGATTGGAGGGGTAAAGATGGAAAGCTATTATCCTGTAGCCGTGAAGCCGCTCAAGGAATACAAATTGCTCATCACCTTCGACAATCAGGAGGAGCGGATATTTGACGTCGCGCCGTATTTGCGTGACAGCTTCTTTGCGCCGCTTAAATCGCCATCTATATTCAATTCCGTAAAAGTCAGCCCCATATCGCTGGAATGGGCCGGGGGCATTGATATGTGCCCGGATGAATTGTACTATAACAGCGTCCCGGCGCGGTAAATAACAGGGGAGGGTTCACTTCGAGCAAAGAATCCACAAGAAAGACAGCGCAAGGCTGTCTTTCCCCAATATCAGAGTGGTTATTCCACCCACGAAAACGGCTCCGTTAAGCCCACAGCATCCTCCAGTGCCTGTTTTTGTCAAGCAGAAAGTGTAGCAAAAATAAACACTGCATATGTAAAAACGGTCTTGAAATCAATGATTCCAAGACCGCCCGCACCACGCCGTCAGACCGTTATGTCCAAGTGCTTATCACCCAAGCCGTAGTTCGTGTCCGTAAGTATGCCCCTGTCGAACGCAATGCCAGGTTGCAAATTGGGGATTACCGATTTCAAGTACTTACCAATACGCGCCCCTTCCGCTTGCGCAATCTTTTGCAGTGTCCAGCTTGCCGAAAGCCGTTCGGATTCCGGCAGAGTTTTTACGTAGTTCATAATAAGAGCGGCTTCTTCGTCCCCCGACTTCGCTGACAGCGTAAAGTTCGCGTTCTCCAAAATCCCTTCACGCCGCTTGTTTATGATCGCTTGCTTGATGTCGTCGGGAACAGAAACAATCTTTTTCCAACGATTATCGCCCTCGCTGACAAACTGCCATCTTTCCGCATAGCCCGCTCTTATGGAGGCTTCATTACACTCCTCCAGGGTTCTTGGCCGTGTAACCCCCGGAATATCGCCCTTTGATTTGCCGAGCAACTTGTCCAAAGACCTCGTATTCTTCACGCCGAGAAGTTTAAGGTAAAGGCTGTAGTTGTCGCTGTTTACTTCGCCTATTCTCACAATAATCACCCCTTTTCGCTGTATGACCCAATACGGTTAATAAGAGTAATTCACCTTCAGCGTTGCAGTCGCAGTGGAAACTGCTCCTGTTGTCACAATCCACACCTGCCAAGCTCCTTGCGGATTTTGCCCCTTTTACCTCGTGCCATTACGAATAACGTCCGGCCAACCTTGATAGGGCTTGGCCGGGCGTTATTCTACGGAAGCGGAAAACCGTCCGCTGCTTCCCTTTAGCGGCTAAGCCTTGTCATGCCATTCCTGTCTGCGCAGACGGCTGGCGATGAGACCGCATCCTGCCGCCAGCAGGAGGAACACGCCGCCGGGGGCGGTCGCCGCGGCGCCCGTATGGGGCAGGTCGCCTAAGGGCGGCAGGTATTCCTCAAACACCCATTCCCGCAGCGGTTCGTCCCAGTGCCATTCGCCGAGGGGTGTGCCGTCTTCCCCTAGCTCAATGAAGTCTCCGTCGTCGTCCGGCTCCAGGAAATTTCCGACCACGATGGGCACGGGCGGAACCTGCGGGTCATTGCCTCCCGGCGTGTACTGTGGCGTTAGCGGCGTGGTAGTAGCCAGTGTGCCCTCGTCCGGAGATTCCGGCGTGGCGGTATCCGGCGTGCCCTCGTCCGGGGTTTCCGGCGTGGTGGTATCCGGCGTTCTATCGTCCGGAGGTTCCGTCGTGCCGTTTCCGCCGTCATCGCCGCCGCCAGAATAACTGTTGGTAAAGAGCGGCGGCAGATCTGCCGAAAAACTAGCGGGATAAATGACCGCCGCTTCGCCGGCGATTATTGTCACCTGCACCACGTAGCTGAGGGAACTGTAGGACCAGCCGGCCGCGCTGCCCGGATTCTCGGTGATCCGGTAGTAATACTCCCCGTCCTCCAGCCTGGGCAGTACGAAACTCACGGTCTGCGGCGTACCCTGCTGAATGACGCCGACGGTTGAGACCGTCTGGACTGCGCCGTCGATTTTGACGCCGCTATCCAGCTCCGCGCCGTTTAACTCGGTCAGCGTGAAGCCGAATGCCTGATAGGCGGCGGCGCCGCTGACGGCTTTGCGGATCAGGATTGCGGCGGTATCCGGAATTTTGTTGTAGACCGTGACCGACGCGATGCCTGTGCTTTCGTCAAAGGCCGCCGCGTAGTCGTTGGAACTCGTTGTCGTCACCGTCACCGGCGTCACCGACATGGAGCCGACGGCGTTCACGTTCAGCCGCAGCTGGTATTCTTTGCCCGCGTAGCCGAGCGGATAGCCCGTGGGCGGCGTGGTTTCGACCAATACGATGTCCGCCCCGTCCGCCGCATTGGGCTTGTACCCGTCAGGGATGATATAGGCCGACAGGCGATCCGGCGTAAAGACGATATCCGCTCCGCTAAGGGCGTCCTTCACGGGCTTGTCTGTGTCCGCCTGACCGGATAGAGCCGCGTAGTAGGCTCGGAACTCCCAAGCCGTCAGTTCCGCCGTCTCATCATCCGCATCCTGCTTGGCAAACTCCAGCCTCAGCGGCACGACTGTGTAGACCGTGCGCAGGGCGGTGTTTTTGATGGCCACACCGTAGGGTACGTTCTCGTAGCGGAAAGTGTAGTCGAAGCTGTGGACATAGTTGCCGCTGGGGATTACGGCATGGTTGTAAGCTGAAAAGCCTGTGAGCTCTGCCTCGCCATTAGTTAGCAGCGGCTTCACCGTCATAAGTGGGGTGGTGGCGCTGGCGCCAGCGGTCGCGGTCACGACCACGTTGTCCACGATCTCCTTGAAATAGCGCCCGTCCGCTTCGTCCTGGAATTTGACTGTATTCGCGCCGAACACGGAGGTGGACGACGTGGGGAGTTCCAGTTTGTATGCCTGCTTCAGGTCGCCGTTCTCAGGAAACGCCACGTTGTAGGCGTTGGTTACGAAGCTGCCGTCCCCCAGCTTCACATACTTCTTCAGGGCGGCGGCGCCGGCGCTGTTGGTCCACAGCGTCGTGACGAAATCCCAGGCCGGCTCCGCTTCCGCATACGTCAGTTCCACCGAGTTGGTGAATTCCTTGCTCGTATTCTCAATGCTCTTGGGCACCATGACCACGTAGAGACGGTAGGCCGCGTTGTTGTACGCATAGGGGGGGCCCGTCTGGTTTGCTTCGCCGAATTCAAATTCCAGAATACCGCCGTTGCCCGACGTTGCCTCGGCAAAGGAACTGGTAATGCCGTAGCTGTAGGGATTGTTCAGAGCCGCTATGGGCGAGGATAGAGCCAGCGCCCGCGCGCCGTAAATGTTGTCGTCCGTGCCTTGAGGGCTGAGCTCGTACCAAACGACCGCATTGCCGCTGGTTTCCGCGTAGTATTTGTTGGAGTCGCTTATGCCGCTCCAGTCGATATACCCCTTGCCGGGGTCTCCGCCGGGGTATTTGTCGTAGGCGCGGAAGAGCTGGATGCCGTAATGGGTATGGCCGCCCGTTTCAAAATTGAGGATCTCCATGCCCTCCGGCACGATCTCTCTCAGCGTGCCGGGGTCAACGGCGAGGCTGTTGTTGTTGTGGATGTCCACCAGCCCGTCAAGGTTCACGTCGATCTTGTAAACGGCGTAGCTGAAAGGGCTGGTGATCACCGAACCCGCCCGCGAGTAAGACGCGTATTTAGCCTTTACCTCAGCGGGCGCGCTGGCCAGCACGGCGTTGAACACCGTCGCCGCTTTCGTCGCTTGCGCCGCCGAACCATTGCCCTCAGTGTCGTCCGCGCCCAAGAGCTGCTCTTTGGTCAGCGCGTCTCCCATCGGCGGAACAGGAGCTTCGTAGGACGTTATCGCGCCAACCCAGGTGAAGTCAAAGTCGTCTTCGTCCGCAGTT
>JAITOS010000007.1 GCA_031289815.1 Peptococcaceae bacterium | reverse complement strand
AGGGTTTTATTTTTCAGCGAAGCGCGTTGCTCTGACCCTGATGTAAGGCGTGAGACACCCATTCCGGAACCATCGGCGACTTTGATCAAAAGCCTGATAATGTCGCTTTTTTATACCGTATAAGACAAATTTCGCGGCAGGGAAGGAGGGGAAAAGAAGCGAATGATGGCTTTAAAGGGAGAGAGTGCCTGTGGAGAGAAAAATTCGCTGGGTATGGTGGGGAATCTTGGCCGCGCTGATTTTGGCGGCGGCCTGGAAATTCTTTCTGCCGCATGGAGATAAGACGTACATCCATTCGGGAGCGGCGGAAACGACCGCGACGGCGGCGCGTGAAATCGTGGTCTATGTTTCCGGTGCGGTGGAGAAACCGGGCTTGATTCATCTGCCGCTGGACGCCCGGATGGACGACGCGGTGAAGAGCGCGGGTCCTTTGCCGGAGGCGAATCTGGAAACGATGAATTTGGCGGAAAAGCTGAAGGATGGACGAAAGATTGTCGTCCCCTACCAGGTGAAGCCTGTCAGCGAAGAAGATCTGGCGAACGGAATCACGCCTGCGGTTCCGTCCGGAGCGCTGGGGGCGGCGTCAGGCGGCAGTCAAGCCTTGAAAATCAATATCAATACGGCCAACCAGGGAGAACTGGGTCAGCTTCCGGGAGTAGGACCGGCGTTAGCCCAGCGAATCATCCAGTACCGGGAAAAAAACGGGCTGTTTGTCAGTCCGGAAGATCTGCAAAAGGTTTCGGGCATTGGGCCTAAAACCTATGAAAAGATGGCGGATATGATCACGGTCGGGCCATGAGGGACGGATGGCTGTTCTTTGTTCTGGCGGTTGTGATCGGCGGCGCCGCGGGCGATTCGGTTCTATCGGCTCATGGCCTGTGGCTGATCGCGGTCGTTTTGCTGTTCGCCTGGCGCTGTTTTCTGTGGAAACCCGGCGACTATGTGGGGCGGATTATCCGACCGAAGGCAATCATCTTCTTTTTTTGCCTGATTGCCGGTTTTCTCTACGCTTGGTCGTCGTTGAGCCTGCTGCCGGAGCCTGTTCGCCTGGATAAAATCACCTGCGTGGGAGAATTGCTGGATTGGCGGGTCAGTGAAGCCCGCGCGAGCGGCGTGATCCGCTTGCGGGAATGGCAGACGCTGGCCGAAGAAACGGAAGAGACGGAAGCGGTCAGCAGCGGGATGGAGAAGGTCCGGGGCGGGAAATACCGGATCACGGTTTACCCGGATAGCGAAGGGGTTTGGTCGGCGGGCTGGGATCAAGTCCGGCCGGGAGATATCCTCCGGCTGGGCGGCGCGCTGGAACAGCCTAAAGCCGCCGGAACGCCGGGGACGCTGGATCTGCGGATTTATTATCAGGTCAGAGGCTGGAATGGTTCGATCAGCGTGCGGGGTGAGGCGGAATTCCTGCAAACGGGCAGCGCGCCGCTCCCCTGGCGTATCAGAGACCATATTCATACCCTGCTAAGCGTTTGGCCGCCGGAGGAAAGCGGCGTGCTGGAGGGGATCTTATTCGGCGATTCGAGCGGGATCCCTTCGCTGGTTCAGGAACAGTATAAAATCACCGGCGTCCTCCATGTCTTTGCCGCTTCCGGTTCCAATGTGGCCTTTGTGCTGCTTCTCAGCTGGGGTTTATTTCGCTGGCTGCCCCGGCGGTTCCGGATTTTGCTCTGCATGGGTTCCCTGATCCTTTACGCGGTCTTGTGCGGCGGCGAGGCCCCGATCGTCAGAGCGACGGTTTTGGGGCTCGCTTCTCTGGGCGGCAAGCTGTTGGGGCGCGGCCGGGTGGCGCGTCTGCGCTGGCTGGGATTGGCCGCCTTCGGCTTGTTTTGTAAAAATCCCCTGATCTTGCTGGACGCCGGTTTTCAACTGTCATTTGCGGCGGCTTGGGGGATCAGTGAGCTGACCGCGCTTCTGGAGCAAACGCGGCTGTTGAAACACGGGCCGCCCGTTTTGCGGAAAATGTCGGCGGTGACACTGGCGGCGCAGGCGGCGACGTTGCCGATCCTGATGAACGCCTTTCACCGCCTTTCCCTGATCGGGCTGATCACCAATCTGGGCATTATTCTGATTCTGGGGAGTGTATTTGAGCTGGGGTTGATCGGCGCGGCCCTCTCTTTTCTGCCTTTTCTGGCGCTACCCTTGTTTCAGGCGTCTCTGTGGTTATTGCAAGGAACCAATGCCGTGTTAGAGGCGCTGGCTTCCTTGCCTTGGTCGGATGTTTGGGTCATCCGTCCGGGCGCAGAGTTTACGGTATTTTGGTACGGCCTGCTTTTGAGCCTGATCATCGGCAAACAGCGGGTAGGGTTTATGCTGGCGGCTTGGCTGCGTCGGCGGTGCGGTCAGATTTTAAGCGTGGCCGCTCTGGCTGGCGGTATGCGCCGGGAAACGCGGTTGAAGCTCCGGCAGTGGCTGAACCGGCAAGAGTGGGAGAAGTCCGTCCGCTGGCTGGTCTTAGTGATGATCGCTTTGCTGATCTGGCGGCCTTGGGGGATTCCGCGGGAACTGGAGCTGAGCATCATCGATGTGGGGCAGGGTGACAGCATTTTGATTAAAGCGCCGGGAGGGAGCGCGGTGCTGATCGATACCGGGCCGCGTACGGATCGCTTTGACGCGGGGGAAAAAATTGTACTGCCCTATTTATTGCACTCCGGGGTGAAAACATTGACGGGATTGATCCTGACCCATGAGGACAGTGATCATATCGGCGGCGCCAGAGCGGTTTTGGCGAATATGCCGGTAGAATGGATCGGGGTTCCGGCGGTGGGGGAAAGACTGCTGAACGAGGGTTGGCGAGAGGGTTTAAGCGTCAACGGCCAAGTGCAAAACGATCTGAGGGAGCTGAGGACCGGCGACCGGATCGAGTTGGGAGGGGAAGCGTGGCTGGAAGTTCTGGCCCCGGATGTGGTGCTGGAAGGGACCCGTTCGGATCCCAATAATAATTCCCTGGTGCTGCGGCTTCATTACTACGCGTACACCGTGCTGTTGACGGGGGATATGGAAGAAGAAGAGATGGCGGAAATGTTGGATTTTCACGCGGAGAAGGATTGGGACGCGGATTTTTTTAAAGAGCCGCATCACGGCAGTAAATATTCGCTCAATATAGAGTGGCTGGACGCGGTTCATCCGCAAGCGGTTTTTATCTCGGTGGGAAAAAACACCTTTGGCCACCCGGCCCCGGAAATCATGGATTACTGGGAGGACAGAGGGGTACCGGTCTATCAAACGTATGAGAGGGGGACGATTCGCCTGTATCTGAGTAAACGCGGGGCGGAAATGGTTTTTGGCAGGGAAAGCTCATAAATGTATATCTGACGGAATAATGGCAATAATAGGAGAGAACATCTCTTTTCTCCTCCTCTTTTTTGCCCCTTCGTTATGGCTGAAGGGGTTTTTTTATTGGTATTTTGGACGGATATTGTTTACAATAGAAAGGGAGGTGTTCTTAATATTAGAAATTGATCAGGTTCGGCAAGCGGTGAAGAGCTCGCTGCCGTCAACTTATTTGTGGTATAGCGAAGACCGGTATCTATTGCAGGAAGCGCTGCGAGAAATAAAAATTCCTTTTCTGGCGGAAGATCCGTCCGGCAGTAATATAGAGACGGTCTCAGCGCGCGAGACGCCGCCGGCGGTGATTGTGGAGAAGGCCAATACCGTTTCGTTTTTTGGCGGACGCTTGCTGATTGTGGAGGAGCTTCCCTATTTCCAGGCGGGCGAGGCTCAGGAACGGGAAGGGTTGTACGCCTATATGCGGGATCCCAACCCCGGAACCTGTCTGCTTTTCTGCGCGGAAAATGTGAATAAAGGGAGTAAGTTCTATAAAGCGGTTCAAACAGCCGGCGTGGTGATGGAATTTACGGTTCCCCGTAAAAGCCAGGAATGGCTGATCTGGCTGAAGAGACAGCTGGAAACGCGCGGTATGAGCATGACGCCGGGGGTCGCCGGGCAATTCTTGGCGCAAGTCGGGCATCAGGCGGGGATTCTGGCGCGGGAATTGGACAAGCTGGCCGTCTTTTGCGGCGAAAAAAAGGAGATCCGGGCAGAAGATATTCAAGAGATTGCGGTCATGAATGTGGAGGCCAGTATCTTTGATCTGCTGGACGCTATAGGAGCGCAGTCGGTTGCTCAGGCGGTCGGAAAACTGGAAGAGGTTTTGCAGTCAGAGAACGCGTTAAAGGTTTTAGCGACCCTGACGGGGCATGTGCGCTTGCTGTTGGGTGCGGCTGCTTGGCGGCGGCAAGGGGGACAAGGTGCGGAATTGGCTTCGGCCTTGGGGATTAATCCTTATCGGGCGCAAAAGATCTGGCGGCAATCGGCTAAATTACCGTATGAACAGCTGGTGAAAGCCATGACGCTGTGTCTGAAGACGGAAGCCGGAGTGAAGAGCGGTCTGGGTGAGGCCGCGATGCTGTTGGAGCTGATGGTGATCAAATTTTGTTTGCCGGAAGGCTGAGACTGGGTATTTTTTGGCAAGGAATTTTTTAAAAATTCGCTTGACTATAAAGTAACTTTATAGTTTATAGTAGACGTTAGCTGGTGATCGTGTCGCTGTCACGATCTCAGCTCTGCCGTTTCATTATCTCCCCTCCTCCTCCTCCCGTAAGAGGGTTTTCCCTCTTACGGGATTTTTGGAGGATCTTTGGGGGAGCTTTTTTTGTTTGCTCAGAAAATTTGTTTTTAGAGCGATATCTAGCGATATCTATTGAATAATACGTGATATAATGAAATAATAGGATTTAAAGAGAGTGACGCGGAGCAAAGGTAAGGAGTTTTAATAAAACGAATGATGTTTAAAAATCTAAATCTGAAAATAAAAATATTTGTTATGGTTACTGCGGTGGTGGTGGTATCTTTTCTGGCGGTCGCCGCGATCGTTTCCAACAGAAGTATCGAACTGGCGAAGAAAGACGCTTTCAGTCTGGCGGAGGAAACGGCGGAGAAATATAAAAACGAGATTAAAGCGGAGCTGCAAGGAGCCCGAATAACGGCGGAGACCTTGGCGACGGTGTTTGGAACCTTGAAGGATCATGAGCTTACCGATCGGACGATGATGAATGACATCCTGAGAAACGCGCTGGCGCAAAAGGAGTACATCACCGCCTTTTGTATTGCCTACGATCCGAATGCGCTCGATGGTAAAGACGAGCAGTATGCCGGACAAGAACCGGAGTATGACGATACGGGAAGATATGCGCCCTATTGGAATAAACTCGGCGGCAATATCGCGGTTGAACCTCTGTACGATATCGATATCGCTGATTGGTACATCGTTCCTAAAGACACGAAGCAGGAATATATTACCGATCCGTATCCGTATCAGGTGCAGGGGAATCCTGTGATGCTGGCCAGCCTGATTTTCCCGGTGATTCATGAAGATAAATTTATTGGTATCATATCCTCCGATATTGTTCTGGATAAACTCCAGGAGATGGTGTCGCAGGTGAACACCGGCGGACAGGGCGGCTATGCGGAAATTTTCTCAAATTCCGGCGTGATTGTGGCGCATCCCGGCAAGCAGTATCTCGGAAAAGATTTAACCGAAGCCTTGACGTATGATATGCTGACCGCTGACCCTTCTACAGTGAACGCGGCGCTACAGTACGCAAAAGGATATATAGAAAAAAATCCGCTTGAAGATCAGACGGATGAAGCTCAGGTCGAAAAATACGAGCAGCTGGCGGCATTTATTCGTAATCTGGAAGAATACGCGGCGAACGCTGATGAAGCCGTACTGGATTTGTCGCTGCTTTCGCCGGAGATCGCCGGAGCGGTGCTGGTAGCGGATCAAAGCAGGCTGCAATACGCTATGGATGTGAAGGACGCTATCAAAAACGGCGAGCTGTACATTTCAAGCGCGGAGGATTTTTATACGGTATATATGCCGATCCACTTCAGTGAGGCGACAAACCCCTGGTCGGTGGCGGTAAGTATTCCCTTGGCGGAGGTTCTGAAAAATGCCCATAGTATTCGGAATTATGTGGTAGGCGTGTCGGTCATTTTGATATTTGTGATCGCCTTCCTCCTGTATCTTATTGCGAACAACGTTACCAAACCAATACAGTTACTGACGAATACCGCCAGAAATCTTGGCGAAGGGAATTTTGACGTTGAAGTGCCGCTGATCGAGGGCAATGATGAAATCAGCGTTTTGTCCAGAGCGTTTAAGGCTATGGCGGAAAAAATCAATGAATTGATCAAAAAAATGCAGAATTACGCCAGAGAATTGGAAGAAAAGAATAACAATTTGAACAGCTTGAATGAATTGCTCGTTGTCGCGAAGGAGCAGGCGGAGGATTCGAGCCGTTCCAAGAGCGACTTCCTTTCCAATATGTCTCATGAAATGCGCACGCCGATGAACGCTATCATCGGCATGACGACCATCGGTAAGTCGGCGGCTGACGCCGAGAGAAAAGATCATGCTTTCGAGAAAATCGAGAACGCGTCTACGCATCTGTTGGGCGTTATTAACGATATTCTGGATATGTCGAAGATTGAAGCGAATAAGCTGGAGCTTTCGCTGGCGGATTTTGATTTTGAAAAGATGCTTCAGAAGGTCGTCAACGTCATCAATTTCCGCATGGACGAAAAACAGCAGAGCCTGCATGTAGCCATTGACAAGGATATTCCGCGGCGGCTGCTGGGGGATGATCAGCGGCTAAGCCAGGTGATCACGAACCTGCTTTCCAATGCCGTGAAGTTCACGCCGGAGCAAGGTTCCATCCGCTTGGATACGCATCTTGTCGGCGAGGAAAACGGCGTTTGCACGATCCGGATCGCAGTGGCTGACACCGGGATTGGCATAAAAAAGGAACAGCAAGAGCGCTTGTTCCATTCCTTCCAGCAGGCGGACAGCAGCACATCCCGTAATTTTGGCGGCACAGGGCTTGGTCTAGCCATTTCCAAGCGGATCGTCGAGTTGATGAGCGGACACATTTGGGTCGAGTCGGAGCTCGGCAAGGGCGCGACTTTTTCCTTTACCGTACAGGCGGAGCGGGGTAAAGCGGAACAACGGAGCAGTTCGCTGGATCCTTGTGTGAATTGGGGTAATATACATGTACTCGCGGTGGACGACGATCCCGAGATACGCGAGTATTTTAAGGAGATTGCGCGGCGGCTCGGTATTTCGTGCGACGTCGCTGCCGGCGGCGAAGAAACGGTCGCTTTGCTTAAAGCAGGCAAGCGCCATGATATTTATTTTATCGATTGGAAAATGCCCGGCATGAACGGCATTGA
>JAITOS010000050.1 GCA_031289815.1 Peptococcaceae bacterium | reverse complement strand
CGTCAGCAAGACCGGTTTCCAGCGCCAACGCCACCAAACACTGAGCAGCAGGGCTTTCAGCCCCTGCTTCAAACCGCTCTGCTCCGCCGGGAACGGCGCTAAGCCCAGGGCTTCTTTCTGTTGCAGGCTTTCCAGCTTGCGCTCCGTCAATCGTTTAATGCGTTCCCTGGTTTCCTCATCCAACTCTTCCCTCTGAAAAAAAAGACGCATACGGTCGCCGTCACCATCCTTTTCCCAGAGCGCGCGCCCTTTTTCTTTACCCATGTTGTTCACCTCCCGCCGGGGTCTGGTAAGACGTCCGGAAACTTTTCTTCGCCCGGTACAGCAGACTGTCCACCGCCATCTGCGAAACGCCCAGAATCACAGCGGCTTCCGCCGCGCTGTAGCCTTCCACGATGCGAAGCTGAATCGCCGCCACCTGGGGCGTGGATAAGCGGCTTAACGCCTGCCCGACGCTCAGCCTCGTCAGCCAGGTCTCGCTGTCGTCCTTCTCTCTTTCTGCCGCCAAAGAGCCGTCTAAGGGCAAAACCGGCGGCGTTCGTTTCAACGCCCGGTAATAATCGGCAATGTGGCGATAGGCAATGCTAAGCGCCCAGGTTTTCACCGAACTGTTCCCTTGATAACCCGGATAGGCCTGCCAAGCCTTGGCGAGGATTTCCGCCGCCACGTCCTCGATATCATTTCTGGGAATCCGCACGGACACAAAGCGATAGACGACCGGTAATAATTGCTCATATAGCTCCGCAAAAGAAATCTCCGGGGCCACTCCTCCCCACCTCCTCTTTTACTTAGACGTTATCCGGCGAGCATTTCTGACGCCGACGCTCATTTTTTTTCAGTGAAGCGGGCTGACGGCGCCAGGATCGCGTTCAGGTTTTTTGAATTTCAGGACTTTCTTGCCCTTTTCCTCCATATATCTATCTATATATATTTATCGGTAAGAATAGCCTGTTAAGGTTGGTGAACAAACATCATGAAACGCCGCCTGATCACCCTGCGCCTGCCGCGCCGCTCTTGTCTCAGACTTCTGGGAATTCTGTCCCTGTTCCTCTTCCTGCTGCTGGCCGCTTCGTTCCGGTTCGGCGCCCTGGCGCCTGACCAAACGGCCAGCCGGGACACCGGCCAGGACGTCTTACATCCGCCCCAGACGCCGCCGCCCATCCGAGGCCAAGTCGCGCTCGTCATCGATGATTTCGGCATTAATCACCCCGGCCTGCCGCAAATGCTGGCCTTAGACGTCCCCCTGACCGCGGCGGTCATGCCCCATATGGCCTTCACGCAGCAGGAGGCGGAGCTGCTCCATCAGCGGGGGCTTGAGATCATCCTGCATATGCCGGTGGAAGCGAAAACCGGCGCGCCGGAATGGCTGGGCCCCGGCGCGCTGACCACCGAGCTGTCGCCGGGGGAATTAAAAACGCGTCTCGACGACGCCTTACGGCAAATCCCTTACGCCGTCGGCATCAGCAATCATATGGGCTCCAAAGGCACGGAGAACGCCGCCGTCGTCCGCGCCATCCTGGACGCCGCGCAAGAACATCACCTGTTCGTCTTCGACAGCAAGACCAGCGAAAACAGCATTTTAGAAACAGAAGCGCGTAAAGCCGGTATCCTCACCGGCTCACGCGACGTTTTTTTGGATAATGCCGCCGATATCACCTCTATAAAGAAGCAATTGCGTTTGTTGATCGACAAGGCCAAGAGTCAGAAAAAAGCGGTCGGTATCGGCCACGTCGGCCCGCAAGGCCCGAATACCGCCAGAGCGATTCAGGAGCTGCTGCCGGAATTCGAGCGGGAGGGTATCCAAATCGTACCGCTCTCCGAGCTGTTGCGGCCCTGAAGCGAGCCTACTGCGGCGTTGTCCCCGGCGGCTGTTTCAAAAATTGGATGTTATAGCGCTCGCTCAGCCAGGACGCCTTCCATTCGTCCAGCAGCAGCACCGCGTACTCGCCGTATTGATCCAGCACGACGCTGCTCATACTGGAATCCTGCAAGATTTTCAAGGTCTGGTCGTCCTTTTCCACGACGTCTTTTTCGAGCCAGCGCACCAGCTGATACGATAAATGCTGAATCTTGGCTTCTACGCCGTATTCTTCCCGTAACCGGTATTCCAGCACCTCAAACTGCAATTGTCCGACCACCCCGATAATTGGCGCTTCGATCCCGGACTGTAGATCGCGAAAGACGTGGATCGCGCCCTCCTCTTGTAATTCCTGAACCCCTTTTACAAACTGTTTTCGTTTCAGGGCGTTGCCGAGGGTTAAGCGGGCAAAATTCTCCGGGCTGAAAAAGGGCATCGCCTCAAATTCCAGGCCGCCCTGCTCCGCCAACACGTCGCCGATGCGCAACAGCCCGTTGTCATGCACCCCGATAATATCCCCGGCATAGGCTTCGTCCAGGGTGCTTCTTCCCTGAGCAAAGAGCAGCTGCGGCTGCGCCAGACGCAACTGCCGCTTGGAGCGCGTGTGAACGACGGTCATTCCCCGTTCGTAGCGGCCGGAACAAATGCGGATAAAGGCCAGACGGTCCCGGTGGGCAGCGTCCATATTGGCTTGAATTTTAAAGACAAAGCCGGAGAAACTGGGAGTCAGCGGCTCCAAGATTCCAGTATTGGTTTGGCGGCTGGTCGGTCCCGGCGCTAATTCCAGAAAATATTCCAGAAAATTGGGCACGCCGAAGTTATTCAAAGCGCTGCCGAAGAAAACGGGCGTCATTTCCCCTTTTTCCACCAAGGCGCGGTCAAATGCGTTACCGGCTAAATCCAGTAAGGCAATTTCTTCCCGCAGCTGGGCCAGCAGATATTCCCCGATATTCCCCTGAACCTCCGGATCCTCCAGGCGTCCGGATACCTGCCCCGGCTCGCCGGGAGCGGCGCTTCCTTGCCGGAACTGCTCGACGACCGCCGTTTTGCGGTCATAAATCCCTTTAAAATCCGTTCCCATGCCAATGGGCCAGTTCAGGGGGCAAGCCTGAATCCCCAAGACCTTTTCTACCTCGTCCATTAAATCCAAGGGGTTTTTGGTGAAGCGGTCCATTTTATTCATAAAGGTGAAAATGGGAATGCCGCGCCGCCGACAAACCTGAAAGAGCTTGATGGTTTGCGCCTCGATCCCTTTCGCCGCGTCAATCATCATCACGGCGCTGTCCGCCGCCGTCAGGGTACGGTAGGTATCCTCGCTGAAATCCTGATGCCCGGGCGTATCCAGAATATTCACCACATAGCCCTGATAGCTGAATTGCATGGCGCTGGAAGTGATCGAAATGCCCCGCTGTTTCTCCAGCTCCATCCAATCCGACGTCGCGTAGCGTTCCGCTTTTCGCGCTTTTACCGTTCCCGCCAGACGGATCGCGCCGCCAAAGAGCAGCAGTTTTTCCGTCAGGGTGGTCTTACCGGCGTCCGGGTGCGAGATGATGGCAAAGGTACGCCGCGATTTAATTTGATTTTCCAACGCTCATTCTCCTC
>JAITOS010000144.1 GCA_031289815.1 Peptococcaceae bacterium | reverse complement strand
GGCGTTTGAGTCTTCATCCGTATGTTCTTCCTCTTTTGTCGCGGCTTCCATCCCGTCTTGCTGACTCCAGCCGCTCTCTAAGCCACAACCAATCCCAGACAGGCACAAAAGAGAGCCTTTAGAATCCGTTTCTAAAAGCTCCCTTCTTTTGCTTTAAAATCCCACATCAGCGGCATCGTCCGCTCTCCGCCAAACCCTGCCTATATTCGGCCTCTCTGCCTTAGGATCGGCATTCATCCTTCGCCATACCAGAAGGGGCAACGGTACGGCGGTCTTGCCGGACTGGACATTCCCGGCGAGCATGGACGGCACGGCGATTGCGCCTCACAGGGACGGTACGGCGGTCTTGCCGATCCGGATACTCCCTGCGAGCACGGGCGATACCCCGAATCTCCCCCGCATGGACGGCATGACGGTCTCGCCGGACTGGACATTCCCGGTGCGCATGGACGATACCCCGATTGCTCCTCACAGGGACGGCACGACGGTCTCACTGGACTGGACGCTCCCGGCGAGCACGACGAACACGGCGCTTGCACCGGATATGGCCGATACAGCGGCCTCGCCGGCAGCAATGAAGCGGGAGGATCGCACGACAGCGCCAGGATCGGAGTGACCACAGGCGTTACCACACTGGCCGCGCCTGATTTAGACGATGGCGATGTTGCCGCCGAATCGCAGGAACTACAGCAGCGTTTTAAGAATCCTTTTCTTTGTGATTTTTCATATGAACAACATGACATTCACATACACCTCCAAGTAGTAAGGATCACGTCCTTAGCACAGCATATGCAAAATTCCTTTTTTTGGTTTATGACTTGCCCTCATCATCGCACCGCTTATTTTTCATTAAAATTCCGGAAATACTGTAGACAAACCCTTTTGCGTCCATTACATTTTTTCGGAGGAATATGTATGTCGAAAATCGAAATCCGCAATTCTACCTTGCGCTCTTTATGGCTCCTGCACTTTGCCGCCGTCCTGCTGATTGCCGCTGCCATTCATCAGGGTCTGCTGCCCTTGAATCCCGTCGTCCTGATCCTCGCTTTCATTTTTATGGCTTTAGGCCTGATCTTTCTCTATCAATGGAGCGTCGCCAACCGTTTCGTCTATACGGAACAGGATTTGTCCTTGCGGGAATGGTCTAAAGGGCTGTTATATCACGGCCTCTGGGGGCCGACCGTGGAAAGCAAAATCCCTTTAGCGGATATTAAGGAATTCTGGTTAAGCGATTTCTCAGCCTTACGCGCACGGGCGAAACAAACGAATGATTTCCAGTTGGGCAACCAGCTCCGCTATCCCCCTGACGCCGACCGGGAAAAGCTCGATCCCTTGCCGGTCGCTAACATCGTCTATAAAGACGGCCGGATCCACCTCACCAATACCCGAACCTTTTCCCCCACGCGGCTGCGAAAAATCGCCGCGCAATTGGAGCGGCACGGAATTTCTATCCGCAAATTTTAAAAACAGGTTTCACTTTAACGCGCATTTCGATATAATGGTCTCCAGAGAAAGAGCGAACCGGGATTCACCGCCACGGTTCCTTAAAGGAGTTTGAAATGCGTACATATTGGAGCCGCTTAGCCGCGAATTTAGAGCCCTATGTGCCGGGGGAACAGCCGAAAGACCGCACCTATATCAAGCTGAACACCAATGAAAATCCTTATCCGCCTTCCCCTAAAGTGATCGAAGCGATCAGAGCCGCCGCCAACAGTGACTTGAAACGCTACCCGGATCCCAACGGGGACGCCTTACGGAACACGATCGCCGCTTATTACGGCCTACAAAGCGATCAGGTGTTTTTGGGCAATGGTTCGGATGAAATTCTGGCCTTTTCTTTTTCCGCCTTCTTTGATCCTGATCCTGACCGGCCCATCCTCTTTCCGGATATCAGCTATAGCTTTTACCCGGTTTACGCCCATTTGTATCAGATTCCCTATCGTTGCGTCCCTCTGCACGAGGATTTCAGCTTACCCATCGAGGCTTTCTTTCAGAAAAACGGGGGCGTCATTCTGCCGAATCCCAACGCGCCCACCGGCAACGCCGTTTCTCTGTCCGTGATCGAGGAAATTCTGCGGCATAACCCGGAACAAACCGTGATCATCGATGAAGCGTATATTGATTTCGGCGGTGTTTCCGCTGTCCCGCTCATCAGCCGCTATCCCAATCTGCTGATCGTTCATACCCTGTCCAAGTCTCGTTCCCTGGCCGGTTTACGGGTTGGTTTCGCCCTCGGCCACGCCGGCTTAATCCAAGGATTGAACACGATAAAAAACTCCTTCAATTCCTACACCCTGGATCGCCTGGCGCTCGTTGGCGCGGAGGCAGCGATCAAGGATCACGCCTATTTTCAGGCTACCAAAAACAAAATCATGCGCACCAGGGCGCATGTCGTTTCTGAGCTGGAAGGAATGGGGTTCTATGTGATCCCTTCGCAAGCTAATTTTGTTTTCATCAGTCACCCTGCCCGCCCAGCCGAAGAGATTTTTACTCAGCTTAAAGAAAGGGCGGTTCTCGTCCGCTACTTTAAAAAACCGAGGATTGATAACTTTCTGCGCGTCAGTATCGGCAGTGACGAAGAAATGTCCTCCTTTCTCCAGGCATTGGCGGCGATCATCGCTTAGATGATGAAAACAGATGATCTCTTCCTTCCGGAGAGGCGCTGGCGCAAATCACACACAGCGGCGGCTCCCGGTCGTCATACACGCGGCGACCACATTGTGTACACGTCCGGATGTTCCCTTCATGAATGAGAATCTTGCCGCTCAACAGTCTGGCGGAAAGGTTTTTTGTTTCCAAGCGCAACGCTTTGGCCCGGCAAACGTTTATACAACGACCGCACTGTACGCATTTCAGCGGTTCCAGAATCAACAAACGGCGGCCGTCCTCTTCCCGGTCGTCCAGCGCCCCCTGCGGGCAAACCGACACGCAGACGCTACAGTTCGTGCATTGACCGGACACCGTCAACGCCTGAAAGGGCGCTTTTTGCTGCGGCTGCTCTTCCAACACCCGCAACAGCCAGCGGCGTGAGCGGGGAATCGGCGTCATGGCCTCTGTTCCCGCTTCCGGCAGCCATCTTCCCAGCAGCTTCCGGCTTTGCCGACGCAGATCCTTTCCTCTTTTTTTCTCCGTCTCCTTGTCGTTTCGAGCCGCCGGGTCAGTCGCTTCCCCCGCCGTCTGCTGCACCAGAACCTTGACTTCCGGATGTCCCGGCCAATCCCGATGCAACTCTTTAAAGATCCGAACCGAGGCCGCGCACGCCGCTTGATCCGGGCAGACGCCGCAATCTCCTGTGATCAGAGTCACTGTTTTAGACGCCGCCTTCATGATCAACGTACTCCAGCTATCCCGATCCAGAATACCGATGCAGGGGATTTCCATTTCCCCGGACGCGGCTTGAGGACAATGAATCATGTATTCTTTGCGCTCAGACCAGAGATATGCCTCTAACTGAGCGGCCAAACGATCCACAAAGCCGTTGCTTGGGCAGGCCGCCGCGCACAGGCCGCATTCCGTGCATTGCTTTTCACTCAGCTCGTAGCCTTCAGAAATCGCGCCGTGAGGACAAACCGCCACACAGATCCGGCAAGGAGGGGTAAACGTCTTCTTGGTATTCAGGCAATTCCCTTGCTGATACAGCATCTGACACCTTTTTAAGGCCATCGTTATTCTCCGTTTTTACAGATTCCCGTTTTCCTCATCAGGCATAGTAGCCCTCAATCTTTTTAATTTCCTGCTGAAAGGTTTGGTTTAATTTAAACAGCAGTCTTTCCATTTCCAGACGATGGATCTGTATGTTCTCCGGACTTAGAAATTCAATGCGGCGAAATTCGTTATTCATCAGTAACGGAATCAGGTCTTCAATGCTTTCCGTCCGTATCGTGAGGATCACCGGCGCGTAGGCTATCTCGCAATCACGGCGTTTTTCCGTTTCCCTGACGACATAAACCTCTAAACTCAGATCAATATCCTCGATGATGATTCCCTGCAACGGTACGTTTCGCCATAAGGCGACCTGCCGCTCGCGCACCGCCTCCGCTCTTTCAATGACATTCTTCCGGCCAAAGAAAATTTTTCCCGGACGCGGTTCCCCGCGATAGTCCAGACGGACGTTCACTCGGATAGGTTCCATCAGCACTTCATCCCCGATTTGAATCTTCATCATTCCAATCTCCGTTTCCTGTCTCATCTTTACATACTTCTCCATTTTCGTCATTTTTCCTGCTGAAATTACAAACTCACCTGCTGCCGCAAGGATTGAATTTCCTGAGCCGTCAACTGGCGATACTCCCCTGACGCCACTTCCCGGTTCAAAACGAGAGAAGCAAAGCGCGTCCGTTTGAGGGTCGTCACCGTCAGACCCACCGCTTGGCACATCCGCCGCACCTGACGGTTCCGCCCTTCATGAATCGTAATCTCTAATAATTCCAAGCCGCGCCGGGGATCCGTTCCCAAATATCTGACCTTCGCCGGCGCTGTTTTTCCATCTTCAAGCATCACGCCCCGGCGCAGCCTTCCCAACCGTTGCGGATCGATCTCTCCGGTCACGCCGGCGATATAGGTTTTTTCCACCCCAAAACGCGGATGGGTCAGACGATAGGTCAATTCGCCGTCATTGGTCAGCAGGAGCAGACCTGAAGTGTCGAAATCCAGCCGACCCGCCGGATAGACGCGAACCGGCACATTTTCCAGCAGATCCAAAACCTTCTTGCGGCCCCGCTCGTCACGCGCCGTCGAAATGACTCCGACCGGCTTGTTCAGCAAATAATATCGCAGTGTGGTTTCCCGCTCCACGGGCATTTGCTCGACCTCGATTCGGTCTTTCTCCCGCACCCGCGTTCCCAGGACGCTCACGACCTTGCCATTCACCTTCACCTTTCCACTCGTAATCAATTCCTCCGCCTGCCTTCGGGAAGCCACGCCCGCCTGAGCCAAAACTTTTTGCAAGCGTTCTCCTCCCGTCGTCTCCGTTGCCGCCGTCTTTTTTACCTTGCTCTCTTTTTTTCTTTCAACCAATACGACACCTCATTTTAATCATCATCCAAACGAAAGACCCCCGGCCCCACTTCCGGGTACCGTCCTTCGATTTCCTGCCAAAACGCCGACCCGCGCCTGGTTTGCGGCAGTTTCACCAAATATTGGGCCGGCAGATTTTGTATTTGCGCACAGGCTTGCCGGTCATCCTCCGCCAACAGACGAAAGCCGGCCCGTTCCGCGTAGTAAAAGGTCATCGGCTCCTCATCGCTCAACAGCAACACGCTATCTGTCGGCGTATGCTCCTTCAGCCAAAGCGCTTGAGAGCGGTAATCTATCTGTACCGCGTATTTGTTCTCCATCTCCACCGTACCTAAACGGCAGACGAGCAGCCCGACCACGATCACCCCGGTCAGCGCTCCCCGCCGGAACTCCATGCCCTCAAGCGCCAAAGCCGCCAGCAAAGCCAGCAAAGGCGCCACCGGCATCAGGTAATAATCCAGGGGAATCGGCAGACAGATCCAGCCGATATACAGCAGGGAAATAGCCGACCACAGGAGCAGAGAAACAGCGGCTCGCCGCAGCCGCCGCCAGCACCGGAGCAATCTGCCTATACCGGCGGCCGCCGTCAGGATCAAAGCGCCTGACAGGTATAACGCCATATGATACACCAATTTGGCATAAGAAAGCAACGGCGGCTGCGCTTCGGCCACCTGTCCCCGAATAATTCCGGAAACAAAGCGGCTCGCTTCCGGACTGCCCACGTGTACCCAACTATAATACAAGGCGGGCAAACCGAGAGCGATCAGCAGATACAGCGCCAGCTCTCCGCCGATCCCCTCCTGAAAATAGCGGCGAACATCTCTTGTTCCCTCTCCTGACGGACGTTCAGGAAAAAACAACAAGCAAAGCGCTACCGGCAAGATCATCAATTGCGGCAGCTTACTCAAGACCGCCAACGCCATCAGCATTCCGGGAACCAGCACACGCCCATAGCGCCGTTGCGTCCCCGCTCGCGCCGCCAGCGCCAAAGCCCAGATACTGAAGGCTTGCGCCACCGGCTCCGGCATCATCACCCGCCCGTAAAAGACGCCCAAGGGAACGACGGCATAGAAGGCGGCGGCCAGCAAACCCACGGTATCATTGAGCAGCTCACGGCCCAGCCGATAGATCCCCCAGACGGACAGCAGGGAAAACCCCACGGCCCAAGCGCGGCCCCAAATATCCGCCTGCCCCGCTATGGCCCAGGTACAAGCCGTCAAGTAAGGCAAAAAAGGAAATTCCAGTTCCACTCTCTGCGCTATAACTCCATCATAACTCAGTTTAGGAAAAAAAACATCAGGAAAATCAATTAAATGACCTTTCATCCAGAACGCCATCGCCGCCGTATCGCCTTGACGCCAGGCTTGATCGTCCAGCAAAGGATTGCCGATCCCCCGCAGCCGCAGCCCCAAGGCGCCCAGCAGGATCAGCCAAAACAGCACCCGCCTGAGCCTTATTGTCCCGCCCATTCCAAAGAACTCCTCATCGCTCGCTTCAAACGATAAATGATCAGCAAATATTCGCGTATCGTCGCGCCGGCCCGCAATTTACTCAGGCTCTGTTTGCGTTCATAGTGCAGTTCCAGCGGCACTTCCCTGATATTTTTACAGAGGGGGAGGATTTTCAACAGCACTTCGACCATCGCGGCAAAACTCCGGCATTCGATCAAGTTTTCGTGATAGGTTTGCAGCGCCCGTCTCATCAGCGGCAAGCGATAGGCCCGGAAACCGCAGGAATAATCGCGCAATCCCTTCACCGGAAAGAACAAGCGCAGCACCGTTCCCGCCCCCCAGGACAGTAATTTGCGCTCGGCGCTCAGGCCAAATTGCCGGGAACTCCGTGTAAAACGCGAGGCGATCGCCAGATCCGCTCCGTTCTGGATCGCTTCATACAGCAAGGGAATCCTATCCGCCGGATGCGTATTGTCCGCGTCCAAGGTAATAATGACGTCCGGCGGCGCTTCCTCCCCCTGGTTTAAGTCGTTTCCCGCTGCCGTTGCCGCCTGAACCGCGTAATAAAAACCGCTCAGCAACGCCTGCCCCAAGCCCCGGTTGTCAGAATGCTCGATCACCTTCAGATCGGGGATTCGCCGCTGACAGCGCCGGAGCAGCGGCCCGGTTCCGTCGGTACTGCCATCGTTCACCACCACGATCCGGTACGCCAACGCCGCGCATTGCTCCTGAATATCCCTGAAGATATGCGGCAACGCCTGTACTTCGTTAAACGCCGGTAAAATAATATAAAGCATACGACTGCCCCCTCCGTTCATTCTCACAGTAGTATGCTCAGTTTTACTTTTGCTTAGTAAAACGCCTTTAAAACAATCCACACCGAAGCGACCAAACCGACAAAATCGGCGATCAAGCCCAATTTGAGCGCATAACGGTATTTACGAATCCCCACCGAGCCGAAATACACGGTCAATACAAAAAATGTCGTATCGGTGCTTCCTTGCAGGGTCGAAGCCATCCGACCCACCATCGAATCCGGCCCATACTGTTCGATGAGCTGGCTGGCGACGCCCAACGCCCCGGAACCGCTCAAAGGCCGCATGATCGCCAGCGGAATCAAAGAGGTCAGATCCGAACTCAGTCCCAGCCAACTAAAAAGCGGATATAAGAAACGCGCCAAAATCTCCAGCGCTCCGGAATCGATAAAAACGCGAATGGAAACGAGCATCCCGATCAGGAAAGGCAAGATCGAAACCCCTGTCTTAAAGCCGTCTTCGGCGCCCGCCACAAAAGACTCGTACACCGGCACCCGGCGCAGATAGGCCAATAGCGGAATAACAAAAAACAGCATGGGAATCGCCCAGCGCGAGATTTCCGCGATGACGCTCATGCTTTCCTCCAGCGGCGGAAAAGAAAATCGGCGATGATCCCCGCGGTCATGGCGCAGCCGGTGGCAAAGATGGTCGTGCCAATGATCTCTGTAGGATGAAGGGAGTTCATTTTCATCCGCACCCCGATCATCGTCGCCGGAATCAGGGTAATACAGGAAGTATTGAGAGCGAGAAAGGTACACATGGCCGGAGTGGCCGTCTCCGGATCAGGATTTTCTTTTTGCAGTTCCTTCATCGCTTTCAGGCCAAACGGCGTCGCCGCGTTCCCTAAGCCCAAAATATTGGCGCTGAGATTTAAGATGATCGCTCCTAACGCCGGACTGTCCTTTTTGAGCGAAGGGAACAGCAAACGAATCACCGGCGCGCCTAATCTGGCCAAACCGCGCACCAAACCGGCCTCCTCCGCCAGACGCATCAATCCCAACCATAAACTCATCATTCCGATCAGCTGAATAGCGATTTCCACCCCTAATTCCGCGGCTTTCATCGCCGAATCCGTCACCGTATCGATCCTTCCGCTCACCGCCGCCGTCAGAATGCCGATGCTCAGCATCAAAAGCCAGATCAGGTTGACCATCTTCCCCCTCCTCATCTCCTTCATTGTATGATGGTCGGGACGGGATTAGACCGGGCGGCACGCATCGGCGCAAGCAAAAAAAGAAGCTCCGGCCGGTCCCGCAAACTGACCGCCAAAGCTTCGCGCGCGCTACGCTTTTTTACACCTTGGATAACCATTCACCGTTCTTCGCCGGACTTCTTTTTTCCCCGGCAGGCCGCCGTGATTTTCTCCAACAGATCCGGTACGCTCTCGATCAATCGGTCCACCATCGCATTAGCGTTACCGTCAATCGGCAGCAGGCGCAAATGGCCGTTACCGGCGACTAAAAAACCCACTGGCTGTACCGATACCCCCGCGCCGCTGCCGCCGCCGAACGGAAGCGCGCCGCCGTTTGGATCGTTCTCTCGCATTCCCGCCGTCTGGCGCTTGTCCTCCGAACCACAGAATTCACTGCCGCCCGCCGCAAAGCCGCACGCTACTTTCGATACGGGGATAATCACAGCCCCGTCGGGCGTCTCTACCGGATCACCAACAATGGTATTGACTTCCACCATCTGCTGAATATTTTCCATCGCTGTCTTCATCAACGCTTCAATTGGATGTGTCAATGTACCGTCACCGCCTTTTTCTGGATATCCTTATCCGTCTGAGCTTTAGTCCCATAAAAATAATATGACCCATCCGCGCCTTGAATATGCAATGAAGCTCACAGGAAAAATCTATCTTTTGAAATTGCGGGCAAACCAACAAAACCGGTCTTTCCACACAAACGTCCACCTTTTGACATAAGGCGGCGTATGCTCTTCCCAGCAACGCCCAGATCACCCCCGCCAGCAAGGCCGTGTACATCGGATTTTCCACCCCAATCTCCACCTTCCATTCCAAGGCGGTGCATTGAATACTTCGATAGAAACGGGCCTTCATCCGCCTCCATTCCAAGATCGTTCTCAACAGCCAAGGAAAGGCGTCCGCGAGAAAGCCGCTCTTTTGCTGAGGATTTGATTCCTCCGTCTTTGCCGCTGCCCCTTGGACCGGCCCGCCGCTTGCCTCCGGGGAAAAGGACTTCCCTAACGCTTGTTCTTTTTCCCCTTTCAGCCGTATATCCCGGAAGGTCCAGCGAAAACGCCCCAGTCCTTTAAAAAGGCGCAAAATGATCTCCAGCTCATCTTTCCCAGCTCGCCGCCGGTAACGGAAATCTATCTCCGCCCGCAAGGCCATACCCGCCGTCAACACGATCAGAAATGCCAGGATCAGGATCAAGATCAACCACCACACGCTTATTTCCCTCCTGTTTGATCCGCCTACATCATTCTTTCCCCAATATATGGATTATCATACCCATAAGAAAATTTGATTTACAACGGACACACATCAGGATAAAATAGAGTCGGAACCAAAACGATACTAAAAAGGACGGTAACCTTAAAATGAACACCAGTGATCTATTATCCATCAGCAACTTTTCTAAACTCACAGGCATCAACCGTTCAACCCTGATTTATTACGATGAAATGGGAATTTTCTCTCCCTTTACTCGTGGCGAGAACAATTATCGCTACTATTCCCCGCAGCAGGTCATCACGATCAATCTCGTCAACGTCCTCAGTTCACTGAACGTCCCTTTAAAAGAAATCCGCGAGCTGGTACAGGATCGGACGCCCGAAAACATCTTGGCCTTGATACTTCAGCAGAGCAAGGATCTCGACCATAAGATCCACTGGATGCAGGAATCGCTTAAAATCATCTCTACGCTGCAAAGCATGATGCAGATGGGACTCGCCGCCAACGAGGAGGAGCTCTCCGTCTGCACCCTGGAAGATTTACCGATTATCCTTGGCCCGGTCAATAAGTTTGGAAATTTTCCTTCTTTTTACGAGACGTTTACACGATTTTGTAATCATTCCAAAAAGCTCGGACTGAATTTGAATTATCCCGTTGGCGGCTTCTTTGAGGACATTGATGTGTTTCTTCAGGCTCCTGCCCGCCCCACACGATTTTTTTTCGTCAATCCTGACGGCACGGATAAAAGAGCCGCCGGACGCTATCTTGTCGGCTATACCCGCGGTTACTACGGGCAAACCAATGATTTACCGGAAAAGCTGGCCGCCTACGCCAAGACGCATTCCCTGAGCTTTTGCGGACCGGTGTATAACATCTATCTGCTTGATGAGATCAGCATTTCGGATCCTAACCAATACCTGCTGCAAGTTTCCGTTCCGGTGTCCTGATTTAACCCCCGCCGCCGCTTCAAGTCTCAGGCGTAATTTCCTCATCCCTTTGTATCGGCTCGCCGTCGGCGGTTTCTTCCGGCGTCAGGGTCTCCAACGTCGGCAAGCCGTCCAGGGATTTTAAATGAAAGTGCAACAGAAATTTTTCCGTCGTTCCATACAAAATGGGCCGACCGGGAGTCTCTTTGCGTCCGGCTTCCCGGATCATCTCCTTTTCTGCCAGGGTCGATAAAGCGCGATCCGACTGCACCCCGCGCAAAAAATCGATTTCGCCCCGCGTCACCGGCTGCTTATAGGCCACAATGGCTAAAACCTCCAGCGCCGCGCCGGAAAGACCTTGTCCCGGATGCTTGTACAGCATTTCTACATATTCGGCCAATTCCGCCTTGGTGCCCAGCTTATAGCCGCCGTTCACCTCCACCAAAGCAAAGCCCGAAGCAGGGTCGGCGTACCGTCGGCGCAGCTCGCACAAAAGCTCGACGATTTTTTCTTCGTTTAAGTTGATCAGCTCCGCCAGCTTAGCGGCGCTGATCGGTTCTTTCGCTACCAACAGCAACGCTTCCAGCGCCGCTGTCTCTCTTTCCAAAAATAACACTGCGGCTACTCCTCTTCCACAAATTCCCATGCTTTTTCCGTGGGAATGAGATAAATATCATGGGCCGGTGAAATCTGCTCCGCCCGTATTTTTCCGGCTTTCAACAGTTCCAGCAGAGCCAAAAACGCCGCCACCAGCTCCAGCTTAGAATCCCTCCGCAACAGCCGCCGGAAATAGACGCCTTCCTTCTTCAGGAACAAACGGCGTAAGATGTCGGTGATCATCACATCTACCGCAATCTCCTCCGGTTCAATATATCTCGTCTCTTCCCCTTTTTCCGCCCGCTCCGCCACCCGGCAAAACGCCTGCCAAAGATCCGCGAAGGAAACTCCGTTCAGCGGATCCGGCTGCGGAAACCCCATGAGGATTTCACCGATGTCCACTTCCCGGAAATAACGCTGACCCGACTGCCCTTCCCGCTCCGCCAAGGCCGCCGCCGCCTGTTTAAAGGCGCGGTAAGCCTGGAGACGCGCCACCAATTCCAGGCGCGGGTCAACCTCTTCTTCCAAGGGGTTTTCTTTGAGCGGTTTGGGCAACAGGTAGCGCGACTTGATATAGAGCAGCTGCGCGGCTAACACCAAAAATTCGCTCGTTATCTCCATATCCAGCGATTCCATTTGCCGGATCGACAGCACAAACTGATCCGCGATTTTCGTGATCGGAATATCATAGATATCGACCTTTTCTTGCTGGATTAATTGCAAAAGCAGATCCAGCGGCCCTTGAAAAGCCGCAATATCAACCATAGGAACGCGTTTTGTGGTTTCCATTTACAACCCCATCGCCTGTCGGACGTCCTTCATCGTCGCCAAAGCCGTCTCGCGGGCCCGTTCATTTCCTTCTCGCAGAACTTTTTCCACCCGTCCGGGTTCTTCCCAATGGAGACGGCGCTCGCGGAAGGGCGACAGCAGCTTTTCCAGAATGTCGGCCAGTTGCGCTTTACAGGCGACACACCCGATCTTCCCTTCCCGGCAGTCCGCTTCGATCTCGGCAATCCGCTCAGGCTGATAAATTTGCTGGAAGCGGTGAACCACGCAGACCTCCGGGTGTCCGGGATCATCCTTACGCACTCTGGCCGGATCCGTGATCATTTGCTGTACTCTGGTTTTGATCTCTTTGCTCGTGGCCGTCAGCGAAATGGCGTTATGATAGCTTTTACTCATCTTGCGCCCATCCACCCCCGGTAACATGGCGATCTTGCCGATGATGGCCCGCGGCTCCGGAAAAACGGCTTCATACATGAAATTAAAGCGCCGCGCGATTTCCCGGCACAGCTCAATATGCGGCAGCTGATCTTCCCCTACCGGCACCGCGTCCGCCTTATACACCAGAATATCCGCGGCCTGTAGCGCCGGGTAGCCCAGGAAGCCATAGGTGGAAAGGTCTTTCCCCTCTTCTTTTCCCAATTGCTGAATCTGATCCTTATAGGTGGGAACCCGCTCCAGCCAAGAGATCGGCGTGATCATTGAGAAGAGCAGGTGCAGCTCGGCGTGTTCCAAAACATTGGATTGGATCAGGATCGCGCACTGTTCCGGATCCAAGCCGACGCTCAACCAATCCAAGGCGATATCGCGAATTAAACCGCGCATATCCAGGCGATCGGCATAGCCGGTCGTTAAAGCGTGCCAGTCTACGATCCCAAAATAGCATTCATATTCCGACTGCAAAGCAATCCAATTTTGTAACACACTCAGATGGCCGATATGCAAAGCGCCGGTCGGCCGCATACCACTGAATATCCGTTTTTTCATCGTGATTCAAACACTCCTTTTAGCTCAATAATCCTACAATCATATAGGCGATCGACAGATAGCCTCGCCACAGCAAGCCAACAATCGGACTGAGCACCAGCCCGGCGACATTAGTAATCAGCACAAAGGCCAGGATGATCATGCCGTAGGGCTCCAAAGCGTACAGCTTCAGCGCCCAGCGCTGGGGCAGCAGCCCCGCCAGAATCGCAAAGCCGTCTAACGGCGGCACCGGCAACAGATTAAACACCCCTAACCCTAGATTCATTTGAACGATCGCCCACAAGATCTGACTTACGGTCGAGTCCCCGCCGCCAACGGGCAAATATTGCATAAAGACCAGCGCCATCGTGGCGATCAGGGCAATGATTAAATTAGTCACCGGCCCGGCTAAAGAGACTAGCATCCTGCCCCGGATCGGATTCCGGAAGTTATAGGGGTTGATCGGCACCGGCTTGGCCCAGCCGAAACGGAATACCAGCGCCAAAACCGTCCCGATCGGATCCAGGTGCGCCAGGGGATTTAAGGTCAACCTGCCCCGCGCTTCCGGCGTCGGATCGCCCAGCTTCCCGGCGGCCCAGGCGTGCGCGTATTCGTGGAAAGCAAAACCGATCAATAAGGCCGGTATATTGGCAATCAGCCCCGCCAAGTCCATATTTCCAAACAAACTCATGCTCTCCCTTCCAGCTTCAACAGATATTCTTCCTCTTCTTCCGGCGTCCGGATCTTTCCCTCCAGCCAGGCTTCCCGGATTTCACGCAATAGACGACCGATTTTCGGGCCGCGCTTGATCCCCCGCTCCAGCAGACGGCTACCGCTAACGGACATCCGCAGATCGTCCAAAGCGCGCTCATAGGTCTGAACGCTCTCCTTTAATTCCGGCGCCGCCTGCAACAAACGCACCTGCCAACGCGGCAGCTTTTCCAGCAAGCGATCCATTTCACTGAGCGAACGGCATTGCAACAGGCATTCGCGCAGCTTCCCCAGCCTTTCCGTATGGAAACGGTTCTCCTTCGTCAGCTGTATATTCTCCATCACGACCCTGATCTGCTCCTCCGTCATGTGAATGAGAGAAAACAACCAACGTTGATTGAACTCAGTCAATACTTCCTCGAAACCCGCCGTCGTGAAATTCCAGGGCAGCTCTTCCCCAAACCAATGGCGAAAAATCCTCGTATCCAGCAGCCTTTTACCCATTTCCCCATACTTGGGCTCCATATAGATCAGCCTGATTTCTTCCGTAAAACGTTCCGTGCTGATCTTATGCAGGATCCCGGCGCTCACGGCGCTCTGCATGGCGGTTTCCGTATCCTTCGACAGAACGAAGTCATAACGAACCGCAAAGCGGATGGCGCGGAGCATCCTCGTCGGATCATCGATAAAACTGAGGCGATGCAACAAACGGATTTCTCCCTGTTGCAGATCTCTCAAGCCTCCATAATAATCGACCAATTCGCCAAAACGACCGGAATTCAGGCAGACAGCCATCGCGTTGATGGTAAAATCCCGCCGGAACAGATCATTGCGCAGCGAGGATTCTTCCACTTGCGGCAGCGCCCCGGAAAAAGCATAGTATTCCTGCCGCGTACTGGCCACATCCACATACATATCACCGCCAAAATCCAGTCTCGCCGTGCCGAATTCCGGATAAAGCGCCAATTCCTTCCCTTCATAACGTTTCGCTAATGCCGAGGCGAAGTTCAAGCCGCTCCCTTCCACCGTGATATCCAGATCATGATTCGGAATTTTCAGCAATAGATCCCGGATAAAACCGCCCACGAGATAGACCTGGCATTTTTCCTGATCCGCCACCGCGCAGACCGTTTCCAGAATGGTTCGGATCTCCCGTGGCAATTCCCCGATCAATTGCAGGATATCCTGGCGCATCGCCTGACTGCGCTGGTGCGCTAAAGCCGCTTCTATCGGCACCGCGCTGCCGTGAAGCTGGCGCAGCACGTCCGAGCGGGAAATGATCCCTACTAACTGACCGTCCAGCAAAACCGGCAGCCGTCCGATATCATGCCGCACCATCAAACGCTGCGCCTCATCCCAGGGGACGTCCGCGTCGATCGTAATCACGCCCGTGGTCATAAAGCCGGTCACCGGCGCGTGCTGCAAGCCATGCTTCACCGCTTTTTCCACATCCCGGCGGGAAATAATCCCTAACAAATGCTTTTCCTCATTGACGACAGGCACCCCCGTATGTCCATAGCGCAGGAGCATATGTTCTACGTCCGCTAACTTCGTCGCCGGTGACACGCACTTCACCGGATGGCTCATGATATCTTTCACCAGATAACGCTGATACACGCGCTGACGAATCTCTTCCCGCAGTTTGGCCAGTACGGAAAAGGTATCGTTGCCCTTAATCGTCGCCGAGGCGGCTTTCGGATGGCCGGAGCCGCCGAAGGCCTCGATGACGCCGTTAATATTCATGCCCTGACCCGTCGATCTGCCGATCAGATAGATGCGTTCATTCATGCGCACCGCTAAAAACCAGGTGTCCACCCCTTCAATCTCGCCGATCCGATGGGCCAGCAAAGCCAAGCCGCCAATATATTCATCATGCTGGGCCTCGGTCAGATAGACGGGCTGGCCGTTAATGATTTCCCTTTTTCCGTGATCCAGCAATTGCTGCAAAATCGCCTTTTGCTCTTCGGTGATCGGTTTGCGCAGATATTCGGAAATCACGCTCAATTGCGCGCCTTGCTCCAACAGGTAAGCCGCCGCCCGAATATCCCGCACCGTAGTGCTTTCAAACAGGAAGCTGCCTGTATCTTCATAGATTCCCAATGCCAACAAGGTCGCCTCAAAAGAACTGAGCTTCAAGCCCAGTCCGGCCAGCCTTTCCACCAGCAACGTGGTACAGGCCCCCAGGGTCTCAATATAGATCCCTTCCGTCTTTTTTTCGTGATAGGGATGATGATCAAAGATCTCGATCTTCAGCCCCGGCTTCTGTTTTAATTTTTCCGCCAGAATGCCTACCCGGCTCAGCTCTGACGTATCCACGAGAATGATACGATCCACCTGTTCGGAATCGATGTCCTTAGGCGTTCGTATCGGCAGCATATCCTTGGCTAAGGATAAAAAATCCTGCACCCGTCCGGAATACTTCCCGTCAATGACGATCACACTGTCCGGATAGAGTTTTTGGGCGGCCACCATCGAAGCCAAGGCGTCGAAATCCGGTTGCTTGTGTGATAAGATTACGTCCATGTCAGCCCTCTTTCCGTCCTTGGTCAGGAAAATCTGCACGTCTGCGATCATGACGTCTGTTAAATATAGAGCATTATACCACGAAACCGGCCCCTATTGGTAAACAGAAAGGACAAAAAACTGTCAAAACAGAAGTTTTTTGCCCTCTCTTAAATTCACCGAGCCTTCCCGTGGGCGTTATTCAGGGCTTAAAACGCCGCCGACTCCCGGCAGCATAGAATGTAAACCACTCCCTGACGGCGTTGCATCATGAAAGAATAGTTGAACGTTTCTTCCAGGCAAGCGGCTATCGTCGGCAAACAGGGAAAATACGGCGAGCAGCGCCAGGAAAATCAGTACGATCAAGCTGAACGGAACGCGATCCCGCCACAACAAGCCAACCCCCAGCAGAATCAAGATCAGCGGCCAGAGCGTAAAGAGCAGCGTCCAAAAGCGCTGGGAAAGCAGGTCATAATTGAGCAAAAGAAGGATGACGCCTATGCCGATCAGCAGCAAGCCGCGGCTGACGCTTTCCCATCTTTTCCGGCGGGCATAAACATCTTTCATCGGCCATCCCTCCGTACAATAATCCATATCCCCAGCGCGATTAAGATCAGCGGCCACAAATAGCGAAAATCGAACCATCCGGGCAGTACCCAATCCAGCATAAACAGGACGCCTAAGCCGATCAAGATCACGCCGACGGTTTTATGACCGTGACGGCGGCCTGTCTCAGCGCCTGATGCTGAAGCATACGTCTGGCGCTGCCGTTCCCCAGGATCGCGCGCACCCTCTTCCGCATTTTCCGCGGCTTCAGCGGCGGCTTCCTGTACCCGCTCTCCGGCATCCTGTACCCGCTCTTCATAACGGCGCGTTCTTTGTCCGGACGAATGGGCGTAATTCAAGTCCTCCGGATGCAGCGGTATGATGATCCAAGCCGCCGCATAGAGCAGCAAGCCGATCCCGCCATAAAGCGTCAACAGGATCATGATCAGTCGGACCCAGATAGCATCGCTATGAAAATACTCCGCCAAGCCGCCGCACACGCCGCCAATTCTTTTATCCCTTCCGGATCTGTATAAACGCTCTGTCATGGAGCATCATCCTTTCTACCCTGCCGTATCCGTCACGTTTTTTCTCCCATCACTCTTTCTTCGTTTACTTCCCTGATCCCTCTTCATTGTTCCAGAAAAAGATTTTTTTATAACGAACAAAAACACACCGCCTTTATCAGTGGTGTGTTTTTGTTCGTTATTTTATACTTCCCGATTGATGGCTTCTATCCCTTCTTCAATCGCCGCTTCCGTCATCCCTTCTTTCAGCAGGCGGAAATGGATCGCGTCCGCCCAAAAGGCGCATTTAGAGACGATCTTTTTGAACGCCTTGCCCTTCGCTTTGCTGTGCTTCGATCTGGATTCGGCATTGGATTGCACCGTCGTGCAGATAAATCTCGCCTTCAGGCAAGCGTCTTGATCGAAATCATTAAATTTTTCATTCAATTCCAAGATCAATTGCTTATAATAATCGTTAAATTCCTCAAAGGCGATTTCCGTATCCATTTTCAGATACTCTTTCAGTTTTTCAAATAGTGTGTCCATAAATTTTTCCTTCCACCCCCGTCATGAAATCCTCACCATTATATAATTCTTCGGGGCCGGTTGTCCAGTCATAAGCTGAATGTCGCCCTCATGGTGACATTCTCCCTTTCACTGGAATAGGATACCATGAGGAAATCGCAAAAGGAGGGACGCCCTCATGTTCTTAAAAAAACGCCGGTTTTCCACCAACGTCCCCAGGGAAGCGCCGGAAATAAAAACAGAAGCAGGGTCTGAAGCCCTGCCCGAATTTGTGCCTGTGCCTGCGCCCGTTATTACTGTGTCTCTTCCTGTTCCTGAACCTGCCGTCAGTCCGCCGGAATGGATGCAGGAAACCGCCGCCTTCCCGGAATCTGTTCCCGCATCGGTATCTCCTGACGAAGCGTCTCCCCATTCGTCCGCCAGCCCTGAAAAGGCTGAGGAAATCAGCCTGCCCTCTTCCCTCGTAAACCTGTTCGGTAAGATTCGCAACAGCGGCTCCCCTGCGCTGCCGAACCATTCTTATACCTATGAAAATGAAACGTGGGTTCAAACTCCGGACGCGTCGGTTAGACCCTTTAGACAACGGAAAACCGAAACAGACGGATAAAAGAGGTCATTGAAATGAATCGCTTATTTTCCCATTCTCCGCCATTCTATCAGACTCCCGTTTCGCCAAACGGCCCTCACCACGCCTATATTGCCCCAGCCCATTTTATTCCGGTTCCATCTCCGGCTCCGGTTCCGCTCCCAACCGTCTCCTATGCCTATCCCCCCTGCGGCGCTTACAGCTACCCTGTTCCCGCCATCGCTCCGCTGACCCCGTCCACGCCCGCCTATCCGCCCAAAGGACTGCTGTCCATTCTGCTCTCCATCTTGTTCTTAGCGACTTTGAATCTGGTATTCGTTCGTCCGCTTAAATCGCGGGCAAACTGACTTCCATGCTCGTCCAGCGCCCGCAGCGATCACCCCAGCGCGCCAGGATATTCTCTCCTTGCTGAATCTCCACAACCTCGCAGCCGTTCGCGCAGCCCGAACAATCAAAACTGCGCGCCTGAAAACAGCTGTCCGCCAATTCCATTCCCTTGAAGCGGGATTTTTTTATGCCTGTCTGCGCGACCTGCTCCTGGGCCAAACAGGCGGCTCCCAAAGCGCCCATGACGGCGTAATGTTCCGGCACGATGATTTCTTGCTTTAATTCTTCCTCAAAGGCCCGACGAATTCCGGGATTCGCCGCCACGCCGCCTTGAAAGAAGACAGGCCCCCGCAGTTCCTTATTTTTAGCGACATTGTTCAAATAATTACGCGCCATCGCCTGACAAAGACCCATGATGATATCTGGCAACGGATGCCCCAACTGCTGTTTGTGAATCATATCCGATTCGGCAAAGACCGTGCAGCGTCCGGCAATGCGGATCGCGTGTTTGGACGCCAGCGCTATGGCCCCGAATTCCTCGATCGGAATCCCCAGCCTCCCGGCTTGTTGGTCCAGAAATGAACCCGTCCCGGCCGCGCAGACTGTGTTCATCGCAAAGTCCACCACAATCCCGTCCCGCAGCAAGATCATTTTTGAATCTTGCCCGCCGATTTCCAGGATCGTACTCACCTGGGGATTTAAACGCGAAGCAGCCACCGCGTGGGCGGTGATTTCATTTTTGACGATATCCGCGCCCAGCATCACCGCCGCCAGCTGACGCGCGCTTCCTGTCGTCCCTACCCCGGCAATCAGCGGCAAGCCGCCGATTTTCCGGCGCAATATTTTTAACCCTTCTTGAATGGCCTGAATCGGGCGGCCCTGCGTCCGTAAGTATACACTTTCCCGCACTTGCCGCCCCGAATCGAGCAAAACCAGGTTCGTACTCACCGAGCCGACGTCAACTCCCAAAAAACAGCTATTTTCCAGCAACACACATCGCCTCCTCTCTCCGGTTTAAGACAGCCGTCCTATCCTCCCGCGCCAATTGCGCCAAATCGGCAAAGGCCTCCAGCCGCGTTTGAAACCCCGCCCTTCCCGTATGCTCATCCACCGTTAAGGTCATCATCGGGATTCCATAATCCCGCTGGATTTGAGGCAGAATCGCCGCCGCTACAATTTCCGGCATACAATTGAGCGGCAGCAAGTGAATCACCCCATCCACCCGCCGCCGAGCAAACTCGACCGCGGCCCCCACCGTTTCCTGGCCATGCCCGCCGACAAAATGGGGCAAATACGGGCGCGCCAATTTTTCGTACTGTTTCAGCGGGCGATACCCCTGACGCCATCCTTGCAAAATATGTTTGCCCACCCAGCCGGATAAATAGAGCGAACGATCGACCTCTACGCCCATATAGCCCAAAGATTTTTCCATATCCAGCGATGAAAAAGGATCCAGGATCGTATAAATTTCTCCTATCACCCCTATCCGCAGCGGCGCTTTCCTTATCAGGCCCGCTCTTTCCTTTTCCCGCCGCTCCTTTCCGGCGATTCTTTCCCTGATCGTATCCCGCGTCCAGGCAACCGTTTCCCTGACGGCGGCGACGCTCATCGCCGCCGCCAATCGGCGCTGGGCCTCCAGATAGATTTTTTCGGTCTCTCCGGGATTGCCCAACCGGGGGCGCGCCC
>JAITOS010000082.1 GCA_031289815.1 Peptococcaceae bacterium | reverse complement strand
GCAGGACGATTTGTCGGCAATAACGTTATATCGGCGATAAAATCTTCCCCGGCGTTTAAGGAAACTTGCATGGGTTCACCTTTTTGGACGGAGGGCATTTTATAGCTTAAACCGATAGCCGAACCATAAACTTTAGTATAACCGCCGCACTTTTTTCCTTGGTAATAGACCTCATAATCCGGAAGAGAGGGCGGCGAAAATTTCATGCCGACGTCGGTTGCGTAAAAAAACACGTCCAGGTAAATCCGCCCGTTCGAGATATAAGCCGATAAAATCTTATGGGTATAGCCGTCTTTTTCGATTTCCGTAATACTTTCGATAGAATGAGTTGACGTATTGTTATCACTGAAAACGGCCACCGAAGCAACGCCGATCATCAAGGCGCAAACAACAGCCAGCAGTATTTTCAAAGGTTTCCCGCCGCGGAAACGGTTTGGTTGATATACGCTGTGATCCGCAGATACTTTTTCTTTCTCAAACTCAGTATTCATCTCATGATCCTCCCGCAGGGTTTGTTGCTGGTTGCCTTGCTTCTATAAATAGGTCTATATCCTCAACGATATAGTTTGTTCCCGTGGTATGTAGGGCTTCATAGCAGGACAGCACATAGTCCGTCACACCGTAGCGCTTGAATAATTCCATAGCTTGCCGCCCCGTCATATGCTTCGCCACCTTGTATATTTCCAGGCAATATACGAGGAATTTCCCCTCTTTGCTCATGCTCTACGCCTCCTCCGGGTAGGTGATTTTTCCTGTTTTCTGTTCCTCATCAAACATTTCAAACAGGGCGTTCGCGCTTAAATGCCACAGCTTGGTTTGTTCGTCCTCTAAGCCTTTATAAAGCTCAGAAGCGTAGAGCATCTCGGCGGCTTTTTTGTCGTTCACCTTATATTCCTCTATAATCAAGGAGAGTATTTGCGGAACGAGGAAAATCAATACGGTAGTTAATCTTGACTGTTGCTCCATTTAGACTCGCTCCTTTCCGGTAAGGGTCCCGGCGAAATTCAAATAGAAAAGCGCGCGTTCGCTCCCAAAGACCAACTGATTATACAGCTTCTTGACTTTTAAGCGGTTGAGGGTTTCCTCTTTGGTCAATTCCCCTCCGGCATACAGGGTAAATGTGGCGAAAATATCATCATTGGCAACCGCGCCATAAATAAGCTCATATGCCGCGCCTTGATAAGTTCCGTTACGGTTTTCAGAAACGAAATCAAGCCATTCCTCACCGGGAGAATCAAAACGGAGCAGAGTGCAAGCGGTAAAAGCAGCTTGTTCGTCAAATTCGTAAACGCTGACGGTAGGAACGCCCTCTTTTCTGCGGCGATATACCTTATCTGCAAAGGAAATCGCCTGCGCTTTGTTTTCAGTTGTGTAGAAGCCTTTCCCAAAATCTAAAAAGCGATTTTGTGGAATCAATTTCGGCTCTGCCACAACCATATTACTGCCGTGATAAAGAATCATCGTTGCCCCTCCAAAACTTTGTCCGTAAGCATAAGGCTTATTTTCCGCACCCTATAGCTATTATACTCTACAAAATCAAAAAACAAAAAATGCCGCACAACAGCGCATTCAGCGCCTAGAAAATCATCCAAGGTTTTTCTCGCATGACGGACAAATAAAGTGGACATTTTAAGCGTAGACCTTCAAAAAAAAGAAAGGAGAGAATGTCCATCCGGGATGAGGAGAAAAAACAATGGAGGGTGAAGAGATTGAGGACAAAGAGATGGATATCTGCTATGGCCGTGCTTCTCTGTACCTTCCTGAGTTTGCATCCATTATGTCAGGAAATTGCCCAACTTCCGGAAATTCAACAGCAAAAGGATATTCAGGGGATGAGCGCCGGCAGTCTTTGGCGAAGCGTGATTAAACAAGAGACGAAGATCCGGGAGGAGGCCGCCATTCCGGCCGGTAATTTCAACAATGTACAGGTATCGTATAAACTGTTTGGACTATTTCCTTTAAAAAACACCGAACTGCAAATGATCCCTTCTTTAAAACTCTTCCCCGGCGGCCAATCCATCGGCGTGAGCTTGCAAACCAAAGGCGTGATGGTGGTCGGTCAGGCGCCGGTCGTCAGCCGGGATGGAAAAAAACATCTTCCCGGCCGGGACGCGGGGATCGAAATCGGCGATACCGTCCTGAAAATTAATCAGCTGGAGGTTCGCAGCGATGAGGATGTAGCTAAGGCGATTGATGAGGCGGGGAATCAACAGGAAGCCGTCAAGCTCCTGATCAGGCGGTCAGGACAGACCGAGACCGTAGAGAAGAGCGTCACCCCGATCTTTTGCGCGGAAACCGGACGCTATCGGATTGGGCTGTATGTCCGGGATCAGGCGGCCGGCGTCGGCACTATGACCTTTATTCAGCCGCAAACCGGGCAATACGGAGCGCTGGGCCATGTCATCAATGACGCCGATACCCATCAGCGGGTCGAAATTGCCGAGGGGAAAATCGTCGCTTCGCTGATTCAATCTATTGAAAAAGGGAAGAAAGGGAGTCCGGGAGAAAAAATCGGCTCCTTCGTCGAGAATTCAGCCTTTAGCGGCACGATCGAAAAAAACATGGGGAATGGAATTTTTGGGAAAGTGACGACAGGCGATCTGAAAAACCCTTATTTCCCGGAACCGCTGGAGGTTGGCTGGGCTTCGGAAGTGAAGGAAGGTCCGGCGAAGATCTATACCGTGATCCGCGAGGAGAAGATCGAGGAATTTGAGGTCAATATCGAGCGCGTCCTGTGGCAGAGAAGCGATAGTAAAAATATGGTGATCCGCGTGACCGATCCCCGTCTGATGGAGGAAACCGGCGGGATCATTCAGGGGATGAGCGGCAGTCCGATCGTTCAGGACGGCAAAATCATCGGTGCGGTGACGCATGTGTTTGTTAATGATAGTTTGCGTGGTTATGGCGTATTTATTCAAAATATGCTAAAAGATGGCGGGATGCTGCCAGAAAAAGAAGCGGCGTAAAGCCGGATGTAAATCCCATTGAACTCAGAATCTAGGCTGTAGGTTCTGAGTTTTTCTAAATTTATCTATTTTTGCAGGAGGATTTAAGAAAAAGGACGTCGAATGTTTCTAAAAACAGTTCTAAAAGCAGAGGATTTTGGAGGAGAACGCTCATGGGAAACCCGATTCGTATCGTCGTAGCGGATGATAACCGTGATTTTGTGGAAATATTAAAAGAATACATACAAAGTCAAGAAGATATGGTATTGGTCGGAACAGCGTATAATGGTCAGAAGGCTTTGGATCAGATCTATGAAAACACGCCGGATGTGGTGGTTCTTGATTTGATTATGCCGCATTTGGACGGCTTGGGCGTTCTGGAAAAAATGAATACTTTTGTTCCTAAACCCAAAGTGATCATTTTGACGGCCTTCGGTCATGAACAAATGACGCAGCGGGCGGTGAGCTTGGGAGCGGATTATTTTGTACTCAAACCCTTCGATCTGTCAACGCTCGGCGAACGAATCCGACAATTGCAGGGGAAACCTATGGTGTTGCCGAACCGTCAGGACGATCCGATTGATCTGCGGGCGATGGCGGTCAGAGCGATAGAACCGCTGGAAAAGTTCAATCCGGTTTATTTTGAAGTGGAGGTTACGCGCATCATCCATCAGATGGGCGTTCCGGCGCATGTCAAAGGGTATCAGTATCTGCGGGATGCGATCGTTTTTGTCATTCAGGAAATAAAGTTGCTGGGAGCGGTGACCAGGGAGCTTTATCCGATGATTGCGGAAAAATATCAGACGACGCCCAGCCGCGTGGAACGGGCGATCAGACATGCGATTGAACTGGCCTGGGATCGCGGCAATATTGATCTGATGAATAAATTTTTTGGTTATACCATTGATTTAAACCGGGGCAAACCGACTAACTCTGAATTTGTCGCGATGGTGGCCGATAGACTGCGGATGGAGAATACGAAGATCGTATAGACGTGGGGAGAATGACTTATCGGAAGATACAGCGGCTCGCTTCCTGAGAGATGGAGCGGGCTGTTTTATTTGACTTTTAGGGACAAGAAAGAAGAGGATGGCCGTAACTGAAACGGCGATCCTCTCTGGTGGACAAGCCCTTGGCGAAGCCTTTAAGCGGCTTAGTAGTTCTTGCTTCTCAGCGCGAAATAGCTCTTGGGATGGCTGCACACCGGACAGATTTCCGGCGCGGTTTTACCCTGATGAATATGGCCGCAGTTCGAGCAGATCCATTCCGTCGCCGCCGCCTTGGCGAAAACTTCGCCTTTTTCAATATTGGCGAGGAGCGCCAGATATCTTTCTTCATGTTCTTTTTCAATTTTGCCGACAGCCTCAAAAAGAGCGGCGATTTTAGTAAAGCCTTCCTCACGCGCTTCCTTGGCCATCCTGGCGTACATGTCCGTCCATTCAAAGTTTTCGCCGCTGGCGGCGTCCTTCAGATTATCTGGCGTAGCGGGAACGCTGTCGTTATGCAGCAGCTTGAACCAAAGCTTGGCGTGTTCCTTTTCATTTTCAGCGGTTTCCAAAAAAAAGTGCGAGATCTGCTCGTAGCCGTCTTTTTTCGCCTGTCCGGCATAATAGGTGTACTTGTTCCTGGCCTGAGATTCACCGGCGAAGGCCGCCATTAAATTCGCCTCGGTTTTCGTTCCTTTTAAATCACTCATGGGTTATTCCTCCTTATAATAGTTAGATGTGTGAAGTCTTGGGATATTGGTTCTTTCTGTCCGCTGTATTCAAAGGCTTCATTGTTTATAATTATTTCAAATTTATTCTTATCTGTCAAGAGATAAGTCAAAGATTCAGGAATTTATCGCCATACATCGTCATTTTTGTCATATTTCGATATACATCATAAAAAATTTAGTGTATATTTAGTATGAAGCGGAGGAAAATGATTTTTTGGAGTTTTAGGCGCTGATCGTAGAAGCAGTCAAGAGGTATGGCCGGAAACGGCTTCATCCATAGCGCGAAATAGAATAGGGTGGGGGATCATTTGATAATTGAAAGAGGTTGATTCTCGGTGAAATCGAATCGCAGTTTGATGAAATGGGTTCCGCTCCGGTGCGCGCTCTGTGGCTTTGTACTCGCTTTGCTGACGCTGGGGATCATGACGCTGGCGCCACACCGTGCGATTACCTGGATTTGTTCGGCGGGGATACTGAGTGCGGCGGGCTATTGCATGGGAAGGCAAGTACAAAAACTTTACGAAGAGATCTATACGGATAAACTCACAAACATTGGTAACAGAAATCTGTTTTACTATCAAATGGGGGGAATATTAGACGCGCTGAAGGAAAACCGGCTGCGGGACGTTTCTCTGGCAATGATTGATATCGATCATTTTAAGAAGATTAACGACGCCTATGGGCATATGATCGGTGATCGGTTGCTGTCCGAAATTGCTAATATTTTGAAAAAATCAACGCGAAAAACGGATCTCCTCATCCGCTGGGGCGGAGAAGAATTCCTGGTCGTGCTGCCGAACGCCGCCTTGGAAGGAGCGCGTTCTTTCATGGAGCGAATCCGAAGCATGATTGAATCGCATCAGTTTGATTGGATAAGGATGACCGACGTGGTAACTATCAGTGTGGGGATTACGTCGTACAAGGAGCTGGAGAAGTCCGGACTACCTGTGGGGGATCTGGCGGATATGTTGCTGACGACAGCGGATAACGCTCTGTACGAAGCTAAAAAGAGAAGAAATGAAGTGGCCGTACATCGTCAAAGATAATGGCTCCCTTTTTAGGGTATAATCATTAAAAAGTTCTGAAATGGAGGGTTTAGATGGGCAGCACTTTGTTCGTTGCCTTTCCCGTTCTGGCGTACCTCTTTATTTTTCTGGCGAGGATCAGCGATGTTTCCTTGGATGTTTTCCGGCTTTTGCTGCTGATGCGGGGGTATGCTTTGCCGGCCAGCCTCATTGGCTTCGTTCAAGTGATTATTTATCTTCTGGCGTTAGGCGTCGTGATGTATGGGGGATTTACGGACCCGATAAAGATTGTGGTCTACGCGGCGGGCTTTGCGACCGGAAACCTGATCGGCTCGTACATCGAAAAGAGGATGGCGATAGGGTATATCATTATTCAAATGTTTCCCAAGACGGAGGATTATCCGGCGTTGTTGAACAAGTTGCGGGCGGCAAGTTACGGCGTGACATCGATTTTAGGAGAAGGAGTCTCCGGTATGCGGGAAGTCCTGCTGGTTACGGCCAAACGGAAAAGTCAGAATAACATTCTGTCCTTGATGGAAGACGTGGCGCCGGATACGTTTTTTCATATATCGGATGTGCGCTCCATCCACGGCGGCGTATTTCCGAATAAATAATTTTGCGAAGACGTCATAGGGGGGTAGAAATGAAAAATCTAAGCGAACAGCGCTTGCGGCATGAAGTCGTTTATGAGGGAAAATTTTTGCGGCTTGAGAAGGACGAGGTTCTTCTGCCGAACGGAAACCAGTCGATACGCGAAGTCGTCCGTCATCCGAGCGCGGTGGCGATTATAGCGAAACAGGAGGGGCAGCTGGTTTTGGTGCGCCAATACCGGTATGCTTTGGGACAGGAAACCCTGGAAATACCCGCCGGAAAAATGGAAGCCGGAGAAGACCGCGATCGCTGCGCGGAAAGAGAGCTGCGGGAGGAAACCGGCTATCGGGGCCGTTTGACGTATATCGGAAGCTATTACAGTACGCCGGGATTTACCGATGAGCTCATGTATTTATATCTGGCGACAGATTTAGAATGGGATCCGTTGGCGCCGGATGAGGACGAATTTCTCCATGTGGAGAGATTGCCGCTCCATACGGCGGTCGCTGACGCTCTGAACGGAAAATTTGTGGACGCGAAGACCATTCTGGGGATTCTTCTGGCGCAGAGTAAGGGCTTCTTTGCCGAAGAGGCAGAAAAATAAAGGGACATACTTGTCCGCTTTTTTTCATACATATCCGGTAGGATGCGGTGAAAGGGGCGGGGAGGTATGCTACGGCAAATCGGAAGGCAATGGCATGAGCATATTCGTCAGTATTGGCTGATTTACCTTACGATCACCAGCGTATATATCACCGGTTTGATCTTTGGGATTTTCGGCGTCAGCGCTTTAGGCGGCGCGGAAGTGACCCGTTTAAGCCAATTTGTAGACGCCTTGTTGAAAAATCAGCCGTCGGCGCTGGATGTGGATTTTCTTAAACTGCTGGCCAGAGACGCCTTGATTGTGATGGCGGGAATATGGTTATTGGGGCTGACGGTTGTGGGAACGCCGCTCATCTACCTCATCGTCTTTACTCGCGGCTTTATTCTGGGATTTACCGTAAGTTTCTTTATTGCGGTGAAAGGGGTTGCCGGGTTGATCCTGATCTTGACGACGGTGTTCATTCCGGCGGCGCTCAGTACCCCGCTTCTCTTGTTGGGGGCGGGTTTGGCGACGGTATTCTCGGTGCTGTTACTGCGAGGGAAAGCCAGAGGCGAATCGCTGAGCTGTGAATTCTTTCAGTATACGGCAACGGCGCTGTTGCTCGCCTGCGGCGCGGTTCTGGCCGGTATCGCCCAAGGATATTTTTCCCTGCTCGGCGTCCGCTTATTCGGATTGTAAGCGGGGTTTTGGTTGCAGAGACGGGAATTTTCCGCCGAAGATCATAAAGACAGGCTTTTTAGGTGAAAACGAGCAGGAGAGGAGGATGTCGCTTGGATAAGGCTACTGAAGAACGCAGCGATCATTTTCTGACCTTTCTGCGGGTCGAGCGGGGGTTGGCAAAAAATACCTGCCTGGCCTACCGTCGCGACCTCAACAGCTTCCACCGCTTTTTGCGGGAAAAAGACAGCGATGATGTGAGTTGCAGCGGCAACGATGTGTTTCTCTTTGTTCGTCAATTGAAAACGGAAGGCAGAGCGCCCCGGAGTATTGCCCGCTGCGTGGCGGCGCTCAGGAGTTTTTTTGCTTATTTGACGAACGAGGGCTTGCGGACGGAAGATCCCATGATCTATATCAGTACGCCGAAGCTGAATCAGGCGCTGCCGAACGTTTTGTCGGAGCAGACGATGGACAAACTGTTGCAGGGAGCGGCGCACAGTGATTTGGAGATTCGTAATCTGGCTATGATTGAATTACTGTACGGCAGCGGGCTGCGCGTTTCGGAATTGATCAGCTTGCGGCTGGAGGACGTTTCGTTGGACGTTGGCTATGTCCGTTGCCTGGGGAAGGGGAGCAAGGAAAGGATTGTGCCGCTGGGAGACCCGGCGATCGCCGCTTTGCAGCGCTATGTACGGGGCGCGCGCGGACGGATAAAACGCGGCCAGGCGACGGAGATTCTTTTTTTGAACGCCAAAGGACGGCCTTTGACGCGGCAGGGTTTCTGGCTGATCCTCAAAGGCTGGGCCGAGGCCTGCGGGATCAGTCAACACGTGTCGCCGCATACCCTGAGACATACGTTTGCCACGCACTTGCTGGATCATGGGGCGGATCTCCGGTCCGTTCAGGAGATGTTGGGACACGCGGATATCTCGACGACGCAGATCTACACCCATTTGACTAAAAAATACATATTGGAGGTTTTTCAGAAGGCTCACCCGCGCGCGAAATAAGGAGGAGAATGTTTGATGCTTCGTAGAGCGATTCTTATAGTGCTGGACAGTGTGGGTATTGGCGCGCTGCCGGACGCTCATCTATATGGGGATGAAGGAAGCCATACCCTGGGAAATATCTGCCGGATAAAAGGTGATATCCAGCTGCCGCACCTGACGGCGCTGGGTTTGGGCAATATTGAGGAACTTACCGGTATTCCGCCGGTGCGGCAGCCGCTGGCTTCGTATGGCAAAATGGCTGAGTATTCGGCGGGGAAGGATACCATCACCGGACATTGGGAAATCGCCGGAATTTTTCTCTCTCAGCCGCTGCGAACCTTTCCCCAGGGGTTTCCGCAGGAATTTATCGATCTTTATGAACAGGCCATCGGTCGCGGCGTGCTGGGAAATGAGGTCGCCTCCGGTACGGAAATCATCCAGCGCTTGGGGGAAGAGCACAGGCGTACCGGCAAACCGATCGTCTATACTTCGGCGGATTCCGTCTTTCAGGTCGCGGCCCATGAAGAAGTGATTCCCTTGCCGGAATTGATGCGGCTGTGCCAAATCGCCAGGGAGATGTTGATGGGAGAGATGACGGTAGGACGGGTGATTGCCAGACCGTTTTTGGGAGAGACGGCGGGAAATTTTTACCGCACCGGCAACCGGCATGATTTGGCCATTGAACCGCCGGGAAAAACCCTGCTGGAATATATCGCGGCCAGCGGTCTGGAAGTCATGGCTGTCGGCAAGATCAGCGATATCTACAGTGGCCGCGGCGTTACGCAATCGGCGGCCAGCAAAAACAACATGGAGTCGGTCGAGCAAACGCTGGCCTATATGAAGCGGAAGCAAGCGGGGCTGATCATGGCGAATCTGACGGATTTTGATATGCTCTACGGCCATCGCAACGATGTTGAGGGCTATGCGCGGGCGCTGGAGGAATTTGACGCGCGCCTTCCGGAGATCATGGCTGGATTAGAGGAAGAGGATTTGCTGGTCATTACGGCGGATCACGGTTGTGATCCATCGACACCCAGCACCGATCATTCGCGCGAGTACGCGCCGCTGCTGGTCTATGGCAAAAAGCTGTCTGCTGGGGTGTCGTTAGGAACGCGCGCCAGCTTCGCTGATTTAGGCGCGACGGTGGCGGAGCATTTGCGTATACCGGCGTTAGAGCATGGGAACAGTTTTTACCATCTGATAGAAGGAGGAAAGCGATATGATGACGGAAAGTGAAATGAACGCGAAGCTGGCGGCGACCAGGCGGTTCTTAGTGGAACGGCTGAGCGAGCTGCCGGAGCTGGGGATCATTCTCGGCTCCGGCTTGGGCAGTTTGGCGGATCAGGTGGAAAAGCCGACGGTGATTCCTTACCGGGAGATTCCTGATTTTCCGCTGTCAACGGTGGAGGGACACGCTGGCAGGCTGGTGTTCGGTCAACTGCAAGGAAAACGGGTCATGGTGATGCAAGGGCGTTTCCACTTCTATGAGGGCTATGAGATGTGGGAAGTCACCTACCCGGTGCGGGTGATGCAGGTATTGGGCGTCGGCGGCTTGATCGTGACCAACGCGGCGGGTGGAGTCAACCGGAATTTTCGACCTGGGGATTTGGTGATCATCAAGGATCATCTCAATTTGCTGGGGGTCAATCCCTTGCGGGGGGCGAATCTCGCCAGCCTGGGGCCCCGTTTTCCGGATGTCAGCGAGGCGTATGATCCGGACTGGCGTCAGAAAGCGTTGCAAGTGGCCCTGGAGATGGGCCTGTCTTTGAACGAAGGGGTGTACTGCGCCTTTTCCGGGCCCAGCTATGAAACGCCGGCTGAGATCCATTACGCCCGAACGATCGGCGCGGATATGGTAGGTATGTCCACGGCGCCGGAAGTGCTCGTCGCCAATCACGGCGGGATGCGCGTGCTGGGGATTTCCTGTATCACCAACATGGCGGCGGGCATCCTGCCGCAAAAGCTCAGTCATGTCGAGGTGATGGAAACGGCGGAGCGCCTTGAAAAACAATTTGTCCGCTTTGTGACCGGCGTGGTGCGGGCGCTCTGATCTGGAAATGAGGAAGCCGTCGGCGCGGATAGAGGACGCTGGGAAACAGACATTCGCGTCGGCGTTGGGAGCTGAAAACGGCGGCAAGCAAAAGTATAGATTAAAGAATAGAGCGCGGCTCTATTCCAAAACGGAAAAGAGATGAAAAAAGACGTGCGGATGGTCGATCTGATTGAACAGAAGCGGGATGGCAAGGCGCATTCCAGAGCGGAGATCCGTTGGCTGATCAATGGCTATACGGCTGGCGATATTCCGGATTATCAGATAGCCGCCTGGGCGATGGCGGTCTTTTTCCGGGGAATGACGCCGGAAGAAACGGTAGAATTGACCGTGGCCATGGCGGAGAGCGGAGAAATGCTGGATCTGTCGGCGATTGGCCGCCGTTGTGTGGATAAACACAGTACCGGCGGCGTGGGCGATAAGACCACCCTGCTCTTGGGGCCGATGGTGGCGGCCTGCGGCGCGTCGGTGGCTAAAATGTCGGGCCGGGGGCTGGGGCATACGGGAGGAACCATCGATAAGCTGGAGGGTATCCCCGGCTTCCGGGTGGAACTGAGCCAGACGGAGTTTGTGGAGCAGGTGCAGCGGATCGGTCTGGCGTTGATCGCGCAAAGCGGCAATCTGACACCGGCGGATAAAAAGCTGTACGCGCTGCGGGACGTGACCGCTACGGTGAATTCCCTGCCGCTGATCGCTTCTTCGGTGATGAGCAAAAAGATTGCCGCCGGAGCGCAAGGGATCGTGCTGGACGTAAAATACGGCGCCGGCGCCTTTATGAAAACGCTGGCGGGCGCGAGAAATTTGGCGGCGGTCATGGTGAACATCGGCAATTCTCTGCAAAGAAAAACGACGGCGGTTTTAAGCGATATGAACCAGCCTTTGGGCCGGGCGGTGGGCAATAATCTGGAAGTGCTGGAAGTGATCGACGCTTTGCAGGGCGAAGGGCCGGAGGATCTGCGGACCATCTGTCTGGAATTAGGCGCCTGGATGCTGGTGAACGCCGAAACGGTTGCCGATGCAGCCGAGGGGAAGGAACGCTTACGTCAGGTTTTAGCGGACGGGTCAGCCTGGCGCAAGTTTTTGGCTTTTATTGAAGCGCAAGGTGGGCGGCTCGCAGCGGTGACGGAACGCAAGCTGGAAATCGCCCCGCTGACAGCCGCTTTTTTGGCGAAGGAAACCGGGTATGTACAAGAGGTGGACGCGCAAAAAATCGGGCGGCTGGCGATGATTCTCGGCGCGGGGCGGGAGACGAAAGAGAGCCTGATCGATTATGGCGCCGGACTCATTTTGACGCGCAAACCCGGCGAATGGGTAGAGCAGGGCCAGCCCGTCTTACAGCTCTATACCCGTGACGCGCAAAAACTGGATCAGGGATTGCAATTGGCGGCGGCCATCATCCGGATCGGTCAGGAGCAGCCGACGCTCAGCCCTCTGATTGCGGAAGTGGTGCAGTGAGGTTTTTTTCAGCGTGGATGGTCTGAATTTCTCCCCTCAAGCGTAGGCTTTTAGGGAAAGGAGGAAGGGCATTGGCGCGTGTTGAACATACCTACACTTTCACAGGGGAGCTGACGACAGGGCACCGGTTTGCGGTTATCGGCAGGGAGCGGAGTTTCCGGAAGCACCAACATGCCTGGAAAGCGTGGCGGGCGTTAAAAGATTTTGGCTGTGTGGTCTATCCGGTGGCGCTCAAGGTGACTCGCCTGGGAAACGCTAAAGTTTACCCTGATCTGGCTTCCTTGACGGACAAGATTGACGTTGCCGTTCCCTGTTTGCCTCCGGAAGAAATTCCCGATCTCGTGGCTCTGGCCAGCGGCAGCGGCTGTTCATATATTTGGTTTCAAGAGCAAAGCTGGAAGGAAGAGTTTCAGGAACAATGTGAGCGGCTGGGAGTGAAAGCGGTTCGCGGCTGTGTGTTATTGCATAAAATATACCGTCGCCCGTTTGGCTTTTTCCATCCCTGTTACTGGCACGGCTGGCGGGCGGATAAAGTGCCGTTGAAGCGGTAAGGGAGGGGCG
>JAITOS010000118.1 GCA_031289815.1 Peptococcaceae bacterium | reverse complement strand
GTTGAATCGTATAACGCGTACAGGCAAATTTAAAAAATAACGCTAATAAAGAACGATCATTGCGAATAAAAGTTCATTTTTTGTTTATTCAGGTTCATTGGAACGAAAGCAAAGAGGTTTTGGGGAACGATTATTGACCGCAGGGCAGGAATGACCTCCGTCAAAAACGAAAGGTTAAGAGCAAACGGGGTGAAGGAGCGTAACATATGGTACAACACATCATTTCCCATTTTTATAAGAAAAAAAAGGTGGTTTCCAGAAACTATTTCCTGAGGAAATGCAAGGCCATCCTGCGTTTCCGTTTTGGCAATGCGGAATGGGCGGCGAAGGAATTCATACAGCTGCTCAGGGAATCCGGTTCCGTCTCCAATCTGGCGATTGCTAAACGGCTGATTCAGGCGCAGGTCTATGAGGAGGTGCTGGAATATTTATTTGAACAATTGGAGGGGGAAGGAAGTCAGACGGACAGAGCGGAGATCAAGTACTTGATCGCTTGCTGTCATCTGAATCAAGGGCAGATCAGAGCGGCAAAACAAGCGATGGAGGAAGCGCTGCTGCTTTGTCCGGAGCGGACGGAGTTCTATGAGGTCATGACCAGTTGTTTGCTGGAAGCGGGAGATTGGCGGGGAGCCATAGAAACTCTGAGGAAAGCGCTGCTCTTCCAACCCAAGCAGAGCGATCTGTTATACCGGCTGGGGACGATTCTGGCCTTGCATGGAGAAAAGGAAGACGCGCTACGCTCTTTTCAGGGGTGCTGCCATTTGGATAAACACCATCCCCTCTTCTGGGAAGCGAAAGGAGAGATCCATTTACAATTAGAGCAAATAGAGCAGGCGTGCGTGTGTTACGAAAAGGCGTGGCTGTATGGCGCCAAACCGGAGGCCCTGGCGCGTGTCGCCTATTGCCATATTCAGATGAACCGGATAGCCAAAGGGATTAAGAATTACAAGAAAGTGTTGAAATACGAACCGGATCATTATGACGCCTTATGTAATCTGGCGGCGGTGTATGAAAATCAGAACCGCTCGCAGGAAGCGTTGCAGCTCCTGGAAAAGGCTTTGACCCTTCAGGCGAACGACGCGATCCTGTTAAATAATATGGCCTACACCCTAGTGCGGCTGGGACGTCTGCGCAAGGCGGCGGAGCGCTATCAGGAGGCTTTGCAATTGGGGCCGAAGCAGCCGCTGATTCTCTATAACTACAGCGTCTGTTTGGCGAAGAAAGGGAATTGGGAAGAAGGGATTACGGTATTAAAGGAGCTGCTGGCCGTGGATCAGGATCACGCGGAAGGCTGGGCTTTGCTGGGCAATATCCATGACGAGCTGTCGAATTATGAAACGGCGGTGGACTGTTATAACCGTTCGCTGGCCTTAGCGTAAAAGGCCCATTTTCTTTTTGCCGGAAAAATGTTAAAATTGAGACGGATTTTAACGAAGGAAACAAGGCGGGAAGATCTCGGGGAGGCGTTCGGATGGACATTGACAAGGAAAAGATAGAAAACGCCGTGAAGCTGATCCTGGAAGCGATCGGGGAGGATCCGGCGCGGGAAGGCTTAAAAGATACGCCGAAAAGGGTGGCGAAGATGTACGAAGAGATATTCAGCGGCTTGCGTGAAGATCCGAGCCGCTATCTCGACGTCCAATTTAACGCCGAGCATGAGGAAATGGTGATTGTGAAGGACATCCCTCTGTATTCCATGTGTGAACATCATTTGGTTCCTTTTTACGGGCAGGCGCACGTCGCCTATATTCCCCGCAAAGGCAAAGTGACCGGTTTGTCGAAGATCGTCCGGGTGGTGGACGGTTACGCCCGCCGCCCGCAGTTACAGGAGCGTTTAACCTCACAGATCGCGGATTCGATCATGACGGCCCTCAAGCCGCTGGGCGTTTTAGTCGTGATCGAGGCGGAACATATGTGCATGACGATGCGGGGGGTAAAAAAACCCGGATCGCAAACCCTGACTTCGGCGGTCAGGGGGGTTTTCAGTTCCAGCTCGGCTACTCGATCCGAGGGTTTCGCCCTCATCCACGGCAGAAGGTAAGGGGAAAAGAGATGCAAGAAGAGATGCAAGAACAGGCCAAAGGGAAACTTGAATTATTGGCGACGCAAAGAGTCGAAGCCAATCCGGAAGTCTATAAAATCGTAGATTTTCTCAATAAAAATTTAAAGAGATATCATTTGATGTTCGGTTTAGCTAAAAGAGAAGAAGAAATGGTCATATCAGTCTATGAAGTAGAGTAAAAGCGGGTGTTATTTTGCGTATTTTGCTGACCAATGACGACGGTTTCCACGCCGCCGGGATCCAAACCCTTTATACGGCGCTCGCCAGGAGCGGCGCACATTCTTTAACCATATCCGCGCCGGAAAGGCAGCAATCCGCCAAAGGCCATTCCATCACCCTCTTTGATCCCTTGTTTGTGGAGGAGCATACGCTGGCAAACCAGGAGAAGGGGTTCTCTGTCAGAGGGACGCCCGCCGACAGCGTAAAAATCGCGCTTCAGGGAAACTTGGCGGCCAAACCGGAGGTGCTGATTTCCGGAATTAACCGGGGCTATAATTTGGGAACGGACGTGTTCTATTCCGGAACCGTTTCCGCGGCGATGGAGGGCGCCTTTCTGGGGATCCGCTCGATTGCGGTCTCGGTACCCAGTATAAGCAAACCCCGCTTTGTAGAAGCCGCCCATTGGCTGGACGAACGTCTCGCGCTCCTGATCCGCTTGATGGAGCAGATCAATATCGCGCTGCTCAACATTAATTTGCCGGCCCTTCCCGCGGCTGAATGGAAAGGGATGAAGGTCACTTGCTTAGGTAAAGCGGAGTACGATGACATCTTCGAATCGCGGACGGATCCGCGCGGGCGCAAGTATTACTGGCAGGCGGGCACCCTCAGGGACGTGGATAATGAGGAAACGGATATCGGGGCCGTGCGGCAGGGGTACATTTCGCTTACTCCGCTGCACTATGATTTGACGGATTATCCGCAGGCGGAAATATTGAAAAAATCGCTGGCCGCGGAAGATTAAGCCGCTGTCAAATTAACGCCGCGAGATCGCGTTTGCGGTATAGCAAGCGGCGTGCTTCCGTCGCGCCGTCAATTACGGCATAAAATGAGGCGCTATTCATGTCGGCGGCTTTTTAGAGGCGAAAAACTTTCTGAAAAAATGAGGGCGGGCAAAAATAGCAGGATACATTACCAAAAAAATTTATTTAGAAGAACGAATGTTGAACTTTTAAACGGGATATGATATAGTATCATCAAGAAGTCTGAGATTTAGTAAAAAGTGGGTTCAAACCCACTTTTTCATTTGTATGCTGGTGATCGTCCGCCAACGGATCGCAAAAAACGGCTCGTTGACGAAAAGCGGGATAGGGAAAAAAGGCTGGCTGAAGGAAGAAGGAATGGCATGAACCAGGCGATAAAGCGGCAAGTAGTGACAATCGCGGAGCCGCTTATTTCTGAAAAAGGCTTTGAACTCATTGATGTTGAATATATAAAAGAGGGAGCTTATTGGTATCTGCGATTGTATATCGATAAAGCAGGCGGCGTTGATTTAGATGATTGCGCCGCTGTAAGCCGGGAATTGAGTCGCAGGCTGGATCAGGAAGAATTCATCGCGCAGGCGTATATATTGGAAGTGTCCTCGCCGGGGGTGGAGAGACCGCTGAAAAGCGACGCGGACTTTGAACGCTTTACAGGGCATATGGTGAAGATCCGGACCTCCGCCCCGATCCAGAGCTATAAAGAATTTGTAGGGGGCCTGATAGGGCTGGCGGACGCCTGTGTGATTCTGGAATATGAAGACGAGAGAATCAGTATTCCCAGGGACTTGATTTTGCAAGCGAACCTGTACGTTGAATTTTAAGAGCGTTCGATGGGGCTGGCTCGCTTTGGCGGTAAGGAGATGTATGGACGGAAGAGATGGATCGGAGACAGAATGGGGAAGGAACAAAGGAGGAAACATAGAAAATGAATATGGAGTTCATTGAGGCGCTCCATGAATTGGAAAAGGAAAGAGGAATCGCCTCAGAGGTATTATTTGAAGCGATTGAGGCAGCGCTCATTTCCGCGTATAAAAAGAATTTTGGTTCATTGCAGAATGTCAGAGTCAGTATTGACCGCTTAACCGGCGAATTTAAAGTATTCACGCGGAAAACCGTGGCGGAAAAGGTGGAGGACCCCCGCGCCGAAGTGGATCTGGAAGAAGCAAAAAAGATCGATCCCAACTATACGCTCGATGATATCGTGGAATATGAAGTTACGCCCCGCGATTTCGGACGGATCGCCGCGCAGACGGCGAAGCAAGTCGTCGTGCAGCGGATCAGGGAAGCGGAACGGGGAATGATATACGATGAATTTATTAATCGTGAGGGCGACATCGTCACCGGGATCGTGCAAAGATATGAGCAGAAAAACGTCATTATCGATTTGGGCAGGGTAGAAGCGATTCTGCCCGTGCAGGAACAGGTGCCGGGAGAAACGTATCAGGCGTTTGAACGAATCAAGACCTACGTCGTTGAGGTGAAAAAGACGAATAAAGGGCCGCTGATCATGTTATCCCATACCCATCCGGGGCTGATCAAGCGCTTGTTTGAACTGGAAGTTCCGGAAATACACGACGGCTTGGTGGAAATCAAAGGCATATCAAGAGAAGCGGGAGCGCGCTCCAAGATCGCGGTTCTCTCCAAGGATCCCAATGTGGATCCGGTCGGCGCTTGCGTAGGGCCCAAAGGAAGCCGGGTACAGGCGATTGTCACGGAACTGAAAGGCGAGAAGATCGATATTATTAATTTCTCGACGGATCCGGAGGAATTTGTCGCCAATTCCTTATCCCCGGCAAAGGTGGTTTGCGTATACGCTAAAAATGTTGAAAAAACGGCCTTGGTGGTCGTTCCCGATTATCAATTATCGCTGGCGATCGGCAAAGAGGGGCAAAATGCCCGTCTGGCGGCAAAATTGACTGGTTGGAAGATCGATATTAAAAGTGAATCGCAGGCCGCGGCGCAAAACTTACTGCCACAGCAGAATGAGTACCAGGAGTATGACGAGTACGATGAGTACGGCGAATATGACGACGAGTACAGCGAGTACGATGAGGCGTATGACGGCGAATACGACGACGAGTATGGCGAGTACGACGGCGAATACAGCGAGTATGACGGCGAATATGACGAGAATGCTGTCAATAACGAAGAGGGACAGGATGCAGGGGATACGGTTGCGTATAGCGAAGTAGACAGTGAGAACGGGGAGTACGCTGCCAGAGAAGAAGAGGCTCCGTCTCAGGAAAATGAAGGCAAGGATGAAGCGAGGGTGAACGAGCTTTCCGATACCGGGGCGCCGGAGACAGAGAGCGCCAGCGCTGCCGACGAAGAGCCGTTGGCGGAACCTGGTAGCGCCGAAAAAGCCAGCCGCAAGGATAAGAAAAAGAAAAAGGGGTGACGGGATGAAAGCCCGCAAAGTTCCCATGCGGATGTGTCTGGGATGCCAACAGATGAAAGCAAAGAAGGAATTGATCCGTATTGTCAGAACAACCGAAGGAAATATTGAAATAGATCCGACCGGCAAACGGAATGGGCGCGGGACGTATATCTGTCCTCAACGGGATTGTTTACAAAACGCCTGGAAAGGACATCGCTTGCAGAAAGCTTTTCAAATGGAAGTGCCGAATGATTTACTGATACAATTGGAGGGGAAGCTTTCTTCGTGAAGACAGAAATCTATGACCTGTTAGGATTAGCGCGTCGGGCGGGAAAAATCGCGGCAGGCGATACGGCGGTCGAAGCGTGCTTGAAGAAAAGAAAAGGAGCGTTGCTGATCATTGCCGGGGATGCGCCGGGTTCCCTGAAAAAATATCAGCAATGGGCCGCTGATCTCGGTATCGCCGTATTGAACACCGGAGAAAAACGAACCTTGGGAGAGGCTTTAGGACTTTCGCCGCGTGCGGTCGTCTTGGTCATGGATGAAGGGTTTTCCCGTTTAATATTAAAAAGAGGAGTTGAGGCCGGGCATACAATGGGGTGTTGAAAATGTGGGGGTGTTTTTATAATGACAAATATTCGGGTACATGAAATAGCGAAAGAATTAAACCTTAGCAGCAAAGATATTATCAGCAGACTCCAGGCTATGGAGGTGGATGTTAAGAACCATTTGAGCGCAGTGGAAGCGGATAAAGTGGAAAAATTGCGCAGTCAAGTCCTTGGTTCGCCAAGCAAGGAACAGGTACAAAAAACGCCTGAACCCCACACTTTAGTCTCCCCGGAGGATCATCTGACTCAAGCGAAAAAAGGAAGTACGGAAATAAAAGAGACAAAGCAAGAGTCTCCGCCAGCCAGACCGAGACCGCAAGAGCCGCGTCCGGGGATCGAAGGGCAGGCCAGACCGCAGGGGCCGAGACCGGATGGCTTCAGACCGAGACCGCCGGAGCCGCGCCCAGGGACGGAAGGGCAAGCCAGACCGGCGGGGCCAAGACCGGGGATGGAAGGGCAAGCCAGACCGCAAGGGCCAAGACCGGATGGGTTCAGACCGAGACCGCCGGGACCGCGCCCAGGTATGGAAGGGCAAGCCAGACCGGCGGGGCCAAGACCGCGGATGGAGGGGCAAGACAGACCGCAATGGCCGAGA
>JAITOS010000024.1 GCA_031289815.1 Peptococcaceae bacterium | reverse complement strand
TGCCGTGATGTGGCGCGCCATGCTGATTCCCTTATTTATCGCTATGTCCATCGTTTTCTTAGCCCGCAAAAAGATCGGCGGCGTTGAGAGAGCGTTCAGCGCCAAAACCAGCGGCTGATCGTAGCCGTCATAAACGGCCCCGAAAACACCGTAAACTGAAATTGCGCATAGTTTACGCTAAAATTCGACAACAGCAGCAAAAGCAACATCAGCCAACGATAGGGCGTTTTTTTCAGAACATATTCTGTGACCATTCTCTCTACTCCCATCTCATTCAAGTATTTAGCCTTCCGGTTGAACCAGCCAGCCGGGACTGTACGCAAACGCGTAAATATCTCTTTTGCCTTTGCGTACCATCCGTCGGCCAAATATCAACTAACTCTGGTCAGTGAGCCTCTCCTCTCCTTCCCTTCCTTCCCCTCATACCTTGAGGTTGAACAAGCGGATCGCGTTGCCGCTCGTGATGAGCTCGCGCTCCTGCTCGCTGATATCCAGGGTTTTAACAAATTCCACCCCCTGGGACATCCAGCCGTAGAACACGGGGAAGGAACTGCCGAATAGAATATGATCGGCGCCGCAGACCTTGATGGCGCATTCGACTTCCGCTTTCCCCCAGGACGCCGGATGCGTCATATCGAAGAAAATATTATTTTTCAAATAGCGCTCAATCCTGTCGGCGTCCGTACTGTCCAGGCGCGACATGGCTTCCTTCTTGTGACTCTTTTGGGGCATGAGCAGATGGTAATTCGCAAACCAGTTACCGCCGAACATGGTATGGATAAATTTGAGGTTCGGGAATTCTTCAAACAGACCGCTGAACAGTTCGCGTCCCACCGCCAGCCCCTGGTCGAGGATACGGCCATATTCGCGGCGCAGATTGGTGTATTCATAGATGTTTTCCCATTTGACCGGCAACGGCGTGTGATGAACCACCACCGGTACCTTCAGTTCGTTCAAAACCTTCAAATAGGGCTTAAAGGCTTCGTCGTCGAGGTACAGCTGCCCATAATGACAGGACAGTTGAACGCCGACGCAGCCGAGCTCTTTCAGACAGCGTTCGAGCTCGTACAGATTTTCCTTGCCGCCCCACGGCGGCAATACCGCGTTCGCGAAGAGACGGCCCCCTGAGCGCTGGCATATACTGGCCGCCTGGTCGTTGACAATTTTGCAGGTATCCAGCCGCAGCCATTCCTCCCAAACCGGCACGCGCAGCAACGCCTTATCGACGCCGGCGTCGTCCATCGCCCGCAGCTTGGCTTCCAGGGAATAATCGCCTTCCACATAGTTGATGTTCTGATAGCCTTTGGGTTTTTCCAAAATGAGCTGCCGGGCGCCGGTCTCCGGCGTCGTACTCAGATAGGCGATTTCACCGAAGGAGCGGGGCGCTGTACTTAGAAAACCATCCATAATCTTCTCATTGGTAAACAAATCCTCCGGTAAATGGTGCATATTGATATCAATAATCATGTGTATCGTCCTCCCGTCATCTGTTATTTTCCACAAACGCCTGCGTACTTTTTGCTTCACCAGCCGTCTTGCTCCCGATAAGTAAGCTCTATACGGCGCTTCCTTATTCCCTCCTCATCATTATTCAGCTTCCCTCCGCGGGCGTTGATGGGACTGTGAATGCTTGCTGATCTCTAGCTTTAACTATAATTTCAAAAAACATTTATATAAAGAATGCCTTTATGTTCGTCAACGATAAGGAATAAATAAATTTTCATCAATGATAAATGATTGCCTCGCCATAAACAGGTATAATGAATAGAGAAGCAGTGAATCACTACTTCACTGCCTGGCTGAATGGAGGATGTGCTATGGGAAAACCGAGAGTACAAATTGAATCCATGATCATCGCCAAAAATATGCTCCAAAGAATGATTGACGAACAATATGACGCCCACGCGTACAGCATCAATAAAATCTCGAAGCTATGCAATAAAACCGGCAATGCCCAAAGGGATTTTGATAATTTGTTATACGCGCTCATCGACATCGCTCAATATCGCCTGCACACAAAAAAAAATCCCGTAAAGGATTTTGCGCCGGTCACTAAATCTGCTTTTTACCTGGATAAGGAAGATATGCTGGAGGTGACGAATTTAGGCAAGCGCTATATCAACGCCGTCACCAAAATAGAACAGATCTATGAAGAAATCCTGGAGGATATCTGCAAGGTTTTGGAGCACAAGGATTTGACGATGGAAACGCTTTCCCTCGGAGTGATTCCCGGTCTGGCCTATTCGCTGCTGCCGGAAATCCTCAAGGCTTTTCGCGCCAAGCACCGCAACATCGGCATTAAAATCATCACCGGCTCCAGTGAGAAGATCAAGGATTTACTCCTTCGCGGGGTTGTGGACGCCGGTATCGTGAATAATTATTCCCTCAGCCGCAAGGATAGCAATTTAGACCGTTCTCTGGAGTTCTTTCGCGACCATCCGGTCTGGATCTATCCTAAAAACAGCGAGGGAAAAACGCTGAATCATTATGATTTTATCATGTTCTCGGCGGATTTTGACTGGGGAAAACGGATGCTCAAGTGGATCAACGAGGATATGCACGCCCCTTCCGCTGTGTTTACGGAGGTTACGGATATGCAAACGGCGCTGTTAATGGTCAACGCCGGTTTAGGCGCCAGCGTCGTGCCGAATTTCATCTTAAATCAAACGAGATATCCGAATGTCGAAGAAATCCACGATACCAATGAAGACCGCAAACTCATTACCGAGATCATTTTACGTTCACGCTCGGAATTAAACATAGGCACGCGGAAGCTGGTCTACAAATTTTACGACGCCTCCCAGCAATACCTGCAAGAGCGGACGTCCGTCCAGCAGAAGGCACAGCCTGTCTAAACGCTCAAGCGCCGCTATGGTGACCTTCACCTTCATTCAGGTTTTGGAAACGCGCTGATCCAAACGCTTCGTTCAGGCTTCAGGCAACTTTTCCGCGACGGTATATGGTCGTCCCAGCGCCTCATATTTGCCGACGCCGAAACGGTGATAGGAAAGCGTCTCAAAAGAAACTCCGGGTTTACCCTCTAAAAATGACCGGATTTGCCGGACTGCCGCCGCTGAATCGTTGAAGCCGGGGATCACGGGTGTACGCACTACCTTGGGCAAGGACGGGAAATCGGCGCACAGTCTCTGGAAATTCTCCAGAATGAGGGCGTTACTCTGCCCGGTCCACGCTGTGTGCGCTTCATCATCCAAGGATTTGATGTCATACAAAACCGTATCAAGCAAAGCCGCCGCCCGCTTGAGCGTTTCATACTCCCCGAAGCCGCTAGTCTCCATCGCGGTACGGATTTTACGCCGTCGGGACTCACGCAGTAGCGTCAGCAAAAACTCCCCCTGAAAAAGCGGCTCTCCTCCGCTGACGGTCAGACC
>JAITOS010000145.1 GCA_031289815.1 Peptococcaceae bacterium | reverse complement strand
GCCTGTTGGCTGACAGGGTGGAGCGCGTTCCAGAAATACAGACTCGGACTGTTCGATAACGACGATGATTATCATGATTATACTGAATCCACCCAAAAGAAAATAACCGCCCTGAGTTAAGAGGAGCGGTTATTTTCTTTTTTAACCAATCTTCAGCTAACCGTTAAAGGTTGCTTCATCTGGCTGCATTGTATCATAGGTCGGGAGATAAGTTCAAGTTTCTTTTGTTTCTTTGTTGATTCCTTCGCATTTATTTCGTTGAAGGCTGGTTTTTTAGATTTTAAATCGCGCCTTTTTATGCTAAAATATGGGTGTAGTCAGATGAAGCCAAGGCGGTTAGCTGAACCTTCCGAAGGGAGGTGACGCTATGGAGTATTTAGTTATTTTGGTGGTAATCCTTGTGATTATCATGATTATACTAAATCCACCCAAAAGAAAATAACCGCCCTGATGCTAAGGGATGCGGTTATTTTCTTTTTTAACCAATTCTCAGCTAACCGTTAAAGGTTGCTTCATCTGGCTACACTATATCATAGTTCAGGAGCTAAATTCAAGTTTCTTTTGTTGATTCCTCTACATTTATTTCGTTGAAGGCTGGTTTTTTTAGATTTTAAATCACGCCTTTTTATGCTAAAATATGGTTGTAGTCAGATGAAGCCAAAGGCGGTTAGCTGAACCTCCAGAGAGGAGGTGAGGCCGTGGAGTATTTAGTTGTTTTGGTGGTAATCCTTGAAATTACCCTGATTATACTGAATCAATCCAATAGAAAATAACCGCCCTTGTGCAAAGGAATGCGGTTATTTTCTTGAATAGCCCCATGTTCTAGCTAACCAAATTGGTTGCTTTGTCTGACTACACTATATCATAGGTCGGGAGATAAATTCAAGTTTACAAGGACATTATTTCCCCAAGGGAATTGTGGGGATTTTTGTTTGTGGAGTTGTGCTCAGTGAATCGTGCGAAAGAGGCCGATGACTTTGCCGAGGATGGCGACGTTTTGGGTGTAGATGGGTTCCATCGCTGAGTTTTCCGGTTGCAGGCGGACGAGGGTTTTTTCTTTGAAAAAGCGTTTGACCGTGGCTTCGTCGTCGATCAAGGCGACGACGATATCGCCGTTGTTCGCCGTGTTTTGCTGGCGAACCAGCACGAGGTCATGATCAAATATGCCGGCTTCAATCATGCTGTTGCCGGTGATTTTTAACATATAACACGTGTCCTGGCGGACGATATCCTGCGGCAGGAGAAAGGTATCCTCGATGTTCTCTACGGCCAGAAGCGGCTGACCGGCGCTGACGCGGCCCACGATGGGAATCTGCGCCACGTTTTTTTGCTGGGCCGGATGGGAACCGTCCAATAACTCAATCGCCCGTGGTTTTGACGGATCCCGGCGGATATAGCCCTTATCTTCAATCGTTTGCAAGTGGGCGTGTACCGTAGACGTGGACATTAAGCCTACGGCGTCGCCGATTTCTCTCACCGACGGCGGATAGCCTTTCTGGCGGGTCTCTTTTTTGATAAATTCCAGAATCTCTGTTTGCCTTTTGGATAGATCGTGATACAAGAACTCAGCCCCTCTCTTGGTTGTTTGTTGGGTTTGTGGCTTTAGGCTTTTGGGCGCTAACGCCTCTACTTAGTGTATCACGATTTGGGAAACGCTACAAACAAAATACAAACAAATGTTCGTTAAATTTGTGTAAAAAGAAAATAACCGCCCTTGTGCGAAGGATTGCGGTTATTCTCTTCGATGGAGTATTCAGTTGTTTTGGTGGTAATCCTTGTGATTATCATGATTATACTGATGACTACATTATAACATAGGGCGGGAGATGAATTCAAGTTTTTTATAAAATTAAAGGTGTGATCTTCTGCCATCGTAATTCTCTTCATATGAATGAGACAGGAGGGGAGAAGCGGTGAATTTTTTTGCTAAGCCTTTCAGGGTCTTCGCTTGTCTGGCGCTGGGGATCGGGCTCCTTTGCGCGGTCGTCCATGAGCAAAGAGCGCGGCAAGAGCAGCAGGCGGCCTATCGCTATCTGGGTTCATTGCCGCCGGAGCTCGTGCTGGAATGTCGGGCGGCGGGGTTGCAAATCGCGCCGGACGCCTGGATCGATCTGCTGGCGATCCGCTCCACGGTCGCTACGGCAGCCGAATCGGAGGGGGAGCACGGCTGGCAGGCGGTATTGGCGGGCGAAGGGTGGGAGAGCGCGCGCAGCTTGTTTTCTGACGGGGAGGCGCAAAGGCTGGAGGAGCGCCGCCGCTTCCTCGCGAAGTATCCGCTCTTCCAGTCCGGCCGCTTTAGTTTTCCGGTGCAGGGAAATCCCTGGTATGTGGATACCTATGGGGCTGACCGGGAGGGGGGCAGCCGGAAACACGAGGGAACCGATCTGTTCAGCCCGGAAGGAACCCCCGTGATCAACGTGGCTGCCGGGAAAGTGGAACGCCTGGGCTGGAACCGTTTGGGCGGAGAACGGGTAGGAGTGCGCGGCGACGATGGCGTTTACTATTATTACGCCCATTTAAAGGAGATCAATCCGTCTTTGAAGATCGGGCAGAAAATAGAAAGAAACGCCTGGATCGGCGGCGTGGGGCATACCGGGGACGCGATTACTACTCCGGATCACCTGCATTTCGGTATGCAATTGCCTGACGGGGAGTGGCTCAACCCCTACGCGTTTTTAGTGGTGTGGGAGCATGATCAGCAGGTAGGCAATGAAAAATTCCAGCAAAACTTCTAAACATAAAGCATTGTAAAACGCCGCCTGTCTTGATATGATTGACCGGTCAAGGGACGAACCAGCAAATGAAGTGATCCGGGAGGCAGAAGGGTATCATGGAGAAGAAAACAAGATTTCAAGTCACGCTGGCGCTGTTCTTTCTGGCCGTTTTGCCGCTGTTGCTCTTCAGCGAATCGGCGGCGGGGGTATCGTTAGCGAAGAACGCGGTGTTGTCAGCAGAAAACGCGGTGTCGCTAGCGGAAAACTCTGAAAATTCAGATCAACAAAATTCCAGCAAAACAGGAGCGGCAACTACCGGCGCGGAAAGCTATTTTATCTATAATATACGAAGTAAAAGCGTGCTTGCCAGCCAGAATCAGGATATTCCCAGAGCGCCGGCGAGTACGACCAAGCTTTTGACGGGATTAGTGGCCGCCGCCGCTTTAAATCTTGACGACGTGATTACGGTGGGCGCTGAAGTCGATATCGAGGGATCCCGGTTAGGCTTAGCCGCCGGGGATCAGATATCCGTCCGAAATTTGCTGACGGCGGTCTATGTCAGCAGCGCCAATGACGCCGCCGCCGCTTTAGCGGTAGAGACGTCGGGGTCGGTCGCGGCGTTTGCGGAGGTCATGAACAGCTATGCCGCGAAGCTGGGCTGTACGCAGTCGCATTTCACGAATCCGCATGGTTTACCGGACAGCGCACATGTGAGCAGCGCCGGGGATATGGCAAAAATAGCGCTGGCCTTTATCGGGAACGATACGCTCCTGGCCCTGGTACAGATGAAAAACGCTGTGATTGAATGGCAAAACAAAAGCGGCCAATTACGCAGTATTCAGGTCAGCAATTCCAATAAGTTATTGGGGGTATATCCGGGAGTCGCCGGTTTAAAGACCGGGACGACTACAGAAGCCGGACAGTGCCTGATTTCGTACTTTCGCTATCAGGACGGCGAAGCGCTGCTGGTTTTATTAGGCGCGAAGCAGCGTTATCAGACGATGATCCCGCTGTTGGATCAGACGCTGACGGCTGAGATTCTGCCGGAAAGCGCGTTAAGCGGACTGGCGAAGGAGCGCAAGACGCTGTTTGAATTGCCGGGAATGTACTAAGGAGATTTAGAGGAGGGTCTGTTAGAGGCTCTTTTCTCTTTTTTAAAAATGTCCTATAATAAATATTATGTCAAGTTGTCGTTTTCTATCACTCACTGTTATATTTTGTCTATTAAATTGTTTTTTCGCGTCTTACGATTAATTTGAATTTGTACGGGCTTTCTTTTAATCGGCGCTTAATGGTCTGATGTGAGCAGTTAAAAATTTTTGCCAGTTCTCGGTAGCTTAATCCTTCCGTGTATTTTTGGACTAACAAATCTTCGTCAATCTCGATTTTTGCCATATTCATCACCCATAGATATTATATCAGAATGACGAATATTTTCCATAGGGCATTTATTGATTTAAATATTACTAGAATTATATAGTTTACGTCAAGAGAAAAATTTAGCTTATTCTGTCGAATATGGCTATTTGTTACTAATCATTGGTGTACTTGGCGGGATATAATCCTGTAGCCGGGTCAATTCCATATCAAAGCAAAGCCGGATAAACATATCAAGCCCCATCAATACTTTGAACGGTAAACCACCGGATTTTACAAAATCGGCGATAACTCCAGCGTCTATCAAAGCGTTAAAACATCTGTCCATTCGCTCAAAAGACGTATTGAAAAGCCAGCCAACGCGCGTTCTAACAGCATGATCAGGGTTTATAATTATATAAAACCCAACCAGAAAAAATAATTCATGATCCTTTAACCTTTTCAAAAATATCCCCTCCCCTGCTGTGATTTTATGTATATTATACTTTATTTCTTGTAAAAAATTTGTAGAAAAAGCAAGTGAAAGCCCCTTCCTCCTCCGATGGGCGCGAGTGTGGAGAGGAAACAGAATTTTTCCCTTCTGGGAAAAGGAACGGATTAAAGCCTTTTTTGTTTTTTTAGTATATCACTATCGACAACAAATAGCGCAAGGGCCACAAAAATTTTTCCTTTTATCCTTGTTCCCAAGGATGGAAAATTTTTTGTTTCCTCCCTTGCGCTATTTGCCGTCGATATGAGTCGGATAACTCAACAAAAAAAGCGGGGGGCTGATCCCCGGAAGCGACATAACAGAGCCAAACGAGATTTAAGGAGGAGATTATAATGACCAACATAATGATTGAAGTCCAAAGAACCAATGTAACAGTCGCTGAGTTCCTAAACTATGTAGCAAAAAAATGTGCAGAGAAAGGCGTAGAACGTGGCTTCTCCCGCGATGAATTTGAGAAACCCTACAACGAATACCGCCAATCTTACCATGTCACTGACGGCAAAAAATATTGCAGTTTTAAGGCAAAAAGAGAAGTAACAAAACTTCGCCGCAAACATGCAAGCTATGTTACCTCCGAGGGTTTCAAGCGATACTATTACACGGATGAACTTGAGGAATATACGGAAACCGAAATTCACAGCTATGAACAAATATGGGAAGCAGAAGAAGAACCATGCCAGTCAGAAATAATCAACCAGTTCCCATATGATTATCAAATATTTGTGAGAAACTGGAATGGAACATGTTACAATGAAACTTGTGAGTTCACATTCGATGACGATAAGCGCGGATACGGATATTACTACCGTTGCGAGAAAAACGAAGTCTAAATACGACCTTTTGATAGACAGCGCGGACAACTGAGAAGGAGCGAAAAAAATCGCGGAAAGACGCAAACAGAATTTACAGGCGAAATGAAAGCCCCTACCATCACCGATGAGCGCGAACAAGGAGGACGATGAAATGACACACGACCTCAAAATTTTTCCTAAGTTCTTCGACGCTATAGCGAATAAAGAAAAGACCTTTGAAGTACGAAAGAATGACCGTGGCTATAAAGTCGGTGATAAACTTTTACTCTTTGAGTGTGAGCAAGAAGCTGGCGGCAGTTACACAGGGCGAGAGATGACTGCCACGATAACCTATATTCTGGCTGAGGAAGATTTTCCGATTGCCCTTAAACCGGGCTATTGCGTGATTGGAATTAAGGTAAAAGATGATTAAAACACTAAAAAAAGCCTGTAAGCGGGGCCCGCCTTGCGGTATCCCCCTCACAGGCTTTTTTTAGTTCTCTTCCTTGCCGAGGTTGCCTAAGTTTTTACTGATTGCCGATATCGGCACATTATAGCTATCGTCAAGGCTACTTGTGATATTATCTATTTTCTGCAACAGCGCCGAAGATAGTTTAAAACCGTCGAACATCTTGTAACGATTGTAACGCCCGGAAATACGCTTAGAGTATAAAAAGAATTCGCTCCCCTCTCTCTGTTTATTGACGTACCAAAATTTTATAGCGACGAAAAGCGTTATAGACTTAGGCAAGTAACGAAAAAATTTGAATCTATTTACCTTCCGGTGTTTTATCTCGTATTCGATAAAACCTAAGACATCCCGGTTTATCATGCGGTCTTTTTGAGCAATCAGCAGGATGTCAAAGCCAAGTTTCGCGTGTTGGGAAAAGAAGTCTTTCCACTCGGAAATATCTTTTTTCGCGTCGGCGGCGTTGAAGCGGCCCCCGGCTTCGTCGATCACGACTAAGCACTGACTTTCACGCATATTTTTAACAAGGTCATGTTCGATGGCAAAAACCAACAAATTATTAACGGTAAGCTCCTGATTCTCAAGGTAAAAAAATCGCTTGTCGTATCCCCTTTTCAGGTCACGAGGGGAAAATATAACGTCAAAATTAGCAATGACAAATTTCTTCTCATACAAAGCGCGCCAAATGTCTATAATGGCGGTGTAACTCTTGCCACTGCTGGGAGTGCCGGAGCGTAAACTTATCATGAGCCAACCACCTTCGCCCACCGTAAAACGGTGCGGATGGAGTAATAAATAGCCACCGAGCCGACCCAGACGGAAACGGTTGTTATCATGCCCTGAATTGGAATAATCCAGACGAAAATTTGTAGCAAAGAATTATCGACAGCGGATAAATCCCACGTAAACGGCGAATTCGGCAGTACGGCCAGTATCGCCGATAACGATACGCCGATAGACCGGATAATAGCGTTAAAAGCGGTAAATAACATTAGGCGTCCCCTCCTAACCATTTTCGAGTTCCAATCACCAGACCGAGATTAAAGGCAATGAGCAAAAAAGCGCGGACGGTGCCTATCAGCGGCGAAAATATAGATAAGTCGATGCTCTGATTCCATTTAAAAATGCCAGCGTCGATATTGATATCAAAGTGCGGTACGGTGTTAGACTGGTTGAAGTTGCTCAACATCCTTTGCAAGTCCCAGGGCAAGGAAAAAGGAAATTTGTTGGTAAACAGGTTCAAGGAGTGGCGTATAGGTTCCCAATTTATACCCTCATCCCCCCCTAAAACGGCCTCAGAGAGCGCGGCAACCAGAGATGATATAAAACCAGCTAAAAAACTCTTGATGGCAAGCAGCGCGTCTAAAAGGCTCTGGAGGAATGAAAATATTCCGGAGATATCCGGCGTGGTTGGAATTTCAGCGGTAGTCTCGAAGTCCTCCAGCGATTTATCTAAAATGCCGTCTATGGTGGTATCGCCGGGAATCGCTAAATCATAGTCTTTTACGGTAGACGGCGTATAATCTAAATCGCTGGTATAAGTAGACGTGGAGGTAAGCGAGATTACAACATCGGAATATTGAGCATAGCCGACGGCCATCGAAAATAAACAAGCTGAATTTTCGGCGGAACCACCGACGCCACCCTGCCAAATGGGGAAATCATTACCCCAGCTTCCCCATGAGTGAATCCATATACTCAAGGAAGAACCATACATACGATAGCGCAAGCCGTCGATCGCGCCGACGTACATACTCATGTACATTTGGTTATTAATCACCATCGCTATTTCATCTTTAAAAACCCGATATTCTACCCCTGTTTGCCATGTGGAAGCCATCATTTTGAAAGAAGCATAGTTGTTATCGTCCATGTTAAGCCAGGACTGGATGACGGCCCAAGACGCGCCGCTGATTTCAAAGTCGGTCAGGGAGTTGGCGGCACAGTAAACGCTTTCAAAGGCCATGCGATCATTCGGATTGTCCCAAAAGCCGGAATAATAGCCGTTACCAGTATAATTTAACGTATGCTGGGACTGTAACATATACGTAGTCATAAAATCTTGCGCTTCAGCAACAACGGAACTGGAAACTTGCCCTTTCCAGATGTCTGTAGCATAGTCGTACACCATGATGTTTTCTAAAATGTTTGACTTGGCATTTGCAAAAGAACGGCTTAAATCAACCGCTTCAATTTCCGAGTGAAAAACAACCCCAGCCGTCAGTAAAGCCGCAAAGGCGGCGAATTCCGTAGAGGATAAAACCGAGCCGATAGCGGCCAGAATGGGGAAAAATGCGTCTGCCCGTTTCGCTTCAAAGGTGAAGCTGAATAACAAATTTATACAAATGAGTACGGCAATAATCTTAATTTTCAAGGTGTCCCCTCCCCTGTTCGTTAAAATGAGGGCATGTTCTGCCGCCATGCCCTCAAAATGAACGGTGTGTAATTAGTTCGTGATGATACCGAAAACCTTCTTGCCGATTTTCCAAACGAAGATTGCGCCGAAGATGGTGATGGCTACCGGAGCAATCCCGGAAAGCGTAGCAATAGAGGTATCGGCAATATCACCAATCGCCGTGATGACAGCGGTATCAGCGGTACCAGCGGCGAAAGCAGGCAAGGCCGCGCCAGCCACCCCAGCCAGAGTTCCCCCTGTAACGATTACCATTTTTTGAAGTTTGCTTTTTAACATTGTTATTTCCTCCCTTTTTCTTGTTTTTTTATCTGCCTGTCAGAATAGAAAATAGTTTAATGACCGCATTTATTGCTAAACCTAACATGCCAGCAGAACATGATAGAATTAAGCCGAATTTGACGCCAAGACCGAAGTTTTCCGTGTCGATGAAGGGCATAATGTCTGTTCCTTCTTCTGGCGTTTCTGGCTCTGGTGGTATTTCTGGCGGCCCTGATATGGTGACGCTGATTGGCGTTTTATCACCTTCGCCGATGGCGTTATAGCAAGATACTGAAAAGTTATATTCTCCCGGCTCATAGTCTATAAGCAAGAATTTTGTTTCTGTCGTTTGCCATAGAAATGCATTGTCTAAATAAACCCTGTAGCCTAACGGATTATACAAAAGATTTGCGTCCCAACTAATCAGAACTAAATTTCCAAATTCTTCATAATCTAAGCCAGTTACCGGAAAAGGCGAGACACCGATAACCAAAGGCGAAAAAGCAATGACCATAGGAATATTGTCACTCTTGGCGGCGGCGTTTGCAGGGTGCGGCATAAAGACAAAGATACTTAAAAGCAAGGAAACGATGGCAACCGCTTTTTTCATCGTATGCCCCCCATTTTGACAAAGAAGAGAGACGCAACAAGGACGGCGATGATAAAACCAGCAAAAAAAGCAATCTCGGAGCGCAATAGATTGATAGATTCAATTAAAGGCGTTAAATCTGCCGTCATTGTTGCCATAGTCTTAAATGACCCCCAATTTCTTCGCTTTATCTTTGTCTTTGGCGTTATCCAAAGCGGCTAATAAATCGACTGGAGCGACAAAGGATAAGTTGCGAACATAAGACGTTGGTTTTCCCCCCGCGCCGGGACGCTGGCCGAAATCGATATCATACAGGCCGGGAAGTTCGCCGATGTTTTCGCGGACTTTGTCCGAGATGGTTAATTTCAGAGGAACGCAACCTTTTCTATTGCCATCATCCACGTCAAACGGGTCTACGATGTGCATGGTGTTGCCTTTGATTACCTCTCCCGTGTCTTTGTTGACGAAGTTGTAGGCGTAACAACCTAAAATCAAGTAAGTGTTCATTTTTTTTTCATCCCTTCTTTTTTTAAAATTAAGACGCTAAGCGCAATTTGTAATTAGTGTAAGACATACAACGTTTATCCGTTGTCACCGGTACAAAGCCCTCTGGGACACCGGAAAACTGCTCATTGATAACTATGTCTGATTGGTGCCATGATATATTGAGCGCTATGAGGGCCTTTCTATCTCGGTAAAATACGGTTTTGCTAATACTTTCCTTTACAACTTCCTCGCCAAGAGTGGCAAGATTTACCCAGAAGCTGAATAGGCTTCTCTTTTTCCGATTCGACATTTGCGACGCATTTATGCGGTTTAATACGGATTCGGTTGTTCTGTAAACTTCAATTCTGTCCGGCTCTTGTTTTTCTCTCAGCAATTTAAAGACCTCCTTATCCAGTGTTTTTTGCAAGTATGCAACAGTGATTTTTTCATACGTTGGCAACTCGCCCTCAAAATCTAATCTTAGTCTTTGTGCTTTGATTTCCAGTTCGACCCGTAGCAGTTTATTAGCGATTCGCTGGAGCAAATCGACCTTGGAGGGCTTCATGGTTTTTAAAAGCCGCTTGCGGTCGTGTTTATAAAATTCGGGGCCTTTGTGGTAGAGTTTCAGGGTAGTGACGCGACCGGGAACGTAGATAGATTCAAACTTGTAGGCAATGACTTTTTTTCTTGGGAAATAGCAGTGTTTAAGCCCTCTAAGATATTCTGATACTGATTCAAATCGGCCAAGGTTGAAAACCATAGCGGGGTCAATGCGGCGAATGAGCCAGCTACTGGGAACAGGTAAATCTACGTCAAAGGACTGTTTTAATAGCTTTACAACGAATTCGACGCAAAATTTTATATTGTCCGTACCGCCGAAAACATTGTGGCCAAGAAGTAGCTTGTGTATGGAGCATTCGACGTACAAATAAGGCTCACATTTGCATTTGACCATTTTGACAATGGTTTTAGTTGGTAAAAACTCAGTTTTTCCGGTTAATTCATTGTAAAACCTCCCCTCCGGCTTTAATTCGTATTGCGGTATCAGTCTTTCGTAAGATACCCGGACGGATACCGACGAGTCATAACTTCCGACCAGCTGACCGGATATGAATTGATACATGACTTCTCCTGTTTTCAAATCTACGCCGTAGTATTTTTTTAAGGCACTTTCGATTTTTGAAGCAGAATCGAAACCAATTTCCGGAGATTCTAAGCCGATGGTATCAATCATTATCAAGTGCTTTTTCACCTCCTTTTTTTGGTTTCGGTTTCGGTAAAAAGTCCACATCTGGGACTCTCGTGCGGTGTTACTATGCACCGCACTAAAATTCACGACGTAGGGCAATTCCTTCCAGTTGTCAAAAATCAGATGATTAGAGCTATCCGAATTTAAATTGTTACACCTGTAACAGGTATCTAAAATAAAAAAGCTGTTATTTGCTAACAGTTTCCATTAAATGTCAAAGATTAAATATTATGTCAAGTTGAAAGAAAAAAGGAATAATTAACTTGAATTCAACGCCTGAACTATGATATAGTATAGCCAGATGAAGCAACCGTTGACGGTTAGCTGAGGAATAAGTTAAAGAAAATAACCGCTTCCCTTAACTCAGGGCGGTTATTTTCTTTTGGAAAGATTTAGTATGATTATGATAATCACAAGGATTACCACCAAAATAACTAAATACTCCATAGCGTCACCTCCTTTCCGGAGGGTCAGCTTAACCGCCTTGGCTTCATCTGACTACACCCATATTTTAGCATAAAAAGTATTATTTTAAAATGAGCTAAAAAGCCTATAAGCGGAACACCGGATGAGGGACCCCTTACAGGCTTTTTTAGCTCTCTTCCTTGCCGGTATTTGATACATTCTGGTTTCCAGCCCCCGTCCCTTTCACCGCGTCCCGAATGACGATAAAATCCTCCCATACCGGCTTTTTAAACTGGGGATTGCGGAGAAGCGCCGCCGGATGATAGGTCGGCATGATTTTTACGCCCTTCCGCTCAAACCACTGACCGCGGCAGGACTTCATGGTGGGGATGTCCGCCCCCAAAATTCCGTGCGTTGCCGCCAAGCCCAATAAGATGATGTATTTAGGCCGGATAATGGCAAACTGAAGGCGCAGCCACGGTAAACAGGCGTTCATTTCCTCCGCGGTGGGCGTCCGGTTTCCCGGCGGTCGGCATTTGACGATGTTGGTGATGTAGACGTCCCCTCTCGGCAAATCTGCCGCCTGAAGGATTTTATCCAATAGCTGACCGGCTTTGCCGACAAAGGGCCGTCCCAGCTCATCTTCCGTTTGTCCCGGCCCCTCGCCGACGAACATGACGGGCGACGCCGGATTGCCTTCGCCGAAAACGACGCCGTTGCAGCCGGAACGCAGCGGGCATTTGGTACAGCTACAGGTTTCTTTCGCCAGGTTTTCTAAAGCGGATGCTTGCTTAGCTTCCATAAAATATCTCCATCATTTTTAATTTTCCGCGACGCGCCGGGACACTGTGCCGCCCGGTTCCAAGCGACGATTTTATGCTAGGCAACAATCTCACGCTACTCCGCAATCTGACCGTCCCCGTAGACCATATATTTGATCGTCGTCAGTTCCTTTAAACCCATCGGCCCGCGGGCATGGAGCTTTTGGGTACTGATCCCGATCTCGGCGCCGAAGCCAAAGCGTCCTCCGTCCGTGAAGCGGGTAGAAGCGTTCACATAGACGGCGGCGGCGTCGGTTTCGCGCAAAAAGCGCTGGGCGTTGCTGTAATTCTCAGTGATGATCGTCTCCGAATGCTTTGTCCCATAGCGATAGATATGATCCAGCGCCTGATCCAGACCCGTCACGACCTTCACGCTCAGAATTAAATCCAGGTACTCCCTCCCCCAGTCCTCCTCTGTCGCCGGCAAGGCGTAAGGAAGAAGGGTACAGGTTTGCGGGCAGCCTCTGATTTCCACGCCGTGTTTTTTTAATTCTTCGCCGATCAGCGGCAAAAAGGCCGCCGCGATCTGTTCGTCTACCAACAGGGTTTCCAGGGCGTTGCAAACCGAAGGCTTCTGGGTTTTGCCGTTGATGATAATGGGAATCGCTTTATCGAAATCCCCTTCCCGGTCCACATAGGCGTGACAGACGCCGGTGCCGGTTTCGATGACCGGTACGGTGGCGTTTTGCACGATGGTTTGGATCAGGCTGTTCCCGCCCCGAGGGATGATCACATCGACGTAGGCGTTCAGCCGCATGAGCTGTTGGACATATTGGCGATCCGTATTTTCAATCAGCTGGACGGCTCCGGCTGGAATTCCCGCCTCTTCCGCCGCCGCGGCGATGAGCTTGGCTATCAACTTATTGCTCTCAATGGCTTCAGAGCCGCCGCGCAAAATCACGGCGTTGCCGGATTTTAAGCATAAGACCGCCGCGTCCGCCGTGACGTTAGGCCGGGCTTCATAGACCATAGCGATCACGCCCAAGGGTACGCGCGTTCGCTGCAAACGCAAGCCGTTGGGCCGGGTCCAGAAATCCCCGTCGCCGATCGGATCCGGCAAGGCCGCCACGTCCTGAACCGCTTCGCTGATCTGTTGAATCGCCGTCGGCGTCAGGCGTAAGCGGTCGATCAGCTGCTTAGCGATCCCCTTTTCTTCGGCGGCGGCGACGTCGCGCTTATTGGCGGCGATGATTTCTTCCTGCTGTTTCAGGAGTGCAGCCGCGATTTCCAGCAAGGCGCGGTTTTTGGTTTTGGCGTCTATTAAAGCCATCTTTCTGGCGGCTGCCTTGGCTTTCTCCCCCATGACCACTAGATCGGCAAAAAACTCCATGAAGCTCCCCTCCTGTACTTCTCTATCTATCTGCATATATATCTATTAGCCTGTCTATTTTCTATCTATCTATCTGCTTATCCGTCTGTCTGTGTATCTGCCTGCCTATCTATCTATCTATCTATCTATCTATCTATGGGTCACGATCCCCGCGCATCGGTCATTATCGTCATGTGATCCCGGTGAATTACTTCCTGACCGGTGACGTCCGGGATCATTTTCAGCAGCTCCTCGGAGTGGCGGCCTTTTACCAAGAGGATTTCTTCGCTGTTTAAAGCCGATAAGCCTCTGGCGATTTCCTGACCGGAAAGATCCACAATGCGCACCAGCTCATGGCGTTCCCAGGTTCCTTCCGCCGCGATGATCCCTTTGGCCAGCAAGCTCTTCCCTTCGTTCAGCAAGGCTTGGGCCGCCCCCTGATCGACCGTGATCGTCCCTTCCGACAGTCCGGCGTAGGCAATCCAGCGCTTGCGACCGGTTAAACGGTGTTTCTGAGGGATAAAAAAGGTTCCCTCCTGCCGTTCCCCGGTGACGATAGCTTCTAAATCCTCCAGGCGGCTGGCGTTCATGAGGATCATGCCGATCCCGAAGCGGGTGACAATTTCCGCCGCTTTCAGCTTCGTCGTCATCCCGCCGGTTCCCAGCATCGAACCGGCGCCGCCTGCCAGAGCCCATACCTGGCTTACGTCCTCTACCTCGCGAATGATTTGGGCGTCGCGATCCTGTTTGGGGTTGCCCGTACATAAGCCGTCCACGTCCGTCAGAATCACCAGCAAATCGGCGTGAACCAGACCGGCGACCAAGGCGGATAAACGGTCGTTATCCCCGATACAGAGTTCTTCCACCGCCACGGTGTCATTTTCGTTGATAATCGGGACGACGCCCAGCTGCAACAGTTTTTCCAGAGTGTTTTGGGCGTTGGCGTAACGGGCGGGCTCCGCCAGATCCATGCGGGACAAGAGGATTTGCGCCCCGATAAGCTCTTGAAGCCCTAAATAATAGCTATAGCGTTCCATTAAGACGCTCTGCCCCACTGCCGCCGCCGCTTGCCGTTCCGCGAGCTGAACCGGTCTGGCGGTAAAGCTCAGCTTGCCCATACCGGCGGCCACCGCCCCGGAGCTGACGATCACCACCTCGATCGCTCCGCGCCGCAAGCGGGCGGCGGCGCTGACCATCCGCGCTACGGCCTGGTCATGTAAGCCTCCCTGAGGATGATTCAAACTGCTACTGCCGATTTTCACCACTACCCGCACACTTGCCCAACTCCTATTTCACGTATTCCGCCAGCATCTCTTCCCCGCGCCGGGCGCAGGCGGCGGCGGCCTGATCCACGAGGTCGGCTAAGCCGTTCTCCTGAAAAACCTTCAGCGCTTCATAGGTCGTGCCGTTGGGCGAGGTGACTTCCTGCCGCAATTGGCTGACCGGTTTTCCGCTTTCCGCTAACATCTTCGCCGCGCCTGAAATCGTTTCCCTGGCTAAGGTTTCCGCTTCCCCTTCCGTCAGGCCGAGATGGACGCCCGCCTGGATCAGGTATTCGGTGAAAAGATAGTAATACGCCGGCCCGCTGCCACTGACGGCGGTGACCGCGTTCATTTTTTCTTCTTGCGTCCAGAGAGTTTTGCCCACCGCGTTAAATATCTGCGAAGCCGCCGCGGCTTGCTGATCGCTTACCTGAGCGCCGCGCACCAGGCCGGACATCGATTGCCGCACCATACAAGCCGTATTCGGCATGACGCGGACGACCGCCGTCTCCGGCAGATATTTTTCCAGGGCGCTCAGCGGAATCCCGGCCGCCACGCTGATGAAGAGCTTTCCCTGTCTGGGCAGCTCCCGGAGCTGTGCCAACAGCGCCTGGACGTCTTTGGGTTTCACGGCGAGGAGAACGACGTCGGATAAACGGATCAGTTCTCCAAGCTCCGCCGGAATGACCCCGTACTGTTTTTCCAGCGTTTTTAATTTTTCGGCGTTGGGCCTCTCCGTCACCCGGATAACGCAGGGATCGGCTGCCGCCCGCAAGCCGGAGATGATGGCCGCCGCGATATTGCCGCCGCCGATAAAGCCGATGTTCACGTCTATCCCCGCCTTTCTGCGTTTTTATTCGGTTTCTTATCATTAAAAAGGGAGATATAAAACAGAAAGCTATAAATTTGTTGAAAATAGTAGCGGTGATAAGCTACGCCTTCCAATCCGCTAGGTTCAGGCCATTTACGTTTTCAAAATGACGGGTATTGTTCGTGACCAGTGTATAACTATTCACCAGACAATAGGCGGAGATAAAAAGGTCGGCATCTTCTATTGGCTTTCCCTGCCGCCGTAAATTCACGTAAAGTTCAATGACCGTCTCCCAAACGGATAAGTTCATATCACCCATCAGCCCGTTCTTGCATAGATTGTCAAATTCTCTTAGCTTGGCTTTGGCATTTACAAAGACAAGTCCGCGTTTGACTTCATAGTACACCAGTGGAGCCACCGCATAGAGATTCCCATTCTCAATTTCCGCTTGAAAACGCCCCTGAACTTGTTTGTCACCCTTTAACATATAGGAAATAATATTGCTGTCAAGTGCATAAATCATACGTCCAGTTGCCTGACAATGCTCGTTTTCTGGTTCAGGATCGCATCAAATTCTTCATCTAATGGCTCATCCTCAATGGTGTTAACGTTTTTAACAAATGTTCTGACTGCCGCCTTTTGCCGACTGGACAGCCTGTCGTTTTCCAACCGGGCTAACACGTGCGGGTCCGCAATCTCAAAGGGAAAGCCGCCATGCCGAATAACGGCTTTGGCCCAGACATTGACCCCAGTCGATAGATTCATGCCTAAATTATCAAGCACTTCCACTAATCTTTCTTTCACTTCTTTATCCATGTGGATAGAAATCTTCGTTGCCGATGATGACATAGCACACACCCCCTGTTCAGTTTTCCGAATTTATTCTTATAATATGCCTGATGGGATGCTGCTGTCAATATATTTAGCCCATTTTTTTGCCGGAATGAAACAGTTGGCAGATATAGACATACAATTGTGAAAAATGGTGAAGCTCATTTTGGCAAAAAAAAAGGCGCGCCCCGCTAAATCTAGCGGAGCGCTTCGAGGACCGCGTCCCCCATCTCTTTGGTTCCCAAAACCTTATCCCCCGGTTTGGCGATGTCGCCGGTCCGATACCCGGCCGCAAAGACGCGGTCGATGGCCTGTTCGATTTTGGCCGCGGCTTCATGGCGGGCGAAGGAATGCCGGAGCATGGAAGCGACCGACAGGATCATCGCCAGCGGATTGGCTAGGTTCTTACCGGCAATGTCTGGCGCCGAGCCGTGGGCCGGTTCGTATAAACCGATCTTCTCGCCCAGACTGGCCGAGGATAACATACCGATCGAGCCGCCCAACACCGAGGCGATATCGGATAAAAGATCGCCGAAGGTATTATCCGTCACCATGACGTCAAATTGCGAGGGATTGAGAATCAGCTGCATACCGGCGTTATCCGCGTACATATGGCTTAATTCCACATCCGGGTACTCCGTGGCTACCTGATTGGCCACTTCCCGCCAGAAACGGGAGGTTTCCAGCACGTTGGCCTTATCTACGGAGCAAAGCCGCTTTTGGCGAGCCTGCGCCGTCTTAAAGCCTACGTGCAGAATGCGGCGGATCTCGTCCTCGCTGTAGATCATCGTGTCATAGGCGGCGGGCGGGTTGGTCTTGCGCCCCTTTTCCCCAAAATACAAGCCGCCGTTTAATTCCCGGATGATCACCATATCGACGTTCTCGACCCGTTCTCTCTTCAAGGGAGAAGCGTCCAGCAGATAAGGCAGCATTTTCACCGGGCGGATATTGGCGTACAAGCCGAATTCTTTGCGCAAGCCCAGCAAGGCCGCCATTTCCGGACGCTCCGGCCCCGGCAGGGTATCCCACTTCGGGCCGCCGACCGCGCCTAAAAGGATCGCGTCCGCTTGATGACAGACCTTTAAGGTCTCTTCCGGCAAAGCCTTGCCCAAGGCGTCGATGGCGGCGCCGCCGGCTAAGCATTCGCTGAACTCCCAGGTTTCCGGCAAATCCTTTACCACCGCTTGCAGCACTCTGAGCGCCTGGGGCATGATTTCCCGTCCGATCCCGTCTCCCGGCAATACGGCAATATTAGGCATCGTTTTTCCTCCTCTGTACATATGAAATTAAGCCGCCGGCCTGGATCAGCTCCTGCATGAAAGGCGGAAAAGGCTGCGCCTGAAAGGTCTGTTGCCGGGTTTTATTGGTGATCTTTCCCGACACGAGATCCACCTCCAGCTCATCCCCGGCCTGACTCCCCTGCACCGCCGCCGCGCATTCCAAAATCGGCAGGCCGATGTTCAGCGCGTTGCGGTAAAATATACGGGCGAAGGACTCGGCAATCACCACTTGCACCCCGCAGGCTTTAATCGCTATCGGGGCGTGTTCCCGTGAGGAACCGCAGCCGAAATTCTTACCGGCGACCAATATATCTCCGGTCTTTACTTCCTGAGCGAAGCGGAGATCGCCGTCTTCCATGCAATGCCGCGCCAGGTATTCTTCCTCCGACTGGTTTAAATAACGCGCCGGAATGATCACATCCGTATCGATATCATGACCGAATTTCCAGACTTTACCCATGACGCACCACCTCCCTTGGGTGTGTGATTTGCCCTTTGAGCGCCGAAGCCGCGGCGACCGCCGGTCCGCATAAATACACTTCGCTTTCCGGATGGCCCATGCGACCGACAAAATTACGGTTGGTGGTCGATAGCGCCCGTTCGCCTTTAGCTAAAATCCCCATGTGTCCCCCCAGACAGGGGCCGCAGGTCGGGGTGCTGACCGCCGCTCCGGCTTCGATAAAGGTCTCGATGATGCCTTCGCGGAGGGCGTCCAGATAGATTTTTTGCGTTCCCGGCAGCACCAGCAAGCGGATATGGGGGCTGACCTTTTGACCGCGCAGGATTTGTGCCGCAATGCGTAAATCCTCCAAACGACCGTTGGTACAGGAACCGATCACCACCTGATCGAGCGCCGTGCCGCTGACCTCGTCCACGGCGGCGGTGTTTTCCGGCAAATGGGGTAAGGCGATCTGTAACGGAATATCGGCGGTGTTAAAGTCCGTCACCTCGGCGTAAGCCGCGTCCGGATCACTGTAATCGACGATATACGAGCGGCGGGCGCGGTCCTGCAAATAGGCGAAGGTGGTATCATCCGGAGCGATAATGCCGTTTTTAGCCCCGGCTTCGATCGCCATATTGCACATCGTAAACCGACCGTCCATAGAAAGCGCCTCAATGCCTTCCCCGGCAAATTCCATCGCCTGATAGCGGGCGCCGTCCACGCCGATTTTGCCGATGATATAGAGGATCAAATCCTTGCCGCTCACCCACGGCTGATAATCGCGTCCGTGAAAGATAAATTTCAGGGATTCCGGAACCCGGAACCAGGCCTCGCCCGTCGCCATACCGGCGGCTAAGTCCGTACTGCCAACGCCGGTGGAAAAGGCCCCCACCGCGCCATAGGTGCAGGTATGCGAATCCGCGCCGATGATACAATCTCCGGGCAGAGTCAGACCCTGCTCCGGCAGCAGACAATGTTCAATGCCAACGCGGCCGGTATCCCAATAATGCTCAATGCCCTGAGCAGCCGCAAACTCTCTCAGGATTTTCGCCTGCTCGGCGGAAGCGATATCCTTATTCGGGGTGAAATGATCGGGAACAAGAGCGATCTTGCTTTGATCAAATACTTTCCCGGCTCCGAACCTGGCAAATTCGCGAATGGCGATAGGTCCGGTAATATCGTTGGTAAGCACCAGGTCCAGCGCGGCGTTGATCAGCTGTCCCGGCGCGACTTCATTTAATCCGGCATGGCGGGCCAGGATTTTTTCGGTAATCGTCATTCCCATCACACGTCACTCCCTTGTCTAACCCTGACTCTCCTCTTCCGCACGCAGAAGGGAAAGCATATCCTCTTTGGAAATATTCTGTTTGCCGTCCGCATATTGCTTGAAACGCGCAAACAGCGTTTCAAAACTCGCTTCATCCAGGGTAATCCCCCACTGGCCGAGATGTCGGCGAACCGCGTGACGCCCCGAATGCCTTCCCAATACCAGCGAAGAATGATCTTCTTCCCAGCCGACGTCCGACGGCGTCATGATTTGATAGGTGGAAGGCTCTTTCAATATGCCGTCCTGATGAACACCGGCTTCGTGGGCGAAGGCGTTTCTGCCCACGATCGCCTTGTGGTATTGCACCGGCATACCGGTCAAACGGCTGACCAGACGGCTCGTCCGCATGATTTCCGTGGTGACGATGCTCGTCGTCAGCGGATAGAGATCGCGCCGCGTATGCAGGATCATCGCCAACTCTTCCAAAGCGGCGTTTCCCGCCCGGTCGCCGATCCCGTTCACCGTACACTCCAGCTGATCAGCGCCTGCCGTCAAACCGGCCATCGTATTGGCGACGGCCAGACCCAGGTCGTCGTGACAATGCACGCTGACCTTGACCTTTTCGATGCCCGCCGTCTTCTCCCTGACGCCGCGAACCAAGGCGGAAAATTCGTCCGGCGTGATATAGCCGACGACGTCCGATATGGTGATCACGGTCGCCCCGGCCTTGATGACCGCGGCAAATACCTCGGCCAAAAAATCAGGGTCGCTGCGCGATGAATCTTCGGCGCTGAATTCCACATCGCTGACTTTGCTCTTCGCCAAACGCACCGCTTGTACGGCTCGTTCCAGAATCTCTGCCGGCGTCGCTTTCAGTTTGTAGCGCATATGAACCGGCGAGGTGCCGATAAAGGTGTGAATCCGGGGCTGTTCCGCCGGACGGAGCGCCTCCCAGGCCGCTTCAATATCCTTGGCTCTGGCTCTGGCCAAACCGGCCACCGTCACCCCTCTGACCTGTTGCGCCACCTGGAACACCCCTTGAAAATCCGTGGGCGAGGCCAGAGGAAAGCCCGCTTCGATCACATTCACGCCCAGCTTCGCGAGCTGATGGGCGATTTCCACCTTCTCTGCCACCGTGAGGGTGACGCCGGCTGACTGTTCCCCGTCGCGCAGGGTGGTATCAAAGATCTCTATCTGCCGCATACGAACCGGCTCCTTTGCGACGCGATACGCGCCGCGTTATTTAAAAACCTTCCGGTTTTTTCAGCCAAACCATCATATCACGCAATTCTCTGCCAACCTTTTCGATCGGATGTTCTTCTTCGCGCCGGGTCATCGCCAGGAAGGCCGGACGGTTGACCATATTTTCCAGGATCCAGTTCTTGGTGAACTGGCCGTTTTGAATTTCTTCCAGAATTTTCTTCATCTCTTTGCGCGTTTCGTCGGTGATGATCCGTTTGCCGGTGGTCATGTCCCCAAATTGCGCGGTATCGGAGATCGAATGGCGCATCCAGGTCAAGCCGCCTTCATAGAGCAGATCGATGATCAATTTCATTTCATGCAGACATTCAAAATAAGCGCTTTCCGGTTGGTAGCCCGCTTCAATGAGGGTATCGAATCCGGCCTTGATCAGCTCCGTCACCCCGCCGCACAAGACGACTTGCTCGCCGAACAGATCGGTTTCGGTTTCTTCCTTGAAGGTGGTTTCCAGAATTCCGGCTCTGGCGGCGCCGATCGCTTTGGCGTGGGCCAAGGCTAAATCACGGGCGCTGCCCGTCGCGTCCTGATACACGGCGATTAAGGCCGGTACCCCGCGCCCTTCCGTATAGGTGCGGCGAACCATATGGCCGGGGCCTTTCGGGGCGATCATGATGACGTCGATATCCTTCGGCGGTACGATCTGGCCGAAATGAATGCTCAGGCCATGCGAAAAGATCAGGGTCTTCCCCGGTTTGATCGAAGGCTTAATTTCTCTTTCATAGAGGTCTCTCTGCTTTTCATCCGGCACGAGCAGCTGAATGATTTGTGCTTTTTCCGACGCTTCGGCGACAGTCATGACCTGAAAACCATAGGCTTCGGCTTCTTTCCAGCGCGGACTTCCCTTGCGCAGGCCGATAATGACGTCCAAACCGCTGTCCTTCATATTTTGGGCCTGAGCGTGGCCCTGGCTGCCATACCCCAATACGGCGATCGTTTTCCCCGAAAAAAGTTGTAAATTCCCGTCTGATTCATAATACAGTGTAGCCATGTAAAATATCTCTCCTTCATTTGTTGAATTATAGTTTACCTACAAGCCATACGCGCAAGCGAAGACTTGTCGTAAAACACGCCCGGATGGATTTCCTTTCCGATATTGCCATCATACCACGATCCGTACTATAATGAAAATATGGATGTGTTATTTCTAATATAACTGGAGGTTATGATATGAGCGGAGTCATGGAGCTATACCGGATATTTTTTATGGTCGCCGAATGCGGCAATATTTCTCTGGCCGCCGAAAAACTGTATATCAGCCAGCCGGCGGTCAGCAAATCCGTCAAAAAGTTAGAGGAAACCAGCGGCGTCGTCTTGTTTTCCCGCAACTCCAGGGGCGTTCAATTAACCTCGGAGGGAAAACTTTTTTATGAACATATCAAAAAGGCGATGGCCGAAATTGCCAGAGGCGAAGATCTCTTAAAGAAGCTCTTGCAGTACGATAAAGGAAAAATCAGCGTCGGGGTGAGCACCACCCTGTTCAAGCATTTTCTCGTACCCAAGCTCAAGAGCTTCATCAGCAAGTATCCGCATCTGGAGATCAACGTCGTCAACCGGACGACCTTTGAAAGCCTGACCCTGATGGACGAAGGAAAAATCGATCTCTGTATGATCAGCAAGCCTTTGGAGCTCGCCCATTATAATTTTCTCGAACAGGCGGAGATCCAGGATATCTTCGTCGCCAGCAAGGGCTACCTCGCCTCTCTGGGAAACGGCGAGACGCTCAACCGCGGCAAATTTATCTTTATGGAAAAAGGCAATATCACCCGCGAATATGTCGAGCGGAGCTTAGCGGCGAACCACATCGCCGTCAACCCCGAAATCGTATTCGGCAATATGGATTTCCTGATCGAGTTCGCCAAAATCGGCATGGGCATCGCCGCGGTGATTAAGGATTTTGTCATTCAGGAGCTGGCGGAAGGCAGTCTCGTCGAGCTTACCAACCTGCCGACGATCCCGAAAAGAAGCGTCGGCATCGCTTATCATAAGCATCTCCCCTTGTCGCTGGCGGCCTCCGTCTTTCTGGAGCATATCATCCATGACGGCAGATCCTGGGGGCGCTTAGATCTCCGAACGGATGATCGTGATCGTTCCGGTTCGGACTAATTCCAGAATCCCGTGATTATGAATCGTCTTGATAAAAGCGTCGATTTTTTCGCCGTCGCCGGTCAATTCCACCGTGATATTGGTTCGCCCCATATCCACCACCCGACCGCGAAAGATATCGACGGTCTTCATGATCTCCAAACGGGTATCGTTATTGACCTTGATCCGGATTAAAGCTAATTCCCGATCGACCGTCGGCTGCCCCGTCAAATCCGTCACCTTATGCACGGCGACCAGCTTATGCAGCTGCTTACTCACCTGCTCGATCACCTGGTCGTCGCCGTTGACGGCGATGGTCATCCGGGAAATGGCCGGATGATCCGTTTGACAGACCGATAAGCTGTCGATATTGTACGCCCGACGCGCAAAAAGGCCGGCGACTCTCGCCAATACCCCGGGATGATTTTCTACCAGTACGGCTAATGTATGCAGCATCGGGCTTTACCTCCCCAGTATTTCAGTGATCTCTTTTCCCGGAGGAACCATCGGAAAGACGTCCTCTTCCGGCGAGATGACAAAATCCAGCAAAAACGGCCCCGGACAGGCTACGGCCTCCCGCAGCGCCGCTTCCACCTGATCATCCGCCGTCACCCGCAGGCCCGGAATGCCATAGGCTGCCGCTAATTTAATAAAATCAGGATTTCCGGTCAGCTGGCAATGGCTGTAGCGCTGAGCGAAAAAGAGCTTTTGCCATTGGCGTACCAAGCCTAACACCCCGTTATTGATCAAGGCGATCTTGACGGGCAGGGCGTGCTGGGTGACGGTCGCCAATTCCTGGATGTTCATCTGCAAGGAACCGTCGCCCGCGATGACGAAAACGGTTTTTTCCGGCGCCGCTACCTGAGCGCCGATGGCGGCCGGCAAGCCAAAGCCCATCGTCCCCAAGCCGCCGCTGCTGATGAAATGCCGGGGCCGCGTCGCCGGATAGTATTGCGCCGTCCACATTTGGTGCTGTCCCACATCCGTCGTGACGATCGCTTCGCCGCCGGCGATTTCGCCGATCGTTGCGATGATCTTTTGCGGCGACAGGCTTCCCACCGTGTGATGACGCAAGGGATACTCTTCCTGCCACTGTCTGATCTGACGCCGCCAAGCGCCGACCTCCGGCGGTTCCAGGGAGAGCAGACGGGCCGATATCCCCTCCAAAACCAGGCGGGCGTCGCCCACAATGGGGATATGGGCGCGGACGACTTTGCCAATCTCCGCCGGGTCAATATCGATATGAATGACTTTGGCCTTGGTGGCAAATAAATGGTTTAAGCCGCTGGTCACCCGGTCGTCAAAGCGAACGCCCACCGCCAGCAGTACATCGCATTCATGAACGGCGTAATTGGCGGCGACGGTTCCGTGCATTCCCACCATCCCCAAAAAATTCGGATGCTGATAGGGCAGCGCGCCGATCCCCATCAAAGTAGTGACCACCGGGATATTGGCCGTTTCCGTTAAGGTTTTCAGGATCGCTTCCGCGCCGCTGGTGACGACGCCGCCGCCGATATACAGCACCGGTTTTTGGGAGGTCGCCAGGGCTTTGGCGGCTTCTACGATCTGTCCATGATTTCCTTTACTGAACACCTTATAGCTTTTCAACTGTAATACGGGCGTTTGCAGGGGGACGTTTTCTTCAGCTAAAACGGTTTTGGGCAAGTCGATTAAGACCGGCCCGGGTCTGCCGCTGCGGGCGATATAGAAGGCTTCTTTGACAATGCGCGGAATGTCGGCGGCCTGTTTCACGATATAGGAGTGCTTGGTAATCGGCATCGTAATGCCGGTAATATCCGCTTCCTGAAAGGAATCCGTGCCCAGAAGCTCCGAAGATACCTGACCGGTCAAGACCACCAAGGGGATGGAATCCATATAGGCGTTGGCAATCCCCGTGACCAGATTGGTCGCGCCCGGCCCGGAGGTCGCCAGACAGACGCCCGCCTGACCGCTGGCGCGCGCGTAGGCGTCCGCCGCGTGGGCCGCCGCCTGTTCGTGCCGCACCAGAATATGCCGGATCTCATGATCCAGAATCGCGTCATACAGGGCGCACAGCGCGGCTCCCGGATAGCCGAAAATCACGCTGACCCCTTCTTGTTTTAAGGCATGAATGAGAATTTCCGCGCCTGTCATCGCTCACTTACCCCGCGCGAAGGCCGCGCCTTGGGCGGCGGACTGAACCTGCTGCTCGTAGCGGGCGAGATAGCCCGTATGTTCTTTTTGCTTTTCCCGCGGCAGATTGCGATCCCGGCGCGCCGCTTTTTCCTGGTCGCTGATCAGCCAGTCAATACGGCACTGCTTTAAGTCGATGCGCAGGGCGTCTCCTGTTTCGATCAAGGCAATCGGGCCGCCTAACGCCGCCTCCGGTGAAACATGACCGATGGAAAAGCCTCTGGTCGCTCCGGAAAAACGGCCGTCGGTGATCAAGGCCACATCCTGATCCAGGCCCATCCCGGCCAAGGTGGCGGTGGGTCCCAGCATTTCCCGCATTCCGGGCCCTCCCTTGGGGCCTTCGTAACGGATCACCACCACGTCGCCTTTTTGAATATCGCCGCGATAAATGGCTTCCGTCACCGCGGCCTCGCCGTCATACACCTTGGCGGTTCCCTCGAATACCGCGTCCGTACTTCCCAGAGCGCCCTGCTTGATCACCGCCCCGTCCGGCGCGACGTCGCCGAAGAGGATTTTTAAGCCGCCCTGGGCGGAATAGGGAGCGCTCAAGGGACGGATCACCTTAGAATCCGAGACCTCGGCGTCTTTTAAGCGTTCCGCCTGACTGATCCCGGACACCGTAAGCGCCGAGCCGTCCAGCAGTCCGGCGTCGATGAGCTGTTTCAAGACGCCGCTGACGCCCCCCGCGTGGTAGAGATCCGACAGGACATGACCGCCTACCGCCGGACTTAATTTGCAAATCTGCGGCGTCGTTTCGCTCAGCGCGTTGACCGCTTTCAAGTCCCAGGCAATATCGCCCTCCTGGGCGATGGCGGGTAAATGCAGGATGGTATTGGTGGAACAGCCCACCGCCATGTCGAAGACGACGGCGTTGCGAATGGCCGCCGCCGTGACGATGGAACGGGGACGAATATCTTCCCGCCAGAGATGGACGATCTGCGCGCCGCTCTCTTTGGCTAAGATCAGGCGTTCGGAATACACCGCGGGTATCGTGCCATTACCCGGCAGCGCCAGACCCAGCGCCTCGGTCAGACAATTCATGGAATTGGCGGTGAACATGCCGGCGCAAGAGCCGCAGGTGGGACAGGCTTTCCCTTCCAGCTTCTTCAGCCAGGCTTCGTCCTCCTGCTTGGCGTGTACGCGACCAATCCCTTCAAAGACCGTGCTGAAGGTGATTTCCTGTCCTTCAAATTTCCCCGCCAGCATAGGCCCGCCGCTGATAAAGATGGCCGGTATATTCAAACGCAGCGCCGCCATCATCATCCCCGGCACCACTTTGTCGCAGCTGGGAATACATACCAGCGCGTCTAAGGCGTGGGCGCTGGCCATAATCTCTATCGAATCCGCGATCAATTCCCGGCTGGCCAAGGAATAGTGCATTCCTGCGTGGCCCATCGCCAGCCCGTCGCACACCGCAATCGCCGGAAACTCGAAGGGGGTGCCGCCATTGCCGCGAATGCCCGTTTTCACCGCTTCCGCGATCTGTCTTAAATGCATATGTCCCGGCACCATTTCCGTAAAGGAATTCACCACGCCGATAAAAGGCTGGGCGATCTCCTGATCCGTCAAGCCCAGCGCTTTTAACAGCGACCGATGGGGCGCGCGGTCAATCCCTTTTTTTATTACATCACTCCGCATAAACAGTCCTCCTCATTTCTTTACGGCTAACTCAACCCGTCTCAACCCGCCGCCGTCTATGTCAGACCGCTAAAAGGCAGGGGTCTCTTTCGTCCGGCAGACGCTGATTCTCTCCCGCATCCTCTGTTATCTGACCAGTTTATAATACAGAATATAGCGTGTCAACCCCGCGGCGGCTGATGTTTTGGTAGATTAGTTTTTCAGCCAATCCGTAAATTCCGTAAATTCGGCGAGGGTGATCTCCCCGTCGAGACACTGATCCCGCCGTTTCCTCGCCTCCTCCGCCCAGGCGGCGAATTCCTCTTTCGTCAGCCGCCCGTAGCGGATCCGGGCATGATGGGTTTTATAGGCTTTCGTGTACAGCTGGCAAACGGGATTTTCCGATCTTTTCATTTCATAGGCCCGGACAGCGCCTATTTGGCGGCAGGTTTTGCCGTTGCCGGTTAAACGGGTGCAATATTCCGCCTTGCTGCCGCCGCTGACCGCCAGAAAACGGCCGCAGTTTTTACAGGCCCGGAAACCGATATCCATATGGAGATATTGAGCGGTCAGAAAGCGCAGCACGTCGGGCAGGCTTTGGGGATAGAGAACCTCAAACAGGGCCAGCGGGCGTTTAGCGGCGGCAAGCCGTTCCAGTGAAGGAACCGTCGGATAGGGGCCGTCCTTTTTATCGTGGTCCCCTTGCGCCGCGAAAAGCGAAGCATCTTCCAGCGGCTCAAATTCGCTGCTGATCCCGCCATAACTTAAATGGTTGAGGAAGGAAAATTTCCCTGACCTTTGGTCGGCGAGAAAGCGGTTGACGGGCGGCGGGCCCTCTTTTCCCTGCCCCGCGTTCAGAGAGGCTGAGATGAGCTGCGACAGGTCTTGTTTCAAGGTTACGTAGGCTTTCAGATCGGCAGCGGAGCGGTCAGGATGGCCGTCGTTCTGATAGATCGATTGTTTCAAAAAGATAAAATAGGGGTGAAGGGTGACGATGAAATCCGCCAGCTCCAGCAGATCGCCCCAGGCATGGAAATGATCCAGTATCTGGTAGTCTCCGTAGAGAAAATCGACGGCGGGTTCGCCCAGGGGAAACGCCTTTTGATATTCCAACAGGGTTTGCCCCCGCCAGTCTGAATGGATCTCATAGACTTCCTCTTTGCCGCGGATATACAGGCGCGCCCGGACGTTCTGGCGGGGAAATTCCCGCGTGTTTTTTTTCGGCATAGTTTTGTACCTCTTTTGCAGTGATCGATGTGCGCCCGGAAGGGGATACCGCGTCATCATCCATAGGGGACGGCTTGTCGACTTATCGACATATCGTTTAACTATAAGTCTATGTGTTGCTGCTCTCTTGATTGCCTCCCTGAGCTTCCCTTGTCTCCACTATTTTATCAGTTTTCGTCGCGTTTAGAAAGCTCCGGTTTTCCCGGTCAGGAAAAGTAGCCGTCGATAGGGATCGCTGTGCCTGACGCGTAAAAAAGAGCGGCGGCAATAGCCCGAGGCTCACCCCCGCGCTTGCCGCCGCCCGTTCTTATCCCCATCCTGCCCCATCTTCACCGTTTATTCCTTTGGCGTGACAGCCCGCCTTTGGCCGGAAGCCAACCTCCGCGAGAAGGCCCCGGCGGCGAAGGCCGCCGCCAGCAGCGGCCAAAGGGGCTGCTCGCTCCCGCCTGTCTTGGGAAGGTCCGCCAGCGGCTGGTAAGGCTCGAATACCCATTCCTGTACCTCTTCGTCCCAATGCCAAGCGCCTTGCGGGATTCCCGTCTCGTCTACCTCAATATATACGCCGTCGTCGCCGGGGATCAGATTATTCCCGTCCGGCGGGATCTCCGTGCCGAGTTCCGTGGGGAGCGGCGGCTCAGAGGGATCTATCTGGGTCTCCGAGGAACCGTCCGAGTCGTTGGCGCGCCACAGGGCGGTCAGTTCGATATCCTGAATGATATTTTCGATGGTCGCTTCATCAGCGTACCACGTATTGTCCGCGTCGGTTGCCAGCCAGCCGAGGAAGGTATAGCCTGACCGGGTGAAGACGTTCGGCGGCAGGGTATAGTCGTCGCCGTCCGCCACCCTTACGCTCTCCATCGCGCCCGCGCCGCCACCGCCGTCAAAGCTGACGGTATGCTCCGCGGTTTCCGAACGCCACTGAGCGGTGAGCTGTATATCCTGAACGATATAGCCGACGATCGCCCCATCGGCGTATTCCGTGCTTTCCGCGTCGTTCGCCAGCCAGCCGTTGAAGCTATAGCCCGTCCGGGTGAAGGCGTTCGGCGGCAGGGTATACTCCCCGCCCTCCGTCACTGTCGCACTTTCCATCGCGCCATCACCGCCGCCGCCGTCAAAGCTGACGGTATAGGTGCGCGTGATCGTCTCAGGCGGCTCGCCGCCGCCTCCCCCACTATTGGTAGCACGCCATTGGGCGGTGAGGAGGATGTCCTGGTTGATCCCGGGATATACGTGCCCGTCCCCATACTCCTGATTGTCAGCCGAGGAAAGCCAGCCGGTAAACTGATAGCCGGTTCGCGAAAAGCGATTCGCCGGGAGCGGATACGTATAGGGAGGGCTGTAGCCTTGAGCGCTGGCCCCTACAAACACCGGATCCATCTGGCCGCTTCCGCCGTTGGGCGCGAAGCTGATGGTAAACACCGGCGGGTAGTACAGGGGCGTTCCCACATAATAACCGATATCGAAGTTGTTAAAGCCGGTGAGCCTGGTGAACGCGCCGGATGCGCTTTCCACTGGGAAAGAGAAGGCCGCGCCCGAAGCCACCACGCTGCTATACAGCGTCTCATGATCATTCGTCATCTCATACAGAGCCTTCGCCGTATTGCCGGAAAAGACCGCGTCGCCCTTGATGGCAACCGTCCCCCCCGAGTAGCCTGGGTCTTGGCAGTGGATATGGATGATGGTGCTGTATAGACCGCCGCCATCCCCACCTTCCGCTTGATTATTTAAAATCTTGCCGCCATTCATGATAAAATCAGCGTCATAATTTACATACACGCCGCCGCCAGAGGCGCCGCTGCCGATAGTCGCCGCGCGGTTCAAGGAGATCTCGCCGCCGTTCATGGTGAAAACGGCTGGAGGGTTAGCATAAGACCCGCCCCCTACATACACGCCGCCGCCACCGAGGTGGTAGGCGATGTTCCCGGAAATTTTGCCGCCTTCCAGGGTGAAAGCGCCGCCGTTCGCCACCTGCACACCGCCGCCACTGCCGCCACTGGCAGTCTCCGTGCGGTTAGCGGAAATCTCGCCGCCGTTCATGGTGAAAACGGCTGTAGTGGTAGTAGAATTCCCGCCCCCCACATACACGCCGCCGCCGCCTTGATTGCCCGTGAGATTATCGGAAATTTTACCGCCATTTTCCAGGGTGAAACGGCCGCCGGAACCCACCCAGACGCCGCCGCCCGAATTCGTCGCCGTATTCTCGGACACTTCGCTGCCGCTGTTCATGGTGAGAACGCCGCTATTCACTACCTGCACGCCGCCGCCATTGAAGCCCTTATTGCCGGTGATCCGCGCGCCGCTTTTCATGAGCAATTCGCCGCCGGACACGGTCACGCCACCGGCAGGGCTACCGGAATTAGATGGCACATAATAGCCGCCGCTGATCGTGACGGCTTCCAGCTCCAGATAGGCCCCGTTCTGAACCGTGACGACACCGAAGGTATTGTTGCCGGTTAAGGTTCCGCCGCTGATCTTGATGGTCGCGCTGGCGGGGATGGTCACAGAGCCGCCAGTCAGGTTAACGCTGCCGTCGCTCTGAAAGCCCGTCCCCAACGTAATCCAGGTGGGCGTCGTATTCGCGCTGGAGATCTCCGAACGC
>JAITOS010000140.1 GCA_031289815.1 Peptococcaceae bacterium | reverse complement strand
GATATTTCTTTAACCTTAACTCTAATACTGCTTTATAGTTATCTCACGTCCTATCTTATTGTTACACGATTTAGGATCCCGGTTGCCGCTGCGAGCGATGGATAAGTGTTCCGAACCTTAGGCCCTGGCCGCCAAAACACAGTAAAGGAGGCTCCCGTTTTTTTGGGGCCTCCCTTTCGGTTTTTTGCTATGGATCGTTATACAAACGTCAGCTTTATTATAGGGTTTCTGTCTTTCCTCTGTACGGAAAACTATGAGGTAAATCTATAAAGTAAGATTCCTGTTTCTCTTTGTTTTAATTCTAAACCTTCTATATGGTTATTGCAAGTCCTATTTTATTGTTACACAATTCGGGACTGCCATTCAAGTCCCCGCTTTACCGCAGAGATCGGTGAAGCCCTGTCCCATCGCAGTATCCATAAGGGAGCAAGCAAGGGAGTAAGCTATTCTGTCGCGCTTTATAGCAGGGCAAGATGAGACGCCTTGAAGAGAATCAAGCCCAAAGGGTAAACGACAAAGCCGTGGCACAGCGAGACCACAGCCACCATCAGCATGACCCCCAGGATGAGCAGACATAGCGTTTCCGCCAAATCGTCTGACAATGGTATATACCCGACAAATCCATTTTTCAACAAAATTTAGAATCGTTGTCGTTGGACAGATATAGACAGCTATGAACATAGGGTTTCCATCTTGACAGCGCGAATAATTCAAGATAAAGATAATATACACTTTATATTATCTTTATCAGGAGGCGTGACATGAACTGTATCCACCGCCATTTGGAGCGGAAGCTTATGCATATGAGCGAGTTTTTCAAAGCGGTGCTGGTCACGGGCGCGAGGCAGGTGGGCAAAACCACCCTGCTGAAGCATTTAGCGACAGGCCAAAACCGCACCTACGTCTCCCTCGAGCATAAAATGGCGCGGGAACTCGCGCAAACCGACCCGGTTTTGTTTTTCCAGACCTACAAGCCGCCGATTTTGATTGACGAGGTGCAGCACGCGCCGGAGCTGTTTGAGCGAATCAAAACCCTGTGCGATGAGAGCGAGGAACCCGGACGCTTTTGGCTGACCGGCTCCCAGCAGTACCAAATGATGAAAAAAGCGCGGGAAACGCTGGCCGGACGCGTCGGTATCCTGACCCTGTACAGCTTATCCCAAACCGAAAAAGCGGACGTTGTTTTCCCCAATGATCTCGATTTTTCCCTTTCCTGTTTACAGGCGCGGCAGGCGCTCGTTTCCCAGAACGATGTGGTCGCCGTATTCGAGCATATTTGGCGGGGCGGGATGCCGCAAGTTCTTTACGCCGACGCCGAACAGCGGCAGGAGTATTACGATGCCTACATCAACACCTTTTTGATGCGTGATGTCACGGAGCTGGGCGGCGTGACTGATTCCCTTCGTTTTGGGAAGTTCCTGACCGCCTGCGCCGCGCTGACGGGCGAACAGCTAAACTACAAGACCCTTGCCGAAGCGGCTGACATTTCACCGCCCACCGCCAAAGAATGGCTGCAATTATTAGAGGGCTTATCTATCGTATATTTGCTGCGCCCTTACGCGAACAACGCGCTGAAACGGCTGACGAAAACGCCGAAGCTGTATTTTTGCGACACCGGGCTCGCCGCGCACCTCTCCCTGTGGCTGACCCGCGAAACGCTGATGAACGGCGCGGCCAGCGGCCATTTCTTTGAAAACTATGTGGTCGCGGAGTTGCCGAAAAGCTATTCCTACGCGCCGTCAAAGGTGAAGATGACCTATTACCGGGATTCCAACGCGAAGGAGATTGATGTTTTCATTGAGGAAAACAACTCCGTCCACCCGTTGGAAATCAAAAAATCAGCCAGCCCTGACCGCCGAGACGTAAAGAAGTTCGCGGTTTTGGAGAAGTCTGCCGTACAAACCGGCGCGGGCGGAATCATCTGTATGTGCGAGGAAGCGATACCGATGGATCCGCGCAACTGCTTTATCCCCTGCAATTTGATATGAAGCCAACACGAAAAGATGGCTGTCTACCGGCCTCTGCGCCGCATCATTTCCCTTCCAGCTAATCTCCCGGCTCACAGCCAAGCGCACGGGGTCATTGCTCTGTCACCCGTTGAGAGGCGGGCGCTGCCGCTTCACGGCGACCCGCCTCTCAACTTTCTTGCAGGTCTTAGGGAAGGTTCTTGAGGCAAAACAGCAAAAAGCTCCAAAACATCTCTGAAAGCAAAACAAGCGGATCCCCAGCCCCCAAAGCAGCCACGCAAACGCCCAAGACCCCAAAGTCAGGCGAAGGGCGGACGGTTCCGCGGAAAGCGAGGCAGGGACGCCGAGCGCGTCCCTTTGCGCCAGGAGGGCGCAGCGGGACGAAAAGCGGAACCGTCCGCCCTTCGCGGCTTCTCAGCCAAAAGTCCGCGCACCCGCCCGCCACCCCAGAGAACCAAAAGAACGACACCACGCCACCCTCCGCCGACCCCAGCAAAAGCAGCAAAACCCTCCACAAAACCGTCCGATTTTCATTTTTCCTGTATTTTCGCCGGATTGCATGATAGAATATTAGTATCCTTCCGTGGATACGCCGAATATATTATGGCGTCGTGACCGCTGAACATCGGCTGATTCAGCCATCTGCATCCACCTGATACCTAAAGTCCAACTGAGGAGGCGAGAATTCATGCTCAAAGTTTATCGCAGTGACAACACTACTTTTTGGGATCTTTCTTTGGGCAATCTCACCAAGAATTGCTGGTTTAATCTCATCAACCCGACTCCAGAAGAATTGCATACGGTCGAAACGGCCACCGCCGTTCCTCAGGATATTCTCAGAGCCGCTTTGGACGAAGAAGAACGCTCCCGTATCGAAGTGGAAGATCAGTACATCCTCGTCCTGACCAACTTGCCGATTATCCGCGGCGAGACCAGCTATGACACCCTGCCGCTGGGCATCATCATCACCGGCGACTATATCATCACCGTCTGCCTGGAGGCGAACGTCGTTCTTTCCGAGTTTCATCCGAACTTTTACCGCACCTTCAATACCGCCAAACGGACGCGTTTTCTCTTTCAGATTCTGTACAAAACCACCATCCATTATCTCAAATATCTGCGCCAAATCAACCGCCAGACAGACCAGATCGAGCTCGATTTGCGTAAGTCCATGAAAAATAAAGAGATCATCCAATTGATGGAGCTGCAACGAGGCTTGACCTATTTTAACGCTTCACTGAGGACGAACGGCGCGGTGATGGAAAAATTACTCCGGCTGCGCTCGACCAATCAAAGCCGACACCTTATCAGTATGTATGAGGAAGACGAGGATTTGCTGGAAGACGTCATCATCGAGAATAATCAGGCCATTCAGATGGTGGATATGTACACCAATATCTTGAGCGGGATGATGGACGCCTTTGCTTCGATCATCTCCAACAACCTCAACATGGTCATGAAATTTCTCGCTTCCATGACCATCATCTTGGCTGTACCCACCATGCTGGCCAGTTTTTGGGGGATGAACGTGCCTGTCCCCTTCACGAACCACAGCTTTGGCTTTATTTTCGTTATCATCATCGCCCTGGGCTTCACCGGCGTCAGCGCCTATACCCTATGGAAAAAAGATATGTTTTAAGGCGATCGGCGAAGCTCAGGCGTCACCGGTCCTCTGACACCGTTCGGCCAGCGCTTTCAGCCACTGACGGAGTTCTTTCGTCAGGAGGCCTTTTTTCATTTGCCAATGCCAGTTGTTGCCGCCAACGGTTCCCGGTATATTCATTCTGGCTTCACTGCCCAAGGCCAGTAAATCCTGCATCGGTATCATAACCCAGCGGGCGTCGCCGCCGTACATTTCTTCGATGTACCTGTGGCAGCGCTCTTTTTGCGGCTCTTCATGACCAGGATCGCCATCATGATTTTTTTTATTATCATGATTTTCTTCAGCTTCATCTTTTTCAGGCTCTCCCAAGCCGCGGCTTTGGAGCCAGCCTACCAAGGTATCGTTATCATGCGTGCCGGAATAATAGACACAGTTGGCATCCTGCTCCCGCTCTTCGCCCGGTTCCTCGAACTGCAATACCCTCATCCCCGGCAAGCCGAAAATATTGCGCAGATTATGAACCTCCGGCGTAATATAACCGAGGTCCTCCGCGATCAAAGGCAATGAGCCAAATTCCGCTTCCAGCGCTTCAAACAACCGCTTGCCGGGCCCTTTCAGCCAATAGCCCTGAGCGGCGTTTTTGGTCGCGGCGTCGATTTCCCAATAGCCTTCAAAGCCGCGAAAATGATCCAAACGAACGAAATCAACCGTCTTTAACGCCTGTCCGATCCGTTCTTTCCACCAGGCGTAGCCGTCCTTTTCCATGACCTCCCAGCGATACAGCGGATTTCCCCAGTATTGCCCGGCGGCGCTGAAATAATCCGGCGGCACCCCGCCTGCGCTCAACATCTTGCCTTCCTCATCCAGCGTTACCAGCGCCTGATGTACCCAAGCGTCACAGCTATCCTCGGCGATATAGATCGGCAGATCGCCGATCAATTGAATCCCCTGACGATTCGCATAGGTTTTCAGGGCTTGCCATTGCGCAAAGAATACATATTGCCCGAAACACTGCCGGTCGATCGCTTCTTTTCGCCGCTCTTGCTCCCGCCTGACCGCCCCGGCATTTCTTGCCGCCAGCGGTTTTTTCCACTGCTGCCACGACAAACCGCCGTTTTCTTCCCTGAGTATCCGATAGAGGGCATAGTCCTCCAGCCAATAGCGATTTTCCTCTTTAAAACGCTCAAATCCGGCTTTCGACAAGAAATCGTCGTCTTCCCGGCGTTTACCCGTATCCTTCAGGAATCTCGCGTAGGCGAGCTTCAAGAGGTCTTGCTTGGCTTTTTCTAAGGCGATCTTCCTCTGTTTTTGCCAGTTCGCGTGAGCCGCGCTCACTTCCTTATCGCTCAGCAAGCCCTGACGAACAAGATCTTCCAAGCTGATCCACTGCTCGTTGCCGGCAAACACGGACAGGCTTTGATAAGGAGAATTTCCCGCGCCCGGCGGATTGATGGGTAAAATCTGCCACAGACCTTGCCCGGAAGCCACCAGAAAATCGACGAACGCCCGCGCTTCCGCTCCCAAGTCGCCGCACTCCCAGGGCGAAGGCAGAGAGGAAATATGCAGCAGCACCCCGCAGGAACGCGTCGGCCCGACGAAGGAAGCGCTCTTGCGCTTAATATAGATCGCCTTGCCGCTCAACGCCTCAACCTCCAGGGAGAACGCCGCCGGAGCAGAGCCTTCCTTTGCGCCAGTTGCCAAAACCGCGCCGGACAACAGCTCGATAACGAGCCATTCAGGCGTCCCGGTCCGCTCCTCCCCCCCCGGCGCTTCCACCCCGCTCGGATCGTCCAGGCGAATCTCGCGCCCTTCTTCACGCGCTAAACGCAGGCTCTTCCCTTCCGGGCTGAAAGTGCATTGTACCGTTTGCCCCTCCGTCCGGCTGCGATTGACCAGCACGATGATCTCTTCATTTTCCCCTTTAGTTCGGAAGCCCAGCACGTCCTTGCCGAGAAAGAACAGTTGAAACTCGCCCGTCGCCAGCATCTCATATTCCCGGCGCAAGCGCACCAGTTTCCGCGTCCAGTCCAAAAGCTCCTGATTTTCCCGCTGCCAGGGATAGGCCGCCCGGTTATAGGGATCGGAATAGCCTTCCAAACCGGCCTCATCCCCATAATAAATGCAGGGTACGCCGGGCCAGGTCATCTGCAAAAGCGTCAATATTTTCAGGCGTTTGATCCCCAAGGCCCTGGCTTCCTCACTCAAGCGGTATTGACGTTTCTCATCGTCCGTCAACTGTTCCGCCGTCGGCGCTTCCCCTAAAAACGTCAGAATCCTTATCACATCATGGCTGCCAATGAGGTTCATCAGCGCATAGGTGTTTTCTTTGGGGTAATTTTCCAATAAGCTCATCCACTCGGCGTAGGCGTCCTGGATTTCCGACTCGCCGCGGATAAAAAGAAGCCAGATGTTTCTCAGCGCGTAGTTCATCACGGAATCCAGCTCATCGCCCCAAAAATATTCGCGCAGCTGAGCATAACTCTCCTTATGGGAAGCGTCTTCCCACACCTCGCCGATCACGACCGCCTCCGCGTCCATCTCCTTGACCGCCTTACGCAAACCTTTTATGAACTCATCCGGCAATTCGTCCGCCACGTCCAACCGCCAGCCCTTGACCCCTTTTCTCATCCAATGACGGATCACGCTGTCTTCTCCCTGAAAAACAAACCGCTGGTAGGAAGGATTCAGTTCATCCACATTGGGCAGGGTATCAATCCCCCACCAGGATTCATATTGCTCCGGATGGTGAGAAAAGCGGTACCAGGAATAGTAGGGCGAATCCGGCGATTGAAAAGCGCCTGGCCCCGGATATTTGCCCTCGCGGTTAAAATAGATGCTGTCGCTTCCCGTATGGCTGAAGACGCCGTCCAGAATCACCGCCATCCCCAGGCGCTCCGCCGCCGCTATAAACCGCTCAAAAATCCGCATATCCCCGTAGCCGGGGTCAATCGTATGATAATCAGAGATGTCGTATTTATGATTGCTGGGCGCGGCAAAAATAGGATTCAGATAGAGTATGCTGACCCCCAATTCTTTTAAATAAGCCAATTTTTTGATCACGCCCAACAGATTGCCGCCAAAAAAGTCCCAAAAGACAATTCTGCCCTCGGCGTCTCTGTCATACGAAGGAACCTCGTACCAATCCCCATAGACCAGGCTCTTTTGCTGAGGCCGAACCAGATGATCGTCCGGATGACCATTATAAAAGCGATCCACAAAGATCTGATACATGACCCCCCGTTGAAACCAAGCGGGAATCGTCATCGGCTGATAGACCGTTATTTGGTAGGACGGCGGCTCCTGTTCCGCCAGACTGCCTACCCCTCCCCAACCCTTGGCGTTATTGCCATAATACAAAACCTGATCAGCCGTTTTGATCAGGAAATAATACCAGCAAAGACCAGGGACGTCCGCAGCGAGCATTTCCGCCTGGAATATCTGATCCATAAAGATGCCGTCGATGGTCACGGATTCTTCGATTTTTCTCATGTTCAAGGTACTCTCCGCCGCGCCCGTGGTCCAAAGCCGCAGAATACACTTGTTTACTTTCTGAGCGGAAGCGATCGCGATCCTCAGTACGACTTTTTCCCGGCAGGGAACCGCCCCAAAAGGATCGCGATAATACCGCTCCTGCGAATGATGATACGCGTACATCGTCACGCCAGCAAGGCTTCATAGAGTTCAAAATATTTCTCAGCGGACTTGTTCCAACTGAAATCACCCTTACGGGCGTTTTCTACTAAGCCCTTCCATTTCAGCTTTTCATCATAGTACTCCTTCACCGCTCTCTGCAAAGCAAACAACAGTTCGTGCGCATTATAATTCGCGAAGCTGAAGCCGTTCCCTTCTCCGGTGTTTTCGTCATAAGGAATCACGGTATCCTTTAAACCGCCGGTTTCGCGAACGACGGGGATGACGCCATAGCGCATACCGATCATTTGCGTCAAGCCGCAAGGCTCATAGAGAGACGGCATCAGTAAAATATCCGCCGCCGCATAGATTTTATGCGCCAGAACCTCGTCATAGCTGAACGTAATGGCCATCTTATGGGCATTACTGGCGGCAAACTGCGCCAGAGCGTCCTCGTAATGCTTTTCACCCGCGCCCAATACGACCAATTGCACGTCCATCGTGAGGATTTCATTTAAAACGTGGAGGATTAAATCCAAGCCCTTTTGCGGTACCAGCCGCGATACAAAAGCGATCAGCGGTACATTGCCCCGTACTTGCAGATTCAATAGCTCTTGCAGGTAAAGTTTGTTTTCTTCTTTTTTGCTCAGCGAGCTGCGGTAGTTCACGAAGAGATTCGGATCATTCAGGGGGTCATATTTTTCCGTATCAATCCCATTGAGAATCCCGTAAAGAGAATCGCCCCGTTCGTGAATCACATTCTCCAGCGTTTCGCCAAAGAAGGCGTTCTGTATTTCCAGCATATAGGTCGGACTCACCGTCGTAACCCGATCCGCCGTCTTAATGGCCGCCTTCATGAAATTGACCCCGCCGTAATATTCGATGATCTCCCAGGCCTGCGCGTTGCCGCTTAATCCCAGAATATCGTCATAGACAAAATGGGCAAACGTCCCCTGATACTTCAAGTTATGAATCGTAAAGACCGTCTTGACGTCATAGTAAAAGGGATTGTTCGCAAACTCCGCCTTGAGCAGATAGGGAATCAGCGCGGTGTGCCAATCATGCGCATGGATGATATCCGGTTTGAAATCCTCCATGTAAAAGGTACTCTCTAAAACCGCTTTGCTGAAAAAGGCAAAACGCTCGGCGTCGTCTCCGTAGCCATAGACCTGTTCGCGCTTAAAATAAAACTCATTGTCAATGAAGTAATAATGAACGCCGCCATAGACCAGCTCTTCCAGTCCGCAATACAGATTCCTCCAGCCCAATTGCACCCGCCAATTGGCGACGGGAACGGTCTGTTCCAGAAACTGTTGCGGAATGGTTGCGTATTTCGGGAGAATAACGCGCACTTCCGCTTTTTGTCTACTCAGCGCCACCGGCAAACTTCCTCCTACTTCCCCCAAACCTCCGGTGATCACAAAAGGAGAGGCTTCTGACACCGCAAATAAAACCTTCATCCCCAGCCCTTCTCTCTATGAATTAATTTTTTTCGCTTATCCAAGATCAACAAAGGCGCTTCTGGTTTCCCTTTCATCACTGACCGGTCGTCAATAAAAGTATATTTATCCAAAATAACATTTTCCAGAATAGAATCCTTCCCTATAAAACTGTCCGACATAATCACGCTATTCTTGATCACCGCCCCGGTCTCTACCTGCACCCCGCGAAAGAGCACGCTACGTTCGACTTGACCGTTTACCGTGCAGCCTCCGGAAATAAGCGCGTCTTCCGCCGAGCCCCACGTTCCGTATCTCGTCGGCGGATTGTCTTTCGTCTTGGTGAAAATTTTATTTTCACCCATAAAAAGCTCGTTGCGGATTTCCTGGTTCAGCATGTCCATATTGCAGCGATAGTAACTCTGGACGGAGGAAACCCTTCGCAAGTAGCCTTTGTGTTCATAAGCCTGAACATTTAATTTTTGAATGTTATTGTGGATAATTTGCCGGACGTCGAGACTGCCATGTCCGGCGTAACCGTCAACCATCTCCTGAAGCAGCGTTCTCTTTACGACAAAAGCGTCCATGAACAACGGTTTCAGCTCTTTGCCGCTAAATGGTTCCTGCCTGACAAGCGCCCGCACCTTACCGTCCGGATCTATTTTTAATATCCATCCCGGCTCCTCATCCGCCGGAATTTCTTTGACGTTTTTGTAGATGAGACAGATATCCGCTTGGTTTTCGTCCATCTTGTCAAGCATGGGCGTATAGCTGACGTTCATCACCTGATTGCAGGAACTGACGACCATATACTCGGCTGCCGTCCGTTCCAGAATCTCCACATTGGTCTGCAGGTCGGCCACCGCAAACTTATTTTCCTTGTTGAACAAACCAAATTCCGTGCCTGGGAGGATGAAAATACCGCCGTTTTTCCGGTCAAGATTCCAGGGCTTCCCGGCTCCGAGATGATCCAGAATCGATCTGAATTTTTCAGGAATCACGATGCCGATGGTCTTAACGCCGGAATTCACCATGTTTGATAAAGCAAAGTCAATCAGCCGGTATCTTCCGCCAATCATGGTCGCCGCCAAGGGTCTGCTCGGAGAGAGTTCCCGTGAATGAACCGTTTCATAGTTGCAGGATATAATACCGTTAACGCTTCTCACTGCATTCTCCTTTCATCCGCATCGTCTAAGCAACCGTGGAGCGATATAAATTCCTGCCTTCCTCTAATTGGGTATCTTCCAGAATTTCGCTGTCATTCTCAATGACGGTAATCCCCGCTTGTTTTGGCTGCTCGCCCGCTTTGATGCCAATCGAGCAATAAGGACGCACCACCGTACCTTCCCCCACGATCGTCTTGCGTATGAAGCACTCCTGCTGAATTTTGCAGCTTGGCAGGAGTATGGAATCTTCCACCCGCGTCCCTTCGCCGACATACACGCCCGGTCCCAGTATGGAATTGATCACTTCGCCCAAAATCGTGCAGCCGTTACTGATTAAACTGTTCCGTATCACCCCTTTCTTGCCTATATAGTGCGGGGGAAAAATCCCTGTATTGGTGAAAATATTTTTCTTGGCGTTAAAGATATCAAATTCCGGCTGTTTTTTCAGCAGATCCATATTGGCTTCATAATAGCTCTCGATGGTTCCTACATCTTTCCAATATCCCTCAAATCTGTAGGCGGTCAATTTCTTTTTTTGTTCCATCAGCAGCGGCAGGACATTCTTACCAAAATCGTTCTCCGATTGAGCGTTCCCTTCGTCTTCAATTAAAGTCTTCCGCAGCAGCCGCCAATTGAAGATATAAATGCCCATCGACACCAGATTGCTTTCCGGCTTGGCCGGTTTTTCCACAAATTTTGTGATTTTACCTTGCGCGTCGGCCACCACAATGCCAAAGCGCGAAGCCTCCTCTAAAGGCACCTCAATCACCGACACGGTGACGTCCGCTTTCTGCGCTTTGTGATGCGCCAGCATCAGGGAATAATCCATTTGATAAATATGATCTCCGGAAATGATCAAGACAAATTCAGGGTCATACTGATCGATATAGTCGATATTGCGGTAAATCGCGTTCGCCGTTCCCTTATACCAGCTGCCGCCTTTTTCATCGACGAAGGGCGGCAGGATATGAACCCCGCCATTGGCGTCGTCCAAATCCCACGGCGTCCCGATCCCAATGTAGGAATTCAGCAGGAAGGGCTTGTACTGCGTCAGCACGCCCACCGTATTAATGTCCGAATTGATACAATTGCTGAGACTGAAATCAATAATACGGTATTTGCCGCCGAAAGCTACTGCTGGTTTAGCAATATTACGCGTTAAACACTCCAACCTACTTCCTTGTCCTCCCGCCAGGAGCATAGCAATGATTTCCTTCTTTGGCATATTGATTCCCCCTTCTCCTCAATACGTACCTTTCTTTTAAGAACCGATGTTTCTGCTCTTCACCTTCCAGATGTTTTGCGCGTATTCTCTGATGGATCTGTCGCTGGCGAATATTCCCGCGTTCGCCGTGTTGGCCAGAGACGATTCAAACCACTGACGCTTGTTCCCGTATTTGAGATTTAAACGCTGCCATGCCTCCACATAGGAGAAAAAGTCTTTTAAGACAAAGAACTGATCATTATCCCGCAGCAGCGAATCATAGATCACCCGGAAATCGCCGCCGTCCGTGCCGAAGAAATCACCGATCAATTGATCCAACAGCTTTTTGATCCGCGAGGAGCCGTGGTATTCGTCCCAGGGATCATAGCCGCCGCGGTTATAATAATCGATGACTTCCTCCGCGCTAATCCCGAAGATTGCGATATGCTCCTGCCCCGCCGCGTTACATATTTCCACATTGGCCCCGTCCATCGTTCCCAAAGTGAGGGCGCCATTGAACATAAACTTCATATTCCCGGTTCCGGAGGCTTCCCGGCTGGCCGTCGAAATCTGTTCGCTGATATCGGCGGCCGGATAGACCAGTTCGCCTAAAGAGACGTTAAACTCTTCCAAAAACACGACCTTGATCAGACCGTTCAGCTCTTTATCCCCGTTGACTTTTTGCGCGATAGCGTTGATCAGCTTGATGATCATCTTGGCGTAGTAATAGCCCGGCGCGGTCTTGCCGCCAAAGATGAAGGTAAAAGGCTGAATCTTTAATTTCTTATTTTCTTTCAAACGGTTATACAGATCCATAATCTTCAGGGCGTTCAGCAGCTGCCGTTTATAGGCGTGAATGCGCTTTACCTGAACATCAAATACGGAATGCGGATCGATTTCAATGCCTTGCCTTTCCTGAATATATGCCGCCAGCCTGCATTTATTCCGATATTTAATCTCCGCCAATTGGTCTAAAAAGGCGGGTTCCTGCTGATAAGGCAGTAACTTTTCCAACTCGCTCGCGTCGTATTTCCAGCCGTCGCCGATGGTGGAGCTGATCAATTCGGAAAGACCGGGATTGGCCTTCAGGAGAAAACGCCGATGGCTGACGCCGTTGGTAACGTTTTTGAATTTGTACGGATAGATCTTATAGTACTGGCTGAAAATATGATTTTTCAGTATCTCGGAATGCTGATCCGACACCCCGTTTACCGAATGACTGCCAATAATGGCTAAACTGGCTGTATCAATCACGCCGTTGCGAATGATCGCCGTCCGGTTCGCCAAGTCCTTCTGGTGAGGAAATCTTTGGTTTACCGCCAATTTAAAGCGGCGGTCAATTTCTTCCACAATCATATAGATGCGCGGCAGGTTGTAGCGGAACAATTCTATCGACCAGGTTTCCAGCGCTTCCGGCATAATCGTATGGTTCGTAAAGGAACAAGCGTTTACGGTAATCTTCCAGGCCTCGTCCCAGCCCATTTCCTCTTCGTCAAGGAAGATTCGCATCAGTTCCGGAACACACAGCGCCGGGTGCGTATCATTGATATGGATCGCGACTTTATTCGTAAACTCTTTAAATGATTTGTTTCTCTGCTTGAATACCTGGACAATGCTACTAAGGCCGGCCGCCACAAAGAAATACTCTTGTTTCAGGCGAAGCTCCTGCCCTGCCAGACTGCTGCCATCCGGGTAAAGAATATTGGAAATCGCCTGTACTTCCGAGTTATAGCTGACAGCCTTGGAAAACTCTCCATGATTAAAGGAACCCAGATCGAAGTCATTCGCTACCGGCTCGGCGCTCCATAAGCGCAGATTATTGACCACAAAGTCATTATCATACCCGACCATCGCGACGTCATACGGAACCGCCAGTACGGGTTCGTAATTCTCATGGCTGAACGTCATCCGATCGTCCACCACCTCGCCGCGGATATTGCCCTTGAATTTTACGATCACCGCTTGATCCGGCTTCCTCTGTTCCCACAGATAACCGTCTTTTAACCAGTAATCCGGAACCTCGATCTGATCCCCGTTCACTATTTTCTGTTGAAAGAAGCCATATTTGTAGCGGATGCCGTTGCCATGACCGTGAATCTTGAGAAAGGCGATCGAATCCAGAAAGCAAGCGGCCAACCTTCCCAAGCCGCCGTTCCCCAAGCCGGCGTCGCTCTCCTGTTCGAGGACCTTTTCAAAGGGTATGCCCAATTGTTCAAAGCCGTCGCGCACAATCTTCTCAATCCCAAAATTAATCAGATGATACTCCAACATCCGGCCAATCAAAAATTCCATGGAAAAATAAAACACTTGCTTTTCATCCCCATATTCGGGGTCGCGTTTCTTGGCGTTCACCCAGTTTACGCCGATATGATCTTTCAGCATTTGTACCAATGTTTTATAGTGATCCTGTACGCTTCCTTCATCCGCCGTTTTTCCTACGGATTCGATAAACTTTCTGGAATATTCCTGAATGAAACTTTCTATATCCTTAAACATACGGTAACCTCCTCTAAACTCGACCAGTGCGTCTGAAATCCGGATCCCCTCCGTTTACTCCATCCAACTAATTTACCAAAACCAGGAATTTACGATACCGATTTTCTAATACTTTTGTAAAAAAGCCCACGGTTATTATTCCGGGAGCTGTTCCAACCACCTAAAATATCAGCGAATTTACTTTCTAACGACAATGATTCTTTCCCGATATTTTATTCATTTTAATTCTTGCTTTTATAGAAGACATATAACAACTCCTCTGTTACTTAGATTTTACCACTATTCTTTTATTCCTACAAGTAACCATTTACTCAAAATTTCGCTATTTTTATCCGCTTTTCTCCATCCGCCACCGCGGCCGCAATCGCCGCGCCTATTCCCGAACCATTTTTAACCATTTTAACGCCCACGCTGTGTCTGGAATAGGTTTTGATTATGTATTGCAACTGAGAAGCAAACTGCGGATTTTTTTCATAGAGAGAACCGTCCATCGCCACCACATACCTCTTTCCCGCGCTCTGAGCCACCTGCGCCAGTATTCCCAAATAAGAAATTCCGACCAGTCGCGCCGCCCGCGTCAGGATGGCCGAGGCGATTTGGCGCAAAACCCCATATTCTTCTATCCGGACGTCTTGAAGGCCGTATTTTTCGGCAAACTTAGAAGTACCCGGCGATTCTTGCTCCTCTGGGTTCAGCAAAACCGACAGATCCTCTGTTTTCAGCTGATAAGGAGACAAATAAAATTTCTCGCGGCGATCCCTAAACAGCAAATTTTTTTCAATCAAGTCCACGATGATCAGCCGAAACAACTCACCCAAATATCGCCCCCCCACCATCTTTTCCAGACGCTGCTCTCCGGGTCTGTCCGAATCCGCATCCAATACTTGATCGTACACGGTTGGCGCTACCCGGTCAAAATTTCCCGATTCCAGATTGATGATCATTTCTTTCCCATCATACGCCCCTAAATAGCACGAATTATGCCCCGTTCCGCAAATAGAGCCGATCAATGTCGCCGGTTCATCGTAAGCAGAAGCCAGATAGGTTCCGACCGTATCATTGACGACCGCCGCCGGCGTCACATAGTTCATCTGTTTTGCCGCTAACGCCTTTGTTAATAAACGGGTAACATCTTCTCCTTCGACCGCGGAGGCCTTTATTTCTTTGGTCCAGCGAATCAATACCGCCTGATTTACACCCAATTGCCGAAAAGGAAATGAAAACGCGTGCCCTAAACTCACCGGCGCATCGGGAATCAGAACTTCCTGCAACGCCGCGGCAATCCCTTCAAAGAGCGCGCTTCCGGTCATATCCGCCGCCCTGCCATTGATTCGTTTCATGACGTCTTGCAATTCAAAGACCTTTTGCCGCACAATCTCTACCTGCCGCCGCCCCTGCAATTTCACCCGAAGAACTCTGACTTTACTCCCGCCAAAGTCAATCGCCGCATAGGTTCCCGTCTCATTGCCAGCCGGTTTTCCCAAAAACGAAGGCAACATTTTCAAAGAGCTTTCTTTTCCACGCATTCCCGCTTCCATCGCGGCGCGAAAAGACTCCGCCAAAACCAGGATCTGCGGCGGCGTGAGCGTCAGCTCAGACAAGATACGCTCAACCGTTTCCTTTAATGTCAACATCCTTCCTCCCGGTTTTTCTTGAAAGGTTCAAACCGCCGCTTTCCCCTTTCATTACTCTTATTATCGGCTGTTTTTAGCAAAAATTTAATACAACTTTTTATCCTCTTTTCCGAGCAGTCAGCAAAGAGGAAATCGACCCTAAAAAAGGCGCTACCGGCAAGCCTGAATCAAGCCGACAAACAGTCGTTGCGCATAGACGTCTTGCTCCATGCTCTCCGGATGCCACTGTACGCCTAAACAAAACCCGGATCGCGCCTTCTCGATCCCTTCCACAATACCATCCGGCGCCACCGCGTTGATCCGAAAACCGGGCGGCGCACCGAAGACCGCCTGATGATGAAAACTGTTGACTGTGATGCTCTTCTCCGGGGCGCGCAATATAGCGCGCAGCCGTGTATCCTCCAGGATTTCGATTTCATGCCAGGGGTAAGAACGCGGCGCTCGCTGCCGGTGTTCCATGGCTTCGGGATATTGACTGAAGATATCCTGATGGATTTTTCCCTGAGCCGCGATCGCCATCACCTGCATACCGCGGCAGATTCCCAGCAAGGGCCGGTCGTGTTGCAGCGCCCATTGCGCCAGCAGTATTTCGCTCACATCCCGTTCCGGTTGGCAGTCGCCGATACACCGTTTGGCCAATTCTCCCAGGTACAATGGCGCTATATCGCCGCCGCCGGACAAAATCAGCCCGTCGACACGGCTAAAAACCGCTTTCGCTTCCTCCTGATCGGCGACGGGAGGAATCAGTAACGGCGTCCCTTTCGCTTTCTTGACGCTTTCTACATAATAAGCGCGGGGAAACGTCTGCAATTCTTCGGCCACATGAGCGACCGTGATTCCAATCAGCGGTTTTGACATCATTCATCCCTTTTTCTTCTTCGCTTCATTATCCTTTCTCACTCCTGAGACTTTCTCCCACCCCGATAAAGAGCCCTTCCGCCTCCGCCAAGATCTTGCCGCCGGCTTCCATTCTGCCGCTGGTATAATATTTTCTGCCATCCACTTTACGGATAGACGCAACAAGACGCAATCTTTCCTCCACCCGCGCCGGCGACAGAAAACGCAGCCGCAGATCCGCCGTCGCCACCCGGATATTCGCCTGGACATAAACGGCCTTCGCCATCATCTCATCCAGCAACGTCGTCACGATCCCTCCGTGCACCACGCCTGGATATCCTTCAAAATTCTTCCCGATGACGATTTCCGCCGTCACCGAATCCTCCGCATAGGTACAGGTTAAATGCAAGCCGATGGGATTTTTGACGCCGCAGCCGAAACAATTTGATTCGACATGCTCTTTTTCCGCTTTATATCCTATTGTGTCCGGCGTCTTCTTATTCATCTTCCCAGCTCTTTTCTTTCTCCATTTTTTGTTATAACTGTCGCCGAATTCATTCCCAGTGGTTATGACGACAGCTCCGTCGCTTCGTTTTCCCCTATTTTTTTCCCAGGGCTAGCATTCAACGGCGTTTCCAGCAGTCAGCAAGCTCTCCAGCCGCGCTTCAAAGCGCTGGTCGTCCGCCGCCGCTCTTTTTTTCGGCCCTCTCGTTCTGCCGCCGCCGCGGCGAAAGCGGGCCTTCGCTTCCCGTTCTTCCAACAGGAATTCGATGCTGTCCGCTTTAAATTCCCGCCCGTCCGGGCTGAGACAGCGAACGCCTTTGCCCAGCAGCATAGCCGCCAGACCCCAATCCTGCGTCACCGCCACATCCTCGGCCCGCGCCAGATTCATGACCTGAAGATCCGCCTCCTGCGAAGCGTTACCTACGATCACATGGTGATCGGATTCGATCTGATGATTGAAGCTGGCGACGGTCCAGACCGGGACGCTATAGCGTCGTCCCAGCTTCAGACAAATTTGCAGAGCGTTTTTCGGACAGGCGTCCGCGTCAATGACGATTTTCAAAGATACTTTCTCTCCTTATTATCTTGCCGCGGTTTATTACTCCGCTCTTGATTTTCCGGCCGATAGCAGCAAATCGCTGGTTCCGCGGCAAGGCTCCGCCTCCCGACGCGCCGCGAAGCTCTGGTCTCAGAGAACCTCCTGATGCCCTCTCCGCTTGCTCAGGGACGATCCTTTTGCTCCAGGGCTTTCTTCAGTAAATCTCCCAGGTTATGACCGATCGTCCCCTGATCGCTGTACTGCTCAATCAATTTTTGATTCATCTGGCTCGCTCTCTTGGAGCTGGTAAAGCCGGTCTCGCTTTCCCGTTCCGACTGCCGGTAGCCGCAGGCGCGATCCTGGCACACCAGCATTTTTCCTCTTTTCCCCTTCACCAAAAGCATAGGTTTGCCGCACTGCGGGCATTTGGCCTTGGAGATATTATCCGCTTTGAATACCGCCTCCGCTACGGCCACATTGTGTACCAGGACGACGGTATTGCGCCGGATATCCTGAATAAAGGCTTGCTTGCTCCCTTGCCCTTTGGCGATATCCGTCAGCTTTTGCTCCCACTGGGCGGTCAATTCCGGACTCCGCAATTCGGGCGCTACCAGCTCCACCAGCTGCATCCCTTTGGAAGTCGGCGCCAGCTCTTTGCCATTGCGCTCCACATAGAAGGAGGAGATCAGTTTTTCAATGATCTCGGCGCGCGTAGCCGGTGTTCCCAGCCCACTGCCCTTCATGCTCTCTCTCCCTTCCTCGTCCTCTATGAATTTCCCCGGATTTTCCATCGCCGACAACAGAGTGGCTTCCGTATATCTGCTCGGCGGTTTCGTCTTATGCTTCAGCGGCTTTACGCTCTTCAGGGGCCGAATTTCTCCCAGACGATGACTTTTCAAGATCTGCTCCGGCAGCCCCTCATCCTTCCCTTCCTCCCGCTCGTTTGCCTGATAGGCCACGGCTCGCCAGCCCAGCTCCTGGACGATCTTGCCCTGGGAGTAAAACTTTTCCCCCCGCACCTCCGTCGTCAGGGTCAGCTGTTCATAACGATACGGCGGGTGAAGGACGGCTAAAAAGCGGCGGGCGATCAGATCATAGAGATTTTTCTCTTCCCCGGTCAAGCCGGTCAGCTTCAAGGGCTGTTCCGTGGGAATAATCGCGTGATGATCGGATACTTTGCTGTCGTCCACCAAGCGTTTAGTCACCTTCAGCGGTTTTTCCAGCAGCGCCTTTGCCGGAAGGGCGTAGGGTCCTTCCGCCATGCCTTTAAGCCGGGACGGCAAGGTGGGGACGATATCCCTGGTAATATAGCGCGAATCCGTGCGCGGATACGTCACCAGCTTATGCCTTTCATACAAATTCTGAAGGACATTCAAGGTTTTTTGCGCGGAAAAGCCATAGCGCCGGTTGGCGTCGCGCTGTAATTCCGTCAGATCATAGGCTAACGGCGGCGGTTCCTGCTTATTTTCCGCCCGCGTGTCGCTGATTTTTCCCTTTTGCTCTTGGCAGAGGGCCAATAGCGCTTCTACCTTCTCCCAGTCGTACAGTCTGGCTCCCGCCGAACCGCGCCAGTCGCCGAAATAATCGCCGAAATCCGCCCGCACGGTCCAATAATCCACCGGCTGGAAGGCCTTGATCTCCTCTTCCCGGCGCACGATCATCGTCAGCGTCGGAGTTTGCACCCTGCCTGCGCTCAACTGGGCGTTATGCTTACAGCTCAGCGCCCGCGTCACATTGAGTCCGATGAGCCAATCCGCTTCCGCCCGGCATTCCGCCGCGTCGGAAAGGGCGTCAAATTCACCGCCGGGTTTCAGCTTGGCAAACCCCTCCAGGATGGCCGCGTCGGTCTGGGAAGAGATCCACAGCCGCTTGAACGGCTTGCGCCATCCCCCCAAGCGCATGATCCAGCGCGCCACCAGCTCCCCTTCCCGTCCGGCGTCCGTGGCGATCACCATCTCCCCGATATCCTGCCGTTTCATCAGCTGCGAGACGATCCTGAACTGCTGCGAGGACTGCCGGATCACCTTCAGCTTCATCCGTTCCGGCAGCATGGGCAGATCCTCCAGGCGCCACTGTTTATATTTGGGATCGTAATCCTCCGGTTCCGCCAAGGTCGCCAGATGTCCCAAGGCCCAGGTCACGACATATTTGCTTCCTTCCATATAGCCCTTACTTTTATGGGTGCATTTGAGAACGCGAGCAATTTCCTGCCCCACGCTCGGTTTTTCCGCTAAAACCAAAAATTTCATCCCCAAGGCGCATTCCTCCCGCCGCCATCTTCCGGCAAGAACTACGCCGCTCACCTCTCTTTTCCTAAAGCTATGTTTTCCTGACGACACTTGAATTCAAAGACGCGGTATGCTATTTTGTAGCATACAAACCCGCCTGCGTATCCTTTTCTTTTCCAACAAAATAAAAAAATCAGTTCCTGAACGCCCTGATTGCCGGCGGCGCATAAAAACGCGGCAATCGCCCATGCTAACACCGATCAGGAGATCGACGGCGCTCTCCCAAACTCAGGAAGAGGTGAACCACGATGCCTGCCTTTGCAACAGCTCCCTGCCCCAACTGCGGCAGCCGTTCCTTTCAAGGGATGGAGAACAGCGGTCACGCCGCCATCATCGCTGCCAATAAAGAGGATCAGGACGAAACAGAGACCCGACCCCTTGAAAACGCCGACGGCCTGCCGCTGATCTGCACCCGGTGCGGTTATATCAAGCCGTTAGGCTGAAGCGAGCGCGTCCGAACCGGAGAAAGACAAGGGCCGCCGCCCCGCGCCTGACTGAATTACTCAGCTTCGCCGGACGCCAGCCCTTGCCATTCTTCGATCAGCAAGCCATACAGATACATATCCCAGCGTTTTCCGTCTCTAAAGACACAGCGGCGGTACGTCCCTTCCCGGACAAATCCGTGCCGTTCATACAAGCGGATCGCCGCCTCGTTATACGCAATCACATTCAATTGCACGCGGTAAAAATTCAATTCATAAAAGCCAAAGTCCAAGAGCAGGCGCAAGGCTTCCTTCCCTCCCCCCCGGCCTCGGTACGCCGCTTCGCCAATACCTAAAAAACAGGTGGCGACCCCGTTGCTCCAGAGGATCTCGTCAAATCCGGCCAGCCCGATCAGCCCCTGGGTTTTTTGATCGCGAACGGCAAAAATCATCCGGTCCGCCGCCTCCCGCATCTCATCCAGCATCGCTTGCACTTCCCGCCGCTGTTTGGGCAAGGCCGGAAGGAAATCGTAATAGCGGCCAAAAACCGCGCTGTTAAACCACTCCTCCATCACCGCCGTATCGTCGTCCCGAACCGCCGTCAGCCGGACGTTGGGACCGGTCAGCATATCTCTCATCGAAACCTCCTTTTCGCCGGTTCAACGCTTCGTCTCCTACCAGCCAATGTTGATCTTATATTTTTTCTCCAAGCGCAGCGGATCATAGGCTTCCTTGGCCTTTTTCAGCCGCGCCAGCCCCAGATCTTCCTCTCGGTTGATCCAGCGTACATCGCTCAGATAGCGTTCCGCGAATGTCTTATTCAGAAAGGCGTACACCCCTTTATAGGCGGTATCCCCTTTTTCCACATGAATAATGGCCATTTGGCGGTTTACTTTCTCGCCAAAGGTAAAACCAACAACGCGCCCCTGGACATACACCGCCATTCCCAACGCCGACAGCTGATCCAGATGGGCGAAGATATGGCCGATGCCTTCCAGCTCGCACAGCAGCTCCCGGCGCGGCTCCTTCTGCTGCGCCAGCCATTCCTGGGAAAAGCGGAGACAGTCTTGCGCCACCCCGGAAGCACGGATATCCTTGATCTCAAATTCATAGGCCCGCAGGAACTGATGCACCTGATTCCGGCGCTTACCCAGTTTTTCCCCGGACAGCTGGATCATCTTTTCCGCTTCATAGATATAATCAAAATATTTCGGGTCTTCGGCGCTTTGAACCTTCTCGCCGTATACCGCCTCCAAGTCCGTCAAAAACGGCTCTTCCACGTCTCGGAACAAATATTTATATTCTGGATCGTCCTGTGCGAGCCGCCGGAGTTCTTCGATCAGCTTCGGCAGAGACGCAGCCGCGTAGCCGATAGGCTGCATGAAATAAGCGCCTTTGTTTTCTTCCGCCTTCTTGATGACCAGCGCGCCGTCTATCAGCGCCCATTGCGCCTGAGCGTAATCTTTCCATAAGTAGAGGGACAAAAAAGAGTATTCATAGGTATGAAAGGCGTAATCTCCCAAATATCTGCAAAACAGTTCCTTATCCTCTAGCGTCAGCGCCTTAAAGCTCGTCATTCCGATCCCCCGCAACGTCAATATTTTTCCGCGTTTTTCCGCAACCGGACGGTAGCCGCGACGGTATTGCCGCCGCTCATATGAAGATTATGTCATTTTTTAAGCAATGTCAAATAAAAAACATTTAAAAAGAGACGCTATTTAATGGTATACTGAGAACATATAAAGAAGATTCGCCCACGATTCACCCTGTCCGCGCCTTTAGCCGCATTCTGGCTACAACCATAGAAGGAGGTTTGTTATCATTCAAACGGGTCAATTCAATCACCTTAAAATCATCCGCTTCTCCGCCGACGGCGCTTATCTGGGTTCGGAAAACGGACGTCCAGACGAGCTCGTGTTGCTGCCCAAAGGAGAAATCCCGGAGAACGCCGCTGTCGGCGATGTGCTCCAGGTCTTTATCTACCAGAATTCGGAAAAACGCGCCGTCGCTACCCTCAAAAAACCGCTGGCCGTGGCCGGTGAATTGGCGTATTTAAAGCTGACCTCGCAAACAGAGATTGGCGCTTTTCTGGATTTAGGTCTGGATCGCGGCTTATTTCTGCCCTTCCGCGAGCAGGCGTTTCCTCTGGAGACGGAGCAGAGCTATCTGGTCTATGTCTATATCGACAAAAGCGGGCGTTTATGCGGCACGACCCATATCTATAAGCATTTGCGCGCGGACGCGCCCTATCAGAAAAACGATCAGGTTCACGGAACCGTTTACCGCGTTCATCCTAAGCTGGGGATTTTCGTCGCCGTTGACGACCGCTACCTGGGCCTGATTCCCCCTACGGAATTTTTCCGCCAGGTCAAGCACGGCGAGCGGCTTGAAGCGCGAATCATCCGCGTCCGGGAAGACGGGAAGCTGGATCTGTCCCTCCGCAACCTGGCGCACCTCCAAATGTCCGCGGACGCCGAAAAACTGCTCCGCGTCATGCAGGAGAACAACGGCGTTTTGCCTTTCAATGAGAAGACCGCCCCGGCGGAGATCGAACGCCGTCTGCATATGAGCAAAGCCGCCTTTAAACGTGCTGTCGGCGGCTTATTGCGAGCCAAAAAAATCATTAAGCTGGGAGATCAGCTGCACTTAATCGCTTTCGACCTCGAATAGCGCCTGTCTCACTTCCCCGGCGAACCCGTCGTCCCGTGAATTTCTGCCCGCGCCACCTCCAACACCCGATTCCGCTCGTCGGCAAAAACCACTTTCGGCTGGTGAGCGGCGGCTTCCGCCTCCGTAAAGAGGCCATAAGCGATGATGATGACGACGTCCCCCGGCTGGACGAGCCGCGCTGCCGCGCCGTTTAGACAGACGACGCCGGAGCCGCGCTCACCCGGAATCGCGTAGGTTTCCAGGCGGGCGCCGTTATTGTTGTTGACAATTTGCACCTTTTCGTTCGCGAATATCCCGGCGGCGTCCAGCAAGTCTTCATCAATGGTGACGCTGCCGACATAGTTCAGATTCGCTTCCGTCACGGTGGCCCGATGGATTTTTGACTTCATGAGTGTTAAAAACATACTCTATTTCCCCTCCGTCAACAAACAATTATCGATGAGACGCGTCTTGCCGAATCGCACCGCCAAAGCAAGGAGCGCTGTATCTTGAATGTTTTCCAACGGTTGCAGTGTCTGCGGCTCGGCTATTTCAATATAGTCGATCGCCGCGCCCGGCACAGCCGTGATCATGGCCGCCATCCGCTCCTTGAGCATCCTGCTCTCCCTCTCGCCCGCCGCAAAGACCCGTTGCGCCTCTTGCAACGCGCGGTAGAGAACGACCGCCCGCTTCCTCTCGTCCGCCGCCAAATACCGGTTGCGGGAGCTCATGGCCAGACCGTCCGGCTCTCGTTGGATGGGAACCGCGACGATAAGCACCGGCATATTCAAATCCAGAACCAGCCGCCGGATGATCGCCAGCTGCTGGGCGTCTTTTTCGCCGAAATAGGCCCGCTCCGGCTGTACGATATGAAGGAGCTTGCTGACCACCGTACAGACCCCCCGAAAATGCCCCGGCCGCGATTTCCCGCACAAACCATCCCCCAGGAGTTCCACCGCCGCGTAGGCCAGCGCCGCCTGCGGATACATTTCAGCCGCCGCGGGCGCAAAGACGATCCCGGCTCCGGCGGCGACGGCCAGCTGACAGTCACGATCCAGATCCCGCGGATAGGTCGCGTAATCCTCTTCCGGCCCGAATTGGAGCGGATTGACAAAAATACTGACGACGGCCAGATCATTCTCCAGCGAAGCCTGACGGATTAAGCTCTGATGACCTTCGTGCAAACATCCCATCGTGGGAACGAATCCGATACTCTTACCGGCGGCTCTGGCCCCGGCCAGGGTTTGACGCAAGTCAGCGATGGCTGTAATGAGTTTCACCACTTGCTCCTCCTATGTCGTTAGAAATACCCGCCCTGCTTAATAGCTTTGCTCCGGGCCGGGGAAAACTTTAGCTTCCACTTCTTTTTTATACTCCTGAAAGGCTTGAATCATCGGTTCCCGCAGTTGCGCGAATTTCTTGACAAATTTAGGCGGTTTAGCGAAGATTCCCAGCATATCATGCGTAACCAGCACCTGACCGTCACACTCGTTGCCGCCGCCGATCCCGATGGTGGGAATGCGCAGAGCCTGCGTCAGCTTAGCCGCCAGCGCCGCCGGCACGCATTCCAGCACGACCGCGAAGGCCCCCGCCGCTTCCAGGGCCAGCGCGTCCTCCAGGAGCTTCTGCGCCGCCTCTTCCGACCTCCCCTGAACTTTAAAACCGCCTAGCTGGTGAATGCTCTGCGGGGTCAAGCCCAAATGACCCATGACCGGAATACCGGCTTCGACCATCGCCCGCACCGTCTCCGCCCTTTCTTTTCCCCCCTCGATCTTTACCGCCTGCGCCCCGCCTTCCTGGAGAAAACGTCCGGCATTGCGCAGCGCTTCAGCGACGCCGGTATGATAGGTAAGAAAGGGCATATCGCCAACGATCAGCGCTCTTTTACATCCCCGGGACACCGTCTTGGTATGATGAAGCATTTCCTCCAGCGTCACCGGCACCGTAGTTTCATAGCCCAGCATGACGTTTCCCAGAGAATCTCCCACCAGAATCGACTCAATCCCCGCTTCATCCAACAGCGCGGCGGTAAAGGAGTCATAGGCCGTCAGCATGGCGATCTTTTGACCGGCTTGTTTCTTCGCTATAAAATCGGTAATACTGAATCTTTTCATTCACGATTCCCCCTCTGCCTTCGATTGCAAAAGCTCAAGCAGCTTCGTCTTTTCCGCTTCGCCGATCGTCTTTTTCGCGGCAGCCAGCGCGACGGCCAGCGAACCCAGTTGCCGGTAAAGCGGCAGATATTCCGGCGGCATATTGTGCGCCTGAGCGCCGACCACCGCCGTCTCGCCTCTGGCGATGGGGCCGGTCAGGGCCTGCGGCAAACCGACCGTTTCCAGATTGGCCAGCGTCCCGCGCATGAGCGGCAGCAGAGCCGCTAAGCCGTCCTCCGCTCCGAAGCCGCTGCGTTCCAAGAGATCCGTAGCCACAGCGGCCAGTACGACGAGATAGTTGGAGGCGAAACAGGCGGCGGCGTGATACAGAACCTTCCGCTCCGGGTCAAGCCGGTGCGGTATCCCACCCAGATCCTTCACCAGTTGGCAGCCCAGCTCCGTCCGATCGCCTTCCACCGTGAAATGCGTCCCGTCGAGCGCCGCCACCGCCGTTTCCAGGCTGGCAAAGGCTTGCAAAGGATGGAGCGACAGACATTGCGCGCCCCGCAAACGAACCGGCGCCATGATCTCCGCCGCCAGCGAGCCGCTAAAATGCGCCAGAACCTGTCCTTCGTAACAGTCCGCCGCCAATTGGCTGACCAACGGTTCAATGACGCGGTCAGGCGTCGCAATCAGCACCAGCTCGCAGGTTTTGACGACCTCCCGGCTCGTCCCGGCCACCGCTCCTACCCGTGCCGCCAATGCCTCCGCCTTCGCTACCGACCGGCTCGCGATTATCTTCAGTTCATACCCTTGCCGCCGATATAGTTTCAGCGCCATCGCCGAGCCGACCAGACCCGCGCCAATGATCCCTACCTTCATCTTCGCACCGCCTTCGCCAAAATAAAAACCTCCTGCGGGCAAGCAGAAGGCACCTTTCATCTAAGCCTCTCTTATCCCCATCTCGGTCTTTATGATCCAAGCGGTTAAATTTCTCAGCCTTTTATGAAATAAAAACGCAAACACAGGTGTAGCTTCTTTTAGATTTCTACCCTTCGTCTCACATGTTACCAGACCTTTATCCTAAAAACAAGTTTTTCGGCGAAAATCCCCTTTTCAGCAAGGAAAATGACCTTGGTATTCACAGCCGGACCGCTGTATACTGTATTTATTGGACTGTTTAGCCAGCTTGTTTACGATTTACTATAACCCCATTTGCACGGAAGGTATCATCGTTTAAAACACAGAAGGAATAAAATCGATGTACCGGTAAACTATGAAACAACTTTATCCCTTGACGCTGACGCCCTTGCTATAATACAATTTCTCTCAGAGTAAAAAATAGAGGAGGATTCATGGATATCATCGCTTTTCTCATCGACTTCATCCTTCATGTTGACCTCCATCTCGCGGAGCTGATTCAACAATATGGCGTCTGGACCTACTTGATCCTGTTTCTGGTCATCTTTTGTGAAACCGGGCTCGTCTTTACCCCATTTTTACCGGGAGATTCCCTGCTTTTTGTCATCGGCGCTCTGGCCGCGGACGGATTTTTCAACACCAAGCTGATCACCCTGCTCCTGATGGTCGCCGCCGTCGGCGGTAATACCACAAATTATTTCATCGGTCGCTTCATTGGTCAAAAAATCCTGAACAGCCGCTCTCGCCTCATCCGCACCATCGTCAAAAAAGAATATATCGACCGCACCCACGTTTTCTATGAGAAACACGGCGGCAAAGCCGTCTTCCTTTCCCGTTTTATGCCGATCATTCGCACCTTCGCCCCTTTTGTCGCCGGCGTCGGCAAGATGCCTTTCGCTAAATTCACCTTCTTCAATACCCTGGGCGGAATCACCTGGAGTCTGCTCTTCATCTCCGCCGGCTACTTTTTCGGCGCTATTCCGGCGGTTCAGCATCATTTTACCTATGTCATTTTCGCCATTGTCGCCATTTCTCTGCTGCCGGCGGTCATTGCCGCCTGGAATAAACGCCGAAAGTGACCGCGCCCGCCATGTTCACATCTGTCGATCATCGCAATGACAGCCTCCGCTTCCATCCTTGCAGCGTCGTCACTCAGTGGAGTGAATTTTAAGCTATTTTATTTATTTTCACTAGATGAGTTCCCTATAATTTTAACACCACTGGACGCCTCAACAGTTTTGGTTGCAAGTTCTTTTATTTCGACATAAGCATGATCTAATTTTTCTTGTAGGGTTACATTTAGTTTCGCTGATTTTGCCAGTTCAGCTGTTAGTGCTTCTACTTTATCATTTAGCCTGACAGCCGTACTTTCATAATCTTTTTCTGACAACGCCACTTTATGCTCATGTTCTTTTTCTAATGCCCGGGTTGCTTCTTCTGCTCCTCTTTCGTATTCTTTTTGTAACGTTTTTGGTATTTCATTTACTTTTGTTTCTAACCCTTTTATATAGTCAACTTTTTCAGTTGCTTCTCCTAATAATCTTTTAGTCTCTGCTTCCGTTTTAGACAGAGCTTCTTCTCTCGTTGCTTTTTCATCAGCCCAATTATTATTTTCAATGTCTCGTTCTCTTTTTTGCTTGTAACTGTATGCTTCGTTTTCACGCTCTCTTTCTAACTTTAATTTTCTACTTGTTGTTTCATATTCTTGTTGTAATTCCAAATTTTTCTCTTTATATCTTGTTTCTAAGTCTTCTATAGCGCAATTTAGTTCTTCTACTTTATTCCTTTTTTCAAATTCGGTTTGTGCTATAGCATCTTTGCCTGCATTTATTACCAAAGTTACTCTTTGCAATTCTTTTTCTATCCCGTAGAGCGCTTCTAATTTCTCTTCTTCTGCTTGTATGGCTTTTTCCAAATCTTTAAATTTATTGTTTAATTCTTCTGAAAATATTTTTTGTTCCACATTTACTTTTGAAGATTCAATTGCTTTGGCAATAACTTTTTCTTGTTCTTCTTTTGCCGGATTGGATTTTGTTGCTATAGCATTTTTTTCTTTTTCTAATACATCATTTAAAGCGTCTAAAATCTCTTGTTTTGTATTCTTTAGTGAGATTTCTTCTTTTACTTTTTTCATAATATTCGCTCCGTTTCTTACGCTCCTTACTTTAAAGCTATTGTATTACATTTTTCACTTTAGGGAAATACACTATGCGAAAAAATATTGCTGTAGCTTATTTCGCCAAATAATCCTTACCAAAACGAACCTGCTATGCTATAATGACGTATGAAAAATGGGTTGCAAAAAAAGAATCAGGGGTAAAAAATGAACACAGCGATCAAAACCACGAAGTCAGCAACGAAATTCACCGGATCGAGAATGATAGCTGCTGGCGGGCTCATCTATGCGTTCGTAGGCGCTCTTGGCCTTACTGTAGCACAGTTATCAAATGCTTATATGGTACTGGATCCCGCAGTTACTATGAACCGGACCGTCCTAGGTCTTGGCTTTCAGGCGTTTATCCTTCTTCAGGGGCTTACCGCGCCTTTAGTTGGCTTGCTTATCGCTAAGAAAGGCGCCCGTTTCTCTTATATATTGGGTTCAACGATCACTGCCATCATGGGCGCTTTGCTCGCAATCTTCCTTGGCGGAAACGCCGTTTTTTATGTTTTGGGCTTTGGCGTCATCATGAGTTATGGGTGTATGAGCGCCGGGGCAATACCGACCTTCACAACGCTGAACAATTGGTACAAGCTAAACAGAGGACGGGCTATCTCTATCGCGCTGATCATAGGCGCTACCATCGCGGTCTTTTATCCGCTCATAACGAACTGGGTCATAAAGCTTTTCAGCTGGCACAGCGGCTATTGGCTCGTCGCTGGCTTTGCGGTGATCGGTCTTTTGCTCTCCATCTTTGTCATAAAGGATAAACCGGCGGATGTCGGTCAAGAAATGGACGGCGGGGCAACTGCTTTCAAAAAAGGCGCGTCAAAGAAGAGCTATATATCCAGGGTATACCAGACAATGGAAAATAAGAGCGCCCTTGAAGCGGTAAAGACTCCGGCCTTCTGGTTCATCGGCCTTACGGCGTTCACCTGTTTTGCGGCCTTAAACCTGAATGTTTCGCAAGCGGGGCTTTACTTTGTGTCTCAGGGACTTACGCTGGATGATGTATCGGTAGCGCTCTCGCTGAAGGCAATCGGCGGCATAGCCGCGTTGCTGTTCTGTTCGTTTCTCATCGACCGGGTCGAGCCTATCCGTGTCCACGGCCTCGCCGCCCTGCTTATGGGGCTCGGAGCGTTGGTAACGGTTCTGGTCGGCGGCTCAATGATTATCATGATTGCTTATTATGTAATCGTAGGACTTGGTTTTGCGACTCACAATGCCTGCCTGCCAGCGGAGCTTGCCAACATTTTCGGTAACGTCCACTATTCCAAAATCCACGGCTGGCTGCTACCCATTATAGCGGTCTTGGCCTCCTTTGTTCCCACAATCGCCGGGACTGTATTCGATGTGACCGGGAGTTATGTTCCTGCCTTCATTGGTCTTGCCATCATCGGCCTTGCAGGCTTCATCTCCTCATGCCTGGTTCGGGTTCCAAAGACGAAAGTAGCGGCAAACGCCAACGCCGATTCCGAACCCAAACCAAAATGAAACGCAAAGCTATGGAAAAAGTTGACGATCATCTCTGCAACACACAGAACCCGGCAATCTGGGAAAACAATGAAGAGATGATATTACAGCTTTCCGGTCTGAAAAGCTGTAAGCATTATCCCAAAACTTTTTCAAGCTAATCCGTTAAAATGCACAATTCGAGTCTCTGTTTTGGGATAAATTTTGTTTCGGTCATATATTGACACAAGCTCAGGAGGGCGCAGCGGGACGAAAAGCGGAACCGTCCGCCCTGCGCCGACCCCAACAAAAGCAAGCGCACCCGCACACCCTCCGCCGCTCAGCTGACCTTACTCATCACCCTCAGCTTATCCGCCAGCAAAGCAATAAACTCAGAATTTGTCGGTTTTTGCCGTTCAATGTTCATCGAATAGCCAAAAATTCTTTTCAGCGTTTCCGTATGCCCTCTTTCCCAAGCGAGTTCTATCGCGTGCCGAATCCCGCGTTCGACCCGGCTCGGGGCCGTATTATATTTTTTGGCGATCATCGGATATAATTCCTTCGTTACCGCGCCCAGCAAGGAAACATCTTCTACAACCAACAGGATCGCTTCCCGTATGTATTGATATCCTTTTACATGGGCTGGTATGCCGATCTGGTGCATCATATTCGTAACCTCTACGCTTAGATTAATCCCGCTGCCGGCGCTGGTTACTATCGGCGCGCTCACCTGGGAAATCATATTCGACGGCTTTTCCTCCGTTAACGCGCGTATGCGTTTACCCAATATCTCCAGATCAAACGGCTTCAGTATAAAATAATCAATCCCCAGCAACATCGCCTGATACGTCAAATTTTCCTGCCCAAACGCCGTCAGCATAATGATTTTTGGCCTTTGCGCCATCGTCCGCGCATTGATTTTTTCCAGAACGCCCAATCCGTCTAAATTCGGCATCACTAAATCAATAATGACAAGATCCGGTTCTTTGTT